>CAYLNM010000108.1:0-15719 GCA_964385045.1 uncultured Isosphaeraceae bacterium
GCGGATGTTCCGCTGGGCCGCGTCGCAGGAGATGATCCCCGCGTCGGTCTACCAGGCGCTCGACACGGTCGAGGCGCCGAAGCGAGGACCGAGGTCTGTCAAGGCAGTTGCCGCGTCGTCGGTTCACGAATCGTATCGCGGCTCCGGCACCGACACGTTGGTTGACGTGCCGGGCGCGTGAGAACACGCACGGCCGCCAGCGCGATCGAAGGCAGATGGATCATCGTCACCGGAGCCGGCGCGCTGCTGAAGACGGATGTGTTCGGGATCACGCTCGAGCAGGCCGAGCAGGCCGAGGCCCGCGTCTCGAAGGCCGCCTCCGCGGGCAAGCTCATGACCGTCGGCAGGACGGAAAGGGTTCGCCTCGTCCAGCGCGGCTCATCTGCGATCCGGCGAACGGAGTCCTGCGAGAAGGGCCTCGAGCCGTGGGGCTCGAACCTCCAACTGCGCGGCGCTCTCGTGTGTGGACCGCGCCCACTTCGCGCTCCGCCCGCGAACCGGACCGGTCCGCCGCACGACCCGCATCGCCTGTTACCCACAACCCGCTTCGAAATCTCGGCTTACGCGCCCCAGCCATGCAGCCCCGGGCGTTCCCACGCCCGATGTCCACCGGTGCGAGCCCGGTCAGCCGCGTTCCGTCGTCCGCGCGACGCAGGCACTTCCGATCCCCCGCCGAGATGGACCCTCCATCGACGGGCGCGTCCTGCGGACGGCACCAGGATGGGCGGCCCGGCATTCGGGAAGCACTACCCTGTGTCGATGCACGCGCGGATCGGTCCATTCGAGGTTCTCCGCGAGCTCGGCCGCGGCGGCATGGGCGTGGTGTACCTCGCACGGGACACCCGGCTCGACCGCGAGGTCGCGGTCAAGGCCCTGCCCGCCGAGCTGGCCTCCGACCCGGCCCGGCTCGAGCGCTTCGAGCGCGAGGCCAGGACCCTTGCCCAGCTCAACCACCCGAACCTCGCCGGCATCCACGGCGTCGAGGAGCAGGATGGTGCCCGCCATCTCGTGCTCGAGTACGTCGAGGGCGAGTCGCTGGCCGATCGACTCGAGCGTGGCCCCCTGCCCGTCGACGAAGCCGTCGAGTACGCCGTGCAGATCGCCGCGGGCCTCGAAGCCGCGCACGACGCCGGGGTGATCCACCGCGACCTGAAGCCCGCCAACGTGATCATCACCCCCGACGGGCAGGCCAAGGTCCTGGACTTCGGGCTGGCGCGGACCGACGACGGCAAGGCGTCATCGGCCGGCGGACTCGACAGCCCGACCATGACCAGCCCGCCGCCCCAGCACTCGCCCACCATCGAGGGGGCGATCCTGGGCACCGCGGCGTACATGTCACCGGAGCAGGCACGCGGCCGTCGCGTGGACAAGCGCACCGACATCTGGTCCTTCGGCGTCGTGCTGTACGAGATGCTGGTCGGCGCGAGCCCGTTCCACGGCGAGACGGCGACCGACTCGATCGGAGCCGTGCTCCACAAGGATCTCGAGCTCGATCGGCTCCCCGACGCGACCCCGGAGAACGTTCGCCGCGTCCTGTCGCTGTGCATGGAGCGCGACCGGACCCAGCGTCTTCGCGACATCGGCGACGCGCGGCTCGAATTGCTGCGACCGGCTCCGGACCTCGACGCCGCCCCTGTCGCCGACCGCCGTCCGGCGGTTCCGTTGGTCGTCGCATGCACGGTCGTCGCGCTCGGACTCGCCATGGCCCTGCTCCTCGTCGTGCTGCATCGCCCGGAGCCCGGCCGGCCAGCGGCGACTCGGCCCGACCAGGCGATCGCTTCGGTCGGCCGTCTCACCGATTTCGCGGTCGTGGAGCGCCATCCCACCGTGTCCCCGGATGGGCGATCGATCGTCTACACCGCGATGGACGGCGGCGACCAGGACATCTTTCTGCTCCGCGTCGGGGGATCGAACCCGATCAACCTCACGCCCAATTCACCGGCGAACGACTTCGATCCCGCCTTCAGCCCCGATGGCGGGTCGATCGCGTTCGCTTCGTCCCGCGGCACCGGCGGGATCTACGTCATGGGGGCCACCGGCGAGGATCCCAGGCGCGTCGCGACCGAGGGATTCGACCCCGCGTGGTCGCCCGACGGCTCGACGCTCGCCTGCACCACCGTCCCGGCACACGATCCCTTCGGACGACCGGCCTTCGGCGAGGTCTTCCTCGTGGACGTGCGGTCCGGGGATCGGACGACCCTCGAAGCCCCGGGGCCGGACGAGCCCGGTTTCGACGCGGTCGCGCCGAGCTGGTCGCCGGATGGCACGCGCATCGTCTACTGGTCTCTCGACGGCGGCCAGCGCGACATCTTCTGGATGGCCGCCGAAGGCGGGACCCGCTACCGGTTGACCAATGACGCGGCGACCGATTGGGACCCGGTCTGGGGTCCCGATGGCCGATCGGTCATCTTTCTCAGCGACCGGAGCGGGACGCGGGCGCTCTGGCGGCTTGCGCTCACGGACGATGGCACGGCCGACGGCGCGCCGACGCCCATCATGCCCGGGCCCGTCCAGATCGAGGAGTTCGCGATGACTCCGGACGGTCGGCGGCTCGTGGTCGCGACCATGGAGCAGCGTGGCCGGATCGGCCGCATCTCCTTCGATGTCGATCGCCTCGCCTTCGGCGACGATGCCGAACCGCTCTACACCGCCGCCAGGGCGCTGCTGGATCTCGACGTGAGCCACGACGGCGCCTGGGTCGCGCACCGGATGGCCGGCATGATCGGCGACGACATCGTGGTCGCACGCCTCGACGGAACCATCCGCCGACGGCTGCTCCGCGATGAGTTCCGCGATCGCGGCGTGCAGTTCATCCAGGACGGCTCGGTGCTGAGCTACTTCAGCAATCGCACGGGCGCGTACGCCATCTGGACGATGAACCAGGACGGCACCGATTCGAAGGTCCTCATCGAGGACGACGGCACCGGACTCGGCACGGTGAGCTGGAAGCGCGACGGCAGCGCCCTCGCGGCACACCGGCTCGACCCCCCCGGCACGCGGATCTACGAGGCCCGGCCGGACGGGACCGTGTCGCCCGATCCGAGTGAGATCGAGGGCTTCGTCAAGCCGCTCGCATGGTCGCTCGATGGCAGCCGGCTGATGGGGCTGAGCGAGCTGGACGAGGGAATACTGAGCCTCGCGGTCCTCGTTCCCGAGACCGGCGAGATCACGTTCCTTCGCCTGCCGAGCGGGAGCTCCTACGGGCAGCAGGTCCAGGATGCGCGCTGGATCGCATGGATCGACGACTCGCGGGCCATGGGGTGGGACGACGAAGTCGACCGGGTGTTCGTGACCGACACCGCGACGGGCGAATGGACCTGGGTCGAACCGCCGCTCCAGGAGCCGGTCGACTTCTTCAAGTTCCTCGATGACAAGCTCTACTACGTCTCCAACACCAACGACGGCGATCTCTGGCTCGTCGAGATGGAAGCGGCCGGTCCCGCGCCCGGCGATCCGTGATCGCCGCCGCCGCGGAACCGCGACCCTGATCACATGACTGACCGCGTCGGTCCATACGAGGTACTGGGCGAGCTCGGCCGCGGCGGCATGGGCGTGGTGCGCCTCGCCACCGACACGAGACTCGATCGACGGGTCGCACTCAAGGCCCTGCCCGCCGAGCTGGCCTCCGACCCGGCCCGGCTCGAGCGCTTCGAGCGCGAGGCCAGGACCCTTGCCCAGCTCAACCACCCGAACCTCGCCGGCATCCACGGCGTCGAGGAGCAGGATGGTGCCCGCCATCTCGTGCTCGAGTACGTCGAGGGCGAGTCGCTGGCCGATCGACTCGAGCGTGGCCCCCTGCCCGTCGACGAAGCCGTCGAGTACGCCGTGCAGATCGCCGCGGGCCTCGAAGCCGCGCACGACGCCGGGGTGATCCACCGCGACCTGAAGCCCGCCAACGTGATCATCACCCCCGACGGGCAGGCCAAGGTCCTGGACTTCGGGCTGGCGCGAACCGCCCCCGATCCGATGTCCTCGCGGGGCACGCTCGACAGCCCGACGATGACGACCCCCCCGCCCCGCCACTCGCCCACGTTCGAAGGGGCGATCCTGGGGACCGCGGCCTACATGAGCCCGGAGCAGGCGCGGGGCCGATCCGTCGACAAGCGGACGGACATCTGGTCATTCGGCGTGCTGCTCTACGAGATGCTGGCCGGCTCGAGCCCATTCGACGGCGAGACCGCCGGCGACTCCATCGGCGCGGTGCTCCACAAGGACGTCGATCTCGCGAACGTCCCGGGCAACACGCCGCCGCACGTGCGGCGCGTGCTCGGTCGCTGCCTGGTGCGGGACAAGGCCCTGCGGTACCGCGACATCGGGGATGTCCGGGTGGAGCTGCTGACCCCGGAGCCGGACTCCGCGGAGCACGCCACCATCGAGCCGGATCGCGGACGCGCTCGCCTGCTCCCGGGCGCCGCGGCCGCGATGATCGTGGGCCTCGCCGGGATCACCGCGTGGTCGCTCGGCCGTGGGGCGGAGCACGCGAGCGAGCCGGTCGTCCGACTCGCGATCACCCCGCCGCACGACGCGGACGTCCGGCTGTCGGGCGATCTGAGCGGCCCCGCCGTGATCTCCCGCGACGGTACCCGCGTCGCCTTCGTCGCGACGCGCCCCGGAGAGTCGCGACGCATCTGGATGCGCGACCTCGCAGCCACCGAGCCGGTCGAGCTTCCGGGAACCGACCAGGCCCTCTTCCCGTTCTGGAGTCCCGACGGACGCCATGTCGGCTTCATCACGACGAACGGGCTGATGAGGCACGACACGGTCAGCGGCACGACGTCGCGCATCGGCGACGGCGGGCAGGGACGCGGCGGGGCATGGACCGACGACGGTCGGATCGTCTTCGCGCCACGATTCCGCGGCGGACTGATGATCGTGGATGCCGAAGGGGGTGAACCGAGGACGCTCACCGTCGTCGACGACGCGCTCCACACGAGCCACCGCTGGCCGGTCATGATTCCGGGCACCGATCAGTTTCTCTACCTCGCCGTCTCAGCGCGTCCCGACGAGCAGGACAACAACGGCGTCTACCTCGCACGTCTCGGCGATCCCGAGAACCCGAGACGCCTGATCGGCAGCAACTACGGCGCGGCCTACGCGAACGGGCACCTGGTCCACGTTCGTGATGGATCGCTGCTCGCAAGGCGATTCGATCCGTCGTCCGGATCGTTTTTGGGGGACTCGAACCTGCTGGCACGTGACATCGCGCCCGACATCTCGACCTGGCACGGCCAGTTCTCGGTGAGCACGAACGGCGTGCTCGTGTACGGCGCCGCTTCCGCCGGACGACATGAGCTGGCGACGCCGTCGCGCGGCTATTCCTTCGACACCAACGGCGATCGCGTCACGTCGTTCGACTACGACGGCCGCGAGCGGGCGGCGCATGCCATCGACACGCCGATCAGGTACATGGGCCAGAATCGCGCGGGCACGATGATCGCGACCGAGCAGATCGGCGACGACGGCTCGATCGATCTCTGGCTGCATCCCACGTCGCTCGCGATCACGACCGACGACGCGGAGCGCGATGACGAACGCGGCACCTCCGCGATCATCGATCCGCAGCCACGCCGATTCACGTCGCTCCCGAACGCGGAAGTGTCGCCGACCTGGTCGCCCGACGGCACCGAGATCGCGTTCCGCTGGGGTGGCGACGAGTCGCACCCCCGCGGAATCTACCGCAAGCGAATCGGGGACGGCGCGGTCACGCTCGTCCGGGACAACGAGGGCGGGTACGACCATCCGATCGACTGGACCATGGACGGCGAGTACCTCATCGTGGTCTCGGGGACGCTCTTGATCAGCGAGTCCAACGACATCTGGGCCGTACCGCTCGACGGCGGCGATCGAATTCCGCTGGTGACCGATCCCGGCATCGATGCCGCGGCTCGCGTGTCGATGGACGGACGCTGGCTCGCCTACACCCGCATCGAGGACGGACGCTGGGAGATCCGCGTCATCCCGTTCGCTCCGGCATGGCCCGAGCACCTCCGCGATCGCCAGTGGGTGATCTCGCAGGGCAGCGGCATCCACCCGCGCTGGAGCCCCGAGGGCGACGAGCTGTTCTATGTCGATCAGGACGCCGACCTCTGGGCCGTCCAGGTCGAGACGACCGGCGAGTCGTTCGTCTTCTCGCCTCCCCGGCTGCTCTTCCGCACGCCGTGGGACGTGGGGAGGTCCTACGCCCCGACGCCCGCCGAGGTCGGCGGTGACAACCTCTTCCACTTCGTCGACAGCGGAGCCAGGAGCGAGACCCCGATCGCGGTGATGCTCAACTGGACGAGTCTCGTCGATGGCAACTAGGCCCTCCGCGCCGATGTGACGGAGGCGACTCCCTGGTCCGGAGCCGAGGTCGCCGAGGCGCACCGTCCCGGCGATCCCGCTCGCGCGCTCGCCCCCACGGAGCGTGCCCCCGCCGAGTCAGCGGCGATCATCGCGCTCGGGAGAGGGCCCAGGGGATCCTGGGGGACCCGGACCACGATGCCCCGCCGACGGGCGGACGATCATCCTCGAGGTCCTCGACGGAGCCTGCGCGGCGGGATCCCGGATGAATGGCCCCGAGGGCCCCGCGTCACACCCCGGAGACGAGGCGAACGGTCCGCGCGATCACCATGAACGAGAAGCAGGAGAAGCTCTGCCGCGACGACACGACCGACTTCTCCGCCCTGTCGGCGGTCATCCTCAACTGCACGCTCAAGCGGTCGGACGAGGACAGTCACACCGACCTGCTCCTGTCGGTGCCGACCGGGATCATGCGCCGAGCCGGCGTCACGGTCGAGACGATTCGGCCCGCGGAGCTGCCCGTCGCCTTCGGCGTGCAGCCCGACATGACCGAGCACGGCTGGCCCGAGGACGCCTGGCCCGGGATCTGGAAGAGGATCGCCGCCGCCGAGATCCTGATCATCGGCACGCCGATCTGGCTGGGCGAGGAGAGCTCGGTCTGCCGCCTGATGATCGAGCGCCTCTACGCGATGTCGGCGCTCCTCAACGACAAGGGGCAGTCGAGCTTCTACGGCAAGGTCGGCGGCGCCGTGATCACCGGCAACGAGGACGGCATCAAGCACTGCGCGATGTCGATCCTCTACGCACTCGGGCATCTGGGCTACACCATCCCGCCGCAGGCCGACTGCGGCTGGGTCGGCGAGGCGGGTCCGGGTCCGTCCTACGGCGACGACGGAGCCGGGATCGACAACGACTTCACGCAGCGCAACACCACGATCATGACGTGGAACCTGCTTCATCTGGCGCGCATGCTGAAGATGGCCGGAGGGCTGCCCAACCACGGCAACGACCGCAACGCCTGGACCGCCGGCTGCCGCTTCGGCTACGAGAACCCGGAGCACCGGGCGTAGCCGGCGCGATGCACATGACCACCGCGACCGCGACGATCGCCGGCGTGGAGAACGATGCCGATACGAGCACCGCACCGACGTGTCGGTGTCGCCCGTCCATGGCCCCCCTTCCCCGTGGCCGGACCACGGCTCGTCACTCGCCCTACCGCGCCCGGATGCAGGATCGGCCGGGAGCCACGTCCCACCCGTGCGGATGATCGAAGCGTGACGCCGCGCGAGGGATCGGCCGCGGCGTGGGCCGGCCCACGTCCGCTGATCGCCCCAGGACGGACGGATCGCGGACGGCCGGGATCACGGCCGGGACCCGCGGCCGGGACCCGCGGCCGGAGCCGATCGGCGAGATCGGTCGCCCGCCGAGACTCGACCAGATCGAGTCCGTGCCGAATGGCGGCGCAGATGCCGCCGAGGCCGGCCACCGCGTGTCCCCGAGCCACTATCCTGCATCGATGCTGCAGCGGGTCGGTGCATTCGAGGTTCTCCGCGAGGTCGGCCGGGGCGGCATGGGCGTCGTGTACCTCGCGACGGACACCCGCCTCGACCGGCAGGTGGCGATCAAGGCGCTCCCCGTCGAGCTCGCCTCCGACCCCGCCCGCCTCGAGCGATTCGAGCGGGAGGCAAGGACGCTCGCCCAGCTCAGCCACCCGAACCTCGCCGGCATCCACGGCGTCGAGGAGCAGGACGGAGCGAAGTACCTGATCCTCGAGTACGTCGAGGGCCGGACGCTGGCGGAGATGCTCGACCGCGGCCCGCTGCCGGTGGACGAGGCGATCGACCTGGCCGTGCAGATCGCGGCCGGGATCGAGGCGGCCCACGAGGCCGGCGTGATCCACCGGGACCTCAAGCCCGCCAACGTCATCGTGACGCCCGACGGGCAGGCCAAGGTGCTCGACTTCGGCCTGGCGCGGACCGAGGACGGCGAGCAGTCGTCGGCCGGCGGGCTCGACAGCCCGACGATGACCACGCCCCAGCCCCAGCACTCGCCGACGATCGCGGGCGCGATCCTCGGCACCGCCGCGTACATGTCGCCCGAGCAGGCCCGCGGCCGACGCGTCGACCGGCGGACCGACGTCTGGTCCTTCGGCGTGGTGCTCTACGAGATGCTCGTCGGCGCGTCGCCCTTCGTCGGCGACACCGTGAGCGACTCGATCGGCGCGGTGCTCCACAAGGGCGTCGATCCGGGTCGTCTGCCGCCGGACACGCCCGCGAACGTGCGGCGCGTGCTCGAGCGGTGCCTCGAACGCGACACCTCGCTCCGCTTCCGCGACATCGGCGACGTTCGGATCGAGCTCCGGCGCGGCGAGGAGACGCCTCTCCCGGAACCGGCGCCCGCCGGGTCGCTCCCGCGCTGGCTGGCTCCCGTCGCCGGGCTCGCGCTCGTCGCGGTGGCGGCCGCCACGTGGATCGCCAAGCCGATCCCGAAGCCCGCGCCGGCACCGGTCGTGCGATCGGACATCGCGCTGCCGGGGGACATGCAGCTCGCGCACGCCTTCATGCCCGGCATCGCCCTGTCGGCCGACGGTCTGACGCTCGCGTTCTCGGCCGGACGCGCCTCCTCCGACGCCGGGATCGACACCACGGGCGCCTACTTCAGCGGCGCCCTCCACGTCCGGCGCCTGGGCGAGCCCGACGCGGTGCCGGTGGCCGGCGCCGAGGACGCCCGGCAGCCGGCGTTCTCACCGGACGGCTCGAGGATCGCGTACGTGAGGCCCGAGAGTCGGTTCAGCGGCCGGATCGAGACGATCGCGGTCACCGGCGGGCGTGCGACGCCGCTGACCGCCGGCGACATCGGGGTCGTCGGGCTCGACTGGAGCGACGACGGACGCATCGTCTTCGGCTCCCGGCACGGGCTGCGGAGCATCCCCGACGGCGGCGGCCCGGCCGCGCCGCTCACCACCCCGGCCGACGACGGCACGGAGGTCCTCCACGCGTTCCCCGACGTGCTGCCCGGCGGCCGGGGCATCCTCTACACCGTCGTCTTCGAGGGGAACGACGTCTCCCGGATCACCGTCCGCGTGCTCGACCCTGCGCGCGGCGAGAGCCGGGACCTGCTCACCGACGCGAGCAACGCCCGGTACACCCGCGGCCACCTCGTCTTCGCCCGTGACCACACGATCCACGCCGTGCCGTTCGATCTCGAGACGCTGAGCGTGCGCGGCGAGCCCCGGCCGCTGGGCATGAGCGTGATCCAGTCGTACGAGGCCCCCAACAGCTGGTTCATCAACGGCGCGGCCCAGTTCGCGGTGTCGGACGCCGGCGACCTCGCGTACGGGCACGGCACGATCTGGCCGAAGCTGCCGACGCCCGTGGCGTGGGTGACCCGCGACGGCGACGCGGAGGTCATCCCGCTCGAGGCCGGCGCATACCTCGCGCCCCGCGTCGATCCCGCCGGCCGCCGACTCCTGCTCGCCGACTTCTACGGACCCACCAGCGGGATCTGGATGCACGACGTCTCCCGCGGCGTGACCAGTCGCGTGCGCCGGGACGGCGGGAACTGGGTCGCGTGGGGTCCGGGCCCCGATGACTACACCTTCCACACGAACGTGGGTGGAAGCACCCGGGTCGGCTGGACCACCATCGGCGACTCGGCCGAGCCGGTCATGCTCGATCTCCCGCCCGGCGCGGTCGACCTCTGGACGATCGGGTGGTCGCCGGGCGGGCGACACCTGCTCGGCATGGCCGGCGAGATGGGCGAGAACACGGAGCTGATCGTCTGGACCGAGGACGAGGGATGGGTCGAGCTGACCGACACGCCCGATCTCCAGGAGTTCTGGCCGAGCTTCTCCCCGGACGGGCGGTGGATCGCCTACGGGACGCGCGAGGCCGGCGGCGAGACGCGGATCCACGTCCGGTCGCTTCTCGGCGACGGGCCCGTGATCCAGGTCTCGACGACGGACAGCTCGGCGCCGCTCTGGTCGCCGGACGGGACCGAGCTCTACTACCTCGCCCGCGATGATGATCGGACGACGGACGCATCGGGAGCGCGATCCGGCTCGCCCGCGCGGCGACGCTGGGCCATGGCGGCCCCGGTGACGCTCGGAGCGTCGAGCATCGAGATCGGTCGCCCAGCCCGACTCTTCCGGACGGACGACCACGTCCACGTCCAGCCGATCCGGTCGTGGGACGTGGGACCGGACGGGCGATTCCTGGTGGCGCTCAGGCCATCGGAGGACGCGGTCCGGTCGGCGATCGACGCGGTCTTCCCCGACCGCATCCGCCTCGTCCGGAACTGGGCGCGCACGCTCGCGGAGCGTGCGCGGTGACCTCCGGCTCGCCCGACGCCATCGGCCCCTACGCCGTCGTCCGCGAGCTCGGCCGGGGCGGCATGGGCGTGGTGCATCTCGCCCGGGACACCCGCCTGGACCGCGACGTGGCGATCAAGGCCCTGCCGGCGGAGCTGGCGTCGGACCCGTCTCGGCTGGAACGCTTCGAGCGCGAGGCGAGGACGCTCGCGCAGCTCAACCACCCCGGCCTCGCGGGCATCCACGGCGTCGAGGAGCAGGACGGAGCGCGGTACCTGGTCCTCGAGTACGTCGAGGGCGAGACGCTGGCGGACATGCTCGAGCGCGGCCCGCTGCCGGCGGACGAGGCGATCGACCTGGCCGTGCAGATCGCGGCGGGGATCGAGGCGGCGCACGAGGTGGGCGTGATCCACCGGGACCTGAAGCCGGCGAACATCATCGTCACGCCGAACGGGCAGGCGAGGGTGCTGGACTTCGGGCTCGCGCGGACCGAGGAGGCCGTCGCATCCACGGGCGGACTCGACCGCCCGACGATGACCAGTCCCGCGATGCAGCACTCCCCCACGATCGCCGGCGCGATCCTGGGCACGGCGGCGTACATGAGCCCCGAGCAGGCCCGGGGGCGGCGGGTGGACAAGCGCACCGACATCTGGTCCTTCGGCGTGGTGCTCTACGAGATGCTCGTGGGCACGAGCCCGTTCCACGGCGAGACCGCGACGGATTCGATCGGCGCCGTGCTCCACAAGGGGATCGATCTCGACCGGCTCCCGCCGGGAACGCCCCCGCGCGTGCGGCACGCGCTGCGGCGGTGCCTCGCGCGTGACCGCGCGAAGCGCGCCCGCGACATCGGCGACGTCCGGCTCGAGCTGATGGACGAGGAGGCGCACGAGCCGATCGCCCCCGATCGGGACCGGGCCCCGGGCCGTCGCCGCGGGCCATCGGTGGTCCTGGTCGTGACGACGACGATCGCCGCGCTCTCGCTCGCATGGCTGCTGCTCCCCCGAGCCGAGGTCGGCCGGGATCGGCACGTGACGCATCTGGCGATCGACTTCCCTGCCGACCAGATCCTCGCCAGCCGGCTCTTCCCGAAGATCAGCGCCGATGGCAGGCGCCTCGTGTTCCGAGGGTACGACGACCGCACCGGCTACCACATCCTGGTCCGCGATCTCGGGAGCCCCGAAGCCCGGATGATCGAGACGCCCCCGGACGCCCGCGACTTCGCCCTCTCACCCGACGGCGAGTGGGTGCTCTACGACGCGCGGCGGACGCTCCACCGCACGCAGCTCGGCGGGGGCCCGGCCATTCCGATCTGCGAGAGCCCGGAGACCCGCGGGACCGCATGGGGCGAGGACGGCGTGATCGTCTTCGCGCCCGAGAGCCGGGGACCGCTGCACCGCGTCGACGCGAACGGCGGCCGACCCGCGCCGATGTACGAGCTGGATGCCACCGAGCCGATCTCGGACCGGCACCCGGCGGTCCTCCCCGGGAACCGCGGCGTGCTGTTCGTGCGTTCCATGGGGGACGTCTCCGCGTGGGGGCAGACCTCCCTCTGGGTCGTCGACCTGCAGGGCGGCCAGCCCCGGCAGCTGGCCCGCAACGCCGCCCACGGGCGGTACGTCGCGCCCGGCCTCCTGGTGTTCCAGCGGGAGGACACCCTCATGGCGGCCGGCTTCGATCTCGACCGGCTCGAGATCACGACGCCGGAGATCCCCGCGGTGCGGGGGCTGGGCGCGACCACGGCCGACACCCCGTCGCCCTTCGACGTCTCCCCGAACGGCACCCTGGTGTATCTCACCGGGGGCTCGGCGTCGATCGATCGCCGCATCGAACGGATCGCCCTCGATGGCACGACGACGCCGGTCTCGAATCGGGTCGACTCCTACGGCAAGGTCGTCCCCTCGGACGACGGCCGCCTCCTCGGCATCGAGATCGAAGGCGGGCTGGAGCCCACCCGGCTCGCGATCCTCGAGCCCGGCCGGGATCTCCTGACACCACTGCGCAACGACGGGGCCGGCAGCGACATGTTCCCGGTCTGGAGCCCCGATGGACGGTGGATCGCGTTCGGCTCCAACCGCCACGGCGGGATCTTCAACGTGTACCGCCATCGCGTCGGCAGCGCATCGGAGCCGGAGCGGCTGCAGGAATCGGACCTGATCACCCTTCCCGAGGACTGGTCCGGCGACGGCCGGCGGCTGCTGGTCTCCATCGGCGCGGGCGTCGGCGAGGTCGACATCGCCGAGATTCACTTCGACGAGCGGGGCGAGACCACCGGCGAGGTCGTGCCGTTCATCGACTGGCCCGGCAATCAGTTCCGCGCGAGGCTCTCCCCCGACGATCGCTGGGTCATGTTCATCTCGGGGACCGCGGGCGCGCGCCACGAGCTCTTCGTCGTGGACGCCGATGATCCATCCCGATCGATCCAGGTCTCCACGAACGGGGCCCTGGATGGCGTCTGGGATCCGGCCCGTGATCGCGTGTACTACCTCGGGATGGCCGGGGACGCGCAGGTCCTGCATGCGGTGGACTACCGCGTGCACGAGGACGGGACGTTCGTGCCGTCCGCCCCCGAGCCGCGGTTCCCGGTCGCGGACGCGGCGGCGATCCGGTCGCTCCACATGATCGAGGACGGCGACGCGTTCATCCGCGCCGGACCGCTCGAGACCGCGGCGTCGGAAGCGGACCGGGACGTCCGCATCGTGCTGAACTGGGACGAGGAGCTCCGACCGCTCCTGGCCGGCGACTGAGCGATGCACGGATCCCCCTCCATGCCGCATCGCGGGCATGCCCGGATGATCGGAGACCTCGGCCCGCGCGCGGTCTCCCGCGAGCGCGGCCGGGGCGGCAGGAGCGCACGGCCCCTCGCTCGAGCCCGCCGCCCCGACCGGACGCCTCCGGCTGCTCCCGCCGGCCCGCCGCGCGACCGACGTCCGGGCCGCGCCGGGCCGGACGCGTCAGAAGCGCTCCGACCGGCTCACCTCGACGGTGTCGAGGAACATGATCCCCGGATAGTCCGTCAGGCACTCGTCCATGACGCGGGCGGCGATCCGCTCGGCGGTGGCCCGATCCGCGGTGATCGCCTCGATCTTCACGTTGTCGAAGCCCTCGACGACGGTGGCCCGGTCCTGCATCGCGTGCAGGTGATGGGTCCCCTTCCCGCCGACGGAGACGAGCGTGTAGCCCTTGCCGCCGCAGTCCTTGATGATCCGGCAGACCCGGTCGCTGAGGAAGTGCTCGGTGATGACCGTGAGCCGCGTGGCGGGAGTGAACATGCCGGGTCCTTGCACCTACAGGTCGAAGACGACTTGGGCGAGGGCGACGTACATGGGCAGGCACACGGCCAGCGCGACCGGCGTCCCGACGCTGGTCGAGGCCCCGATGTACGACGACGGGTTCGCCCACGGGATCCCCCCGCGGATGGTGGGCGGGCCGGAGATGTCGGAGTTGGAGGCCGCGATCGCCGCGAACAGCACGACGCCGCCCGGGCTGAATCCGACCCACAGGTGCGCGAGGTAGCCGAGACCGAACGCGATCAGCCCGTGCACGATCGGGGCGACCAGGGCGTAGAGGGCGAACCAGTGGGCGACCTGCCGGAGCTCGCTCAGCCGCGACCACGCCTCCATGCCCATGATCAGCATGAGGATGGAGAGCATGCCCCGGAACATCGGCTGGTAGAAGCTGTCGAGGATCGCCTCGGGCCGGGCGAGCAGGCCCAGCACGAGGCCGAGGAGCATGGCCGAGAGGGCCGAGCCCCGCAGGCTCTCGCGGACGATGCCCCACGTGTCGACGCGGTGCGTGCCGCCCTTCTTCTGCCGCTCGCGATGCACGCTCGCGATCACGATGGCGAGGATCAGGGCCGGGATGTCCATGAACGGGTACAGGGCCGGCACCCAGGCCTCGTACGCGATGGACTGCTCCTCGAGGATCACGATGGCCGCGGCCAGGGTCGAGGCGCTGACCGCGCCGAACAGTCCGGCGGTCGCGATGCCGTCCGCCCGCGGGACCCCGGGCAGGCGGGCGAAGATCCACTGGCCGACCAGCACCACGCCCAGCCCGATGAGCACCGAGAACGCCGCGGGCAGGAGCATCGCCGAGAGCTCCGCGCCCCGGATCTCGATCCCGGCCTTCAGCCCGATCTTCATCAGGAGCACGAACACCACGAACTGGTAGATCGAGTTCGGGATGGCCAGCTTGCTCCCCAGGGCCGCGAGCAGCACGCCGCCCATCAGGAAGGCGAGCGCGGGCGACTGGAGCTGCGCGACGAACTGGCTCAGGAAGTCCGCGACCGCAGTCATGAAGATCGAGCTCCGGGAGCCGCTGGGCGTTGGGGGGTCGCAGTGTACGTCGGGGCCGTGGGCGACGGCCGCGTCCGGGCCGCCTCGACCGGGCACGGACCGGCGGCATCCTCCGACCGGCCCGGGCACCGACTCCACGCCCGGCCCGCGGCACGATCGCGCGGTCGTCGGCGTGTAGCATGGGCTCGCGATCCCCGTCCGTCCGAGCCGCGCCCCGATCGCCCCGTCGGCCGGTCGTCGTCCGTGCCCACGGCGGCGCCGCCCCCGATCGCCCCATCGCCCGGAGCCCCGCCGTGCCCGACCCCGCCCTCCTCCGACGTCCGCCGGGGCCACGCGGCCATCGATCGCTCGCATCGGACGGCCGCGTCATGGCCCCCGGCCTCGCTCCCGACGGCCGGGGGGCGGGCGCCGAGCCCATCCACGACGTCGGTACGGCGATCGCGCACGCGGACCTCGCCCACCTCGAGCGGGCGGCCGGACCGCGGTGCGCCGACGCCATGACGCGCCGAGAGGATCCTCGCTCCCGGCGAGCCGCTCCCACCGGCCCGGCCGCAGCACGATCAGCGACGACGGCGTGAGCCCCCGGGCCACCGCACGGACGGGCCCTCGAGACGACGCGCGCCACCCCGGGATCGATGAGGCTTCCCCCATGCCGCAGCGCATCGGACCATTCGAGGTGCTCCGCGAGATCGGCCGCGGCGGCATGGGCGTGGTGCACCTCGCGCGCGACGCCCGCCTCGACCGCGATGTCGCCATCAAGGCGCTCCCGGAGCACCTGGCCGCCGACCCCGCCCGCCTCGAGCGCTTCGAGCGCGAGGCCCGGACCCTCGCGGGGGTGA
>CAYLNM010000109.1:0-15695 GCA_964385045.1 uncultured Isosphaeraceae bacterium
ACCGCGGGCTCCGCGGCGTTCAGGATCTGCAGCTCTTCCCGCAGTTCCGCCATCGCGGCTCGCGTGCGCAGCGCCTCGTTCTCCCGCCGAAGCTGTTCCACCTCCGCGTTCACGCTCCGGGGGACCGGACCCGGGACACCCGGCTCCAGCAGCGTCGGTGCCGCCAGCAGGAAAGCCCGGCGGATCTCGTGGAATCGCGACTTCTCCAGACCGAGCTCGCGGCAGGCCTGCTCCACCGTCAGATCGCCCGACAGCGAGCGCACGATCACTTCGAGACGCCTGCGCGACTCCGCCGTCCCTCCGCCGAGACGCTCGATCATGCCGAGGCCTTCGCTCGGCCGACCCGCGCCAGGATTCTTCCGCCGCGTCGTCATCTCAGGCCCCTCCGTGGACGTGTCCGCAAGGACTGCGAGCGCCGGGCCGACCTCCTCCGTGAGGCCGACCCGACGCCTGCAGTCTCCGCGATTCAGCGGCTCAGGGCGAGCTGTTCTCACCCGGCTCGGGCGAGCGTTCGCCGCTGCCGCCCAGGGCCTCGATCGCCCGCCTGGCTCTCACGCGAGGCTTGCGACGTTGGACGTCGGGCTCGGCGTCCGCCGGCCGCGACTCGCCGCCCTCGCCGAGGATCCGGGCCGCGCGCCGGGCGTTGCGAAGCACCGACCGGTACCGCTGCAGCTGCCGCTCCAGCTCGGCGGCCCGCTGCTCGGACTCGGCGAGCCGCTTCTCCACCGACATCCGGCGACCCGGAGACTCGACGCGGCACCCATGGAGCAGTCCCCGAAGCGCCCGAGCCTCGAGGTTGTAGTAGGTCGGTACCGACACGCCGATCACCCTCGCCGCTTCTTCCGGCGAGCGAAGTCCGGCCAGCACCTCCAGCACGCACGCCGCCTGCCGACGCATCTGCTCGTCCGCCTTGTCCACGTCCATCTGCTCGGAGAGCAGCTTCGTGCGACGCTTCGCCGAAGTGACCTCACGCGTCATCGGCCACCTCCTCGGCAATGGACGATGCCGGCTCGTCGCTCGGAGACGCGAGTGGCCTGGGCATCTCGGCAGCGGCCGATGATTCCGGGGCAGATTCCGGGGCGGATTCCGGGGCGGGTTCCGGGGTGGATTCCGGGGTAGGTTCCGGGGGACGAGGAGCGGCGAGGTCCACCTCCTTCCGCTCGCCCGAGCCGTCCACCATCACCATCCGCTCGCCCTCGGCATGCACGCTGAAGGGACGACCGTCCAGCTGTCCCGTCACGTAGAAGGGCACCTTCGGCTCCCCGTGACGCGCCAGCTCCAGCGCGTTCGCCGACACCCGCGCCGCCAGCGTCTGCTTCACCTGCGAGCCCGACGCGTAGAAGCGGTCGGCCGGTACCAGGCCGTCGATCCCCTGGTGCGGACGGCGGAAGTTGTACCAGTCGACGAAGTGCCCGATCCGCGTCCTGGCGTCCGAGGCGTCGGCGAAGACCGCCGACTCCAGGCACTCGCGCCAGAGCGTGCCCCAGAAGCGCTCGACCTTGCCGAGCGTCTGTGGGTGGCGAGGACGGGCCACCACGTGGCCGATGCCCAGCTTCCGCAGCTCCTTGGCAAACTTGCTCGTGCCACGCCACGTCACGTACTGCGTGCCGTTGTCCGTCAGGATCTCCTGCGGCGGACCGTGCGACGCGATCCCCTCGCGCAGCGTCTCCAGCACGAAGTCCGCGGTCTGGGCACCGTGCAGCCCGTACGACACGATGTAGCGGCTGTGGTCGTCCATGAAGACCACCAGGTACACGCGGCGGTTCTGGCGCTTGAGGATGAAGGTGAAGAGGTCCGTCTGCCACAGCTGCCCCGGCACGGCCCGCTCGAAGCGGCGCACGCGGTCCGGGTGCGGCTCGGACGCCTCGGGACCCGATTCGTACCCTGCGTCCTTGAGCACCCGCGACACCGCCGACGCGCTCGCGGGCAGCCCCGGTCCGCGGTAGAGCACGTCGCTGATCCGCTGGCAGCCCCAGGAGGGGTTCGCCTCCTTGAGCATCAGGATCGCCCGCTTGGTTGCCTCGGGCAGCCGCGAGCCGGTCGCCCGGCGGCCGCGGGCACGTTCCACCAGGCCCGCGGGACCGTGCTCGGCGAATCGCCGCCGCCACGCGTAGAGCGTCTGCGCCGAGACGCCGACGAGGCCGCCGAAGTCCTTCGCCGGAAGCCCCGACTTCTGCCATGCGTCCAGCGTCAGGAGTCGCTGCTCGGCGGTCATCGCCCGCGTCGATCGCGCGGCTTCCTCGGCCGTGGCCAGCGTGCGATCCCGCACGCTTCGGCGACTCCGGCCGCGGCCGCGTGGCGTCCCCTCGGGCACGTCCACCGTCGGCATCGGCGGCGGGCTGCTGACTCCCTCGGGCACCGGTGGCTCGACACGCTCGGCTGGGGCCTCATCCTGGAGCCCGGCGCTGCTGCGAAGGTGATCCTCGTACGCCGAGTCGCGAAGCTCGCCGGAGGTGGCGACGGGGCCGGATGGCGACTCCTGTCCCGAGCCTTCGCGGGGGCTCGCCTCGGGTCGATCCGCGGCGGCGCCCTCGGCGGGCTCAGGCGCGACCGGGGCCCCGCCCCGGAGGGCGGCCGCTCGCCCGCACGCGGATCGGTCTCAAAGCGGCCATGGACGCTCTTGACGTGCGCCTGCTGCCACGGTGCGAAGTGCTCGATGAAGCCCGACCGGCCAGCCGATCCGGTCAGCCACCCCGGTGAGGCCGCCCCGGGTGGGGTTTCGCCGGGCTCCTCCGTTCGTCGAACGAGCGCGTTGCCACCGAAACCCCTGCGAAGCACGACGATGCCGGATGCAGGAGCCGCGATCCGTCCGCGCCGGCCCGACCTCACAGGTCCAGCAGCAGCTTCTCCGGCGCCTCGATCCGCTCCTTCACGTGCACCAGGAACCGCACCGCCTGCTCGCCGTCCACGATGCGGTGGTCGTAGGAGAGGGCGAGCTGCATCATGGGCCGCAGGGCGATCTCGCCCGGCCGCTGCGGGTGCTCGCGGGGCGTCTGCATGATCTTGTGCATGCCGAGGATGCCCGACTGCGGCGGGTTCAGGATCGGCGTCGAGCACAGGCTGCCGTACACGCCGCCGTTGGAGATCGTGAACGTGCCGCCGGTCATCTCGTCGATCGAGAGCTTGCCGTCGCGGGCGCGGATCGCGAGGTCCTTGATCGTGGACTCGATCTCGGCGAACGACATCGCCTCGGCGTTGCGGATCACCGGCACCACCAGGCCCTTGGGCGTGCCCACCGCCACCGACACGTCGCAGAAGTCGTGGTACTCGACCTCCTTGCCGTCGATGATGTAGGCGTTGATGCCGGGGTAGGCCTGCAGGGCGCTGGTCACGGCCTTCACGAAGAAGCCCATGAAGCCCAGGCCGACACCGTGCTTCTCGCCGAAGTCCTCCTTGTAGCGCTTGCGGAGGGCCATCACCTCGGTCATGTCCACCTCGTTGAAGGTGGTGAGCATGGCCGCGTCGTGCTGGGCCTGGACGAGCCGCTCGGCGATGCGCTGCCGGAGCTTGCTCATCTTCTCGCGCCGCGACTCGCGCGACGGGCCCGCGGCCTTGCCGCCGCCCGAGCCACCGCCGGAGCCGTTCAGGCCCGCCTGCTCCATCGCCGCCCGGAGGACGTCCTCTTTCGTGATGCGGCCCGACGGGCCGGTGCCGGTGAGCCGCGAGAGGTCGACGCCGGTGTCGGAAGCGATCTGCTTCGCGACGCTGCTGGCCTTGGTGCCCTCGGGCAGGGACTGGCCGCCCGCCGCCGCGGCGGACGCGGTGCGGGCCGGCTCGTCGCCGCCCTTCGAGCCGCCGCCACCGCCGCCGCCGGACGACGGCTTCGCGTCGCCCGCGTCCTTGGACTCCTTCGGCGGGGCCTTCGTCGCGGTCCCGCCGCCGCCGCCGTCACCGCCGGACGCGGCGGCCTTCGACGACTCGCCGCCGCCGCCGCCCGCGGGCTTCTCCGCGTCCGGGTCCACCGACCCGATCACGTCGCCGACGTTCATCTCGTCCCCCTCCTCGGCGGTGATCTTCAGCACGCCGGACTCGGGGGCGGGCACCTCGAGGGTGACCTTGTCGGACTCGATCTCGACGAGCGACTCGTCCTTCTCCACCCAGTCGCCGTCCGACTTCATCCAGGGGCCGAGGACGACCTCGGTGACCGACTCGCCGGGGCTGGGAATGGTGATCTCGACTGCCATGGCCGGCGGACTCCGTGACGGATGGCGGGGGCGGGCGGAAGGGAGACGGCGGACCGACGCGGCCGGGGGCCGCGGCGCCGCGGGGGATGACGGGACTCAGGCGGACCCGGCGGCGGCCGGGGCCTGCTCGGCCGAGGCGTTCGCGTCGGACGTGCCGATCCCGATCGCGTTGACCATGATGCGCTGCTGCTCCTGCTCGTGCATCTTGGTCGAGCCGACGGCGGGGGAGGCGTTGGCGTCGCGGCCGACGTACCGCAGCGAGAGCTCGAACCGCTCCCGCATCGTGCCGTCGACGAACGTCCACGCCCCCATGTTCTTGGGCTCCTCCTGGACCCACACCCGCTCCTCGGCGGACGCGTAGCGGTCCAGGACCTCGCGCACGCGGTCCTCGGCGAACGGGTAGAGCTGCTCGAGCCGCACGATCGCGACGTCGTCGGCCCCGACCTCCTCGCGGTGGGCGAGCAGGTCGTAGTAGACCTTGCCCGAGCAGAACAGCAGCCGCCGGATCGACCCGGGATCGCTCACGTGCGGATCGTCGAGCACGCGGTAGAAGCGGCCCTCGACGAGGTCGCTCACCGTTGCCGTCGCCCTGGGGTGCCGCAGGAGGCTCTTGGGCGTCATGATCACGAGCGGCTTGCGGAAGTTCCGCTTCATCTGCCGCCGCAGCAGGTGGAACTGCTGGGCGGGCGTCGTCGGGTAGGCGACCTGCATGTTCTCGTTGGCGCACAGCTGCAGGAACCGCTCGAGGCGGGCGGAGGAGTGCTCCGGGCCCTGGCCCTCGTAGCCGTGCGGCAGGAAGCAGACGAGGCCGCTGTGCCGGCCCCACTTGTGCTCGGCCGAGGCGATGAACTGGTCGATGATCACCTGCGCGCCGTTGACGAAGTCGCCGAACTGCGCCTCCCAGATGACGAGCATGTTCGGGTCGCCGAGCGAGTAGCCGTACTCGAACCCGAGGCACGCCGACTCGGTCAGCGGACTGTTGTGCACGCAGAACTTCGCCTGCTCTCCGCCGAGGTGGTTCAGGGCGACGTAGCCCTCGCCGTCGGACTGGTCGAAGACGACCGAGTGGCGGTGGCTGAAGGTGCCGCGCTCGACGTCCTGGCCCGTCAGCCGCACCGCGTGCCCCTCGAGCAGCAGCGTGCCGTAGGCCAGCATCTCGCCGGTGCCCCAGTCGAAGGGCTGGTCCTCGAGCACCGACTTCCGCCGCTTGTCGAGCAGGCGGCCGAGCTTGCGGTGCAGGTCGAAGCCGGCGGGCACGGTGCCGAGGGCCTCGGCCACCCGCTCGAGGGTCGCCCGCTCCACGCCGGTCTCGACCGGCTCGTCGGTGTACTCCTCGGTGAGCCCGGCCCAGACGCTGCCGAAGGCGGCGACGTCGGGCGAGACCGGCTGCTCCTGCACGCGGGTCTGGGCCTCGTCGAGCTGCTGCTTGACCTCGGACTCGAGCTGCTCGAGCTGGTCCTCGGTGATCACGCCCTCGTCGACGAGCCGGCGGGCGTACCGCCGCATGACCGGCGTCTGGTCCTTGATCTTCTTGTACATCAGCGGCTGGGTGAACGTGGGCTCGTCGCCCTCGTTGTGCCCGTAGCGGCGGTAGCACCAGAGGTCGATCACGACGTCGGTGTGGAAGAGCTGCCGGTAGGCGATCGCGAGCCGCGTCACCCACACGCAGGCCTCGGGGTCGTCGCCGTTGACGTGGAAGATCGGCGCCTCGACCATCTTGGCCAGGTCGGTGCAGTACGTCCCCGAGTGGGCGTCCCGCGGCTCGGTGGTGAAGCCGACCTGGTTGTTGACCACGATGTGCACCGCGCCGCCGACGGTGTAGCCGTCGAGCTTCATCATGTTGAGGCACTCGGCGGTGATCCCCTGGCCGGGGAACGCGGCGTCGCCGTGGATGAGGATCGGCACGCACTGCTGCCGGTCGTCGTCGTGGCGGATGCGCTGCTTGGCGCGGGCCCGGCCGAGCACGACCGAGTTGGCGAACTCGAGGTGCGAGGGATTGGGCGAGAGCGTGATGCGGATCGTCTCGCCCTTCTCGGTCTCGAAGTCGCCGGAGTAGCCCTTGTGGTACTTGACGTCGCCGCCGCCCTCGAGGAAGTCCTCGGTCCAGGCCTCCTCGAACTCCGTGAAGATCTGGTCGTAGGTCTTGTGCAGGATGTTGACGAGCACGTTCAGCCGGCCGCGGTGGGCCATGGCGATCGCGTACTCCTCGACCCCGTGGTTCGGTCCGTACTCGGCGAGCTCGTCGAGCATCGCGATGAGCGACTCGCCACCGTCGAGGCCGAAGCGCTTCTTGCCGCGGTAGCGGGTCTGCAGGAAGTTCTCGAAGCCGTCGGCCTCGATGAGCTCGCGGAGGATGCGGAGCCTCTCGTCGTCGCCGAACTCGGGACGGTTCCGCACCGGCTCCATCTGCTGCTGCAGCCAGCGGCGGCGGGCCCGGTCCTGGATGTGCATGTACTCGACGCCCACGTGGCGGCAGTACGTGTCCTCGAGCAGGCCGATGATGTCGCGGAGCCGGGTCTCGCCCTCGAGCGGCAGGTGCCCGGGGTCGAACGGCTCGTCGAGCTCGTCCTCGGACAGCCCGAAGCTCTCGAGCCGCAGGTGCTCCGGCAGCGGCCGCTCGGTGCCCAGGGGATCGAGGTCCGCGTGCAGGTGCCCGATGTCGCGGTAGTGGTAGACGAGCGAGTCGACGCGGCCCTGGGCGGTGTGGGCGGTGCGGGCCATCGCGCCGGCCGGCACCGGGGCCATCACCGGGCGGGATCCGGGCTCGACGCCCTCGACCTCGTCGCCCGCGGACGCGGCTCCCAGCTCGAATCCCTGGAAGAAGGTCCGCCACTCGGGTCCGACCGAGTCCGGGTCCTCCCGCCACCGCTCGTACTGCTCGTCGACGTAGGCCGCGTTCCACCCGTTCACCGACAGGCCGGCCCCGTGATCGCTGGACATGCGCATCGCTCCCGCCCGCCGTCCGGAGGCCCGTGACGAGGGCCGGAACCGGGTCCGGGCGTCATGGTTCCCGGATGCTATCGACCTGTGACGAACGCGGGTTGCGCCGCGAGCCCCGAAGTTGTGCTTTTGCACAAAAACAGGCCGCCGCAGGGCCCAAAGTCAGGATCGATCGTGCGCGACGGGCTCGGGAAGGCCCGAGGTCAGCCGGTCGCGTCGGGCGGGGGCCCCTCGGGCTCGAGGCGCCGGGCGATCTCGGCCAGCAGGGCCTGCTCGAGCCCCTCGTCGCGGGCCACTGGCCACCACGAGCGATCCGGCTCGAAGCCGGTGGCCGGCGCGGGGCGGGCGACGCGGGCCCGGCTGACGTTCCGGCGGCTCCACGTGTCGACCCGCACCCCTGGGCGGTGGCTCCGCTCCACGAAGACCGCCACCCGCATGTCGAGCGGGGCGGTCCGCCGGGTCAGGTCCGCGGGCGGCTCCCGCAGGCCGAGCAGGTCCGGCCCGGCGAGCGGAGCGGCGTCCTCCTCGGCGAACCGCGGGGGCGAGAACGTCACGCGGGCCCGCCGCCGGATGGTGGACAGGGTCGCCACGTCCTCGAGGGACGAGGCGAGCTCGAGATCCCAGGGGGCGAACCACCCCACCGAGGCCTCGGGATCGGTCTCGATCACGCCCGATCGCCGGTCGCGGACGGCGGGCGAGAGGCCGTGGTCCGCCAGGACGTCCGCCGCCGCGGCGAAGGCCGCCTCGTAGCGGTCCGCCGGCACCCGCAGGGCGAGGCCGGCCCCGTCCGCGTCCGCCGCCGGGCCGCCGCAGCCGCCCGCCGACAGCGGGAGGCCCGCCAGCGGCAGGAGGAGCAGCAGGCGGAGGAGCCGGGCCTGCGAGGCGAGCCGGCGGCGGGGCTCGCGCCGCGAGACGGGCGGCCGCGGGCGGAATCGGGGCGATCGGGGCATGCCGGGCAGGATATCGCGGGCGTGCGATCTCGCCCGCGTGGCGGGGGCGGGGGCGCCGCGCCGCCGGCCCGCCCGGCCGCGGTGACGCCGCTCCGTTGACCCGCGGGCCCCGCGAGGTACCTTGCGGTGGAGGAGACGAGGGAAGCCGCGCGGCCCCGGGACGCAACCCGGACCGCCCGCCCATCGAATCCACCGGACGACGTCCGACCCGGCGCCCGCGATCCCTTCGCGCCGCCGGCCGGTTCGCTCGTCACCGCGACCCGCATCCATCGCCGCCCGCGGCGAGCCCGGAGCCGAAGCCCGATGTCCCCGATCGCCCCGCGAGCCGCCCGCACCCGTCGCGCCCGCCGCCGAGCCCTCGTGCTGCTGGCCTCCCTCGTCGGAGCCGGCGGCGTGGGCGCCATGGCCGCCGGGGTCGGTGGCGAGCGTCGCGGCGGCGGCGAGCCCGAGGGCGGCGGTCAGGTCCAGATCCCCTCGACGCTCGACGACTTCTTCCTGCCCGGCACCCAGCCGACCCCGGACCCGCTCGAGTTCGAGCCGATCATCGCGGGCACCAACTGCAGCTTCTGCCACGGCGACTACTACGGGCAGGACCAGCCCGACCTGATCGACGATCCGCCGTACAACGGCTGGGTCACCAGCCTCATGGCCCAGTCGGCCCGCGACCCGGTCTGGCACGCCGCGCTCACGATCGCCAACCAGGACGCCAACGTCTCGGGCGAGTACTGCATCCGCTGCCACGCCCCCGGGGCCTGGCTCGCGGGCAAGAGCTCCGACGGCACCATCGACGACTTCTCGATGGAGTTCCCCTCGAACGACTTCGACGGCGTCAACTGCAACTTCTGTCACCGGATGGTCAACCCGGTGCTCGAGGACGACAGCCCCGCGCAGGACGGTCCGATCCTCGCCGGGCTCGAGCACCCGCCGGGCGAGGTCCGGGGCAACGCACGATTCGTGGTCGATCCGACCGACAGTCGCCGCGGTCCCTACGAGGACATCGCGCTGAACCCCGACATGAACCTGCACTTCGGGGTCGAGGTGATCTACTCGCCCTTCCACCAGGACAGCGCCCACTGCGGCACCTGCCACGAGGTACGGAACCCGATCTTCATCCGCGACGAGTCGACGGGGCAGTACGAGCTCGACGAGCTGGGCCAGCCGCACGCGACGCAGGATCCGCTCGACATGTACCCGGAGCAGACCACCTACAGCGAGTG
This sequence comes from uncultured Isosphaeraceae bacterium, assembly GCA_964385045.1. Lineage (GTDB taxonomy): Bacteria > Planctomycetota > Phycisphaerae > Phycisphaerales > SM1A02 > CAYLNM01. Next base: position 9,292 of record CAYLNM010000109.1, read on the forward strand.
GCTGAACTCGGTCTTCGCGACCGAGGGCGTGGAGTTCCCCGACGGCCGCTTCGGCGGGGCGAAGACGGGTCCGCTCACGAGCTGCCAGGACTGCCACATGCCGGATCAGGTCGCCGGCGGCTGCTTCGCGTGGGAGTTCCCGCCGTTCTTCGAGCGGCAGGACCTCGGCCAGCACACCTTCCTCGGGGCCAACACGTGGGTCCTGCGGGCGATCCGCGCGATCTACCCCGACAGCGAGACCGGCCTCGCCGCCGACTCGGTCGAGCGGGCGATCGATCGCAACATCGAGTTCATGGCCGCCGCGTCGGACACCGAGGTCTTCGACGAGGGCGACGAGGTCCGCGTGCGGATCACCAACTTCACCGGCCACAAGCTCCCGACGGGCTACCCCGAGGGCCGCCGGATGTGGATCAACGTCCGGTTCCTGGACGCCGACGGTGGCCTGGTGGAGGAGCGGGGCGGCTACGACCTCGCCACCGCCACGCTCGACGAGGCGTCGACCAAGGTCTACGAGAAGCGGGCCGGCATCATCGACTCCGTCGCCCAGCAGGCGAACCTGCCCGCGGGCGAGAGCTTCCACCTGACCCTCAACAGCGAGGTGCTCAAGGACAACCGCATCCCGCCGATGGGCTTCACCAACGCCGCGTTCGAGGCCTTCGGCGGCGAGCCCAAGGGCTACTCCTACGAGGACGGTCAGCACTGGGACGACACCGTCTTCCCGAAGCCCGAGGGGGCCGAGCGGGTGGTGGTCAACGTGCTGCACCAGGTGATGACCCGTGAGTACATGGAGTGGCTGCGGGACACCAACGTCACCGACGACCGCGGACAGCTCATCTACGACCTGTGGGCCGATCCCGCGGTGGGCAACAAGGTGCCGCCGGTGGTGATGGACTCGGTGGAGCTGGAGTTCCAGCCGCCGGTCCTCGGGGACGTGAACGGCGACGGGGCGGTCGACTTCGCCGACATCCTCGCCGTGGTCACCGCCTGGGGTCCGTGCCCGGCCGGGCCGTGCCCCGAGGACGTCGACGGCAACGGCACGGTGGAGTTCGACGACCTGCTGACGGTGGTCGCGAACTTCGACTGAGGCCGCCGCGCGGCACCGCGGCGCTCCGCGACCGCGTGGCCGGCAGTGCCGCATCGCCTGACCGCCTGACCGCCGGGCCGCGTGCACGATCCGGACCCGGCCGGGCCGCCGGAGGCGACGTCCCGGTCGCGGCTCCGTGCCGCGCAGACGGTGCGCGGCCCCGCCAGTTCCCGGACCCGCCGGTCCGATCCTGCGGCGGCCGACCGCATCGCCGGCGGCCGTCCCCGTCGTCCGGCCTCCACCGGGTCCCGGCGGCATCCGATCGTCCCGGCATGCCGGACGACGTCGACCTGATCAAGCGGCTCGAAGTGACCCTCGTCGTGCGCATCTGCGAGACGCGGATGAACGTGCGCGAGGTCCTCGCCATGACGCCGGGCAGCATCATCGAGCTGCCGACCTCGGCCGAGGGCAAGCTCGAGATCCTCGTCGGCGGCAAGCCGATCGGCACCGGCAAGGCGGTCAAGATCGGCGAGAACTTCGGCGTCTCGGTGCACCAGATCGGCGAGATGATCGCCGAGGAGCGCGAGACCGACGACTTCGGCGACGACGGCGACTTCGATCCGGAGGCGTTCGCCGACGCCCTCCTCGCCGCGCAGGGCTGAGCCCGGCGCGGGGGCGGCCTGTCGCGGGAAGGCCGCCCCGCCCGCGACCGCCCCCGAGGGCGGATATCCTCGCCCCGCATCCCCCGGTCGGTGCGCGGAGCGGCAGGCGATCGCTTCTCCGCCGGCGACCGGAGCATCCGGACGAGGCCATGCCCCGCGACATCCCCGTCGGAAACGGTTCGCTCCTGGTCACCTTCGACGCCCACTACCGGGTGCGGGACGTCTTCTATCCCCACGTCGGGCGGCACAACCACACCGAGGGCCACGTGCAGCGCTTCGGCCTGTGGGTCGACGGCACGTTCTCGTGGGTGGACGAGGCGGGCTGGTCCCGCGACCTGCGGTACGAGTCGCAGACGATGGTCACCGACGTGCGGCTGCGGCACGAGAAGCTGGGCCTGGAGGTCCGCTGCCGCGACGCGGTCGACTACCACAGCCCGGTGTTCTTCCGCGAGATCACGGTCTGCGACCTCGCCGGGCGTCCCCGCGAGGTGCGGGTCTTCCTGCACCACGACTACTCGATCGACGGCACGCCGGTCGGCGACACCGTCATGTTCGATCCGGCCACCGGCGGGCTGATCCACTACAAGGACGACACCTTCTTCCTCTTCAACGGCCGCGACGACGTCCGCAGCGGGGTCGAGCACTTCGCGTGCGGCACCAAGCGGATCGGCGGGGCCGAGGGCACCTGGCGCGACGCCGAGGACGGGCACCTCGCCGGCCACGCGGTGGCCCAGGGCATGGTCGACTCGACGATCGGCTTCGACGTGCGGGTCGCCGCCCACGGCGAGGGGCGGCTGACCACCTGGATCGCCGCCGGCGGCGACGTGCCCGAGGTCGTGGCCCTCAACGACAAGATCCTCCAGAAGACCCCGCAGCGGATGGTGGACCGCACCGCGGCCTACTGGCGGCTCTGGGCGACCAAGGAGCCGATCGACTTCGGCCCGCTGCCCGAGTCCCTGCGCGACTTCTACGTCCGCAGCCAGCTCGTCCTCCGCACGCAGGTCGACGAGTCGGGCGCGATCCTCGCCGCCAACGACAGCGACATCCAGCACTTCGCGGGCGACCACTACTCGTACATGTGGCCGCGCGACGGGGCCTTGGTGGCCCAGGCCCTGGTGCTCGCGGGCCAGAGCGAGCTCAGCCGGTCGTTCTTCCGCTTCTGCGACCGGATCCTCGACGACCGCGGCTACTTCCTCCACAAGTACAACCCCACCGGGTCGCTCGCCTCCACCTGGCACCCCAACCTTCTCGACGGCGAGCAGGTCCTGCCGATCCAGCAGGACGAGACGGCTCTGGTGGTGTGGGCCCTGCGGGAGCACTTCCTCGCCTTCCGCGACGTGGAGTTCCTCAAGCCGCTCTACCAGTCGATGGTGGTCGCCACCGGGAACTGGATGATCGCCCACCGCGACCACAACGGCCTGCCGCGGCCGAGCTGGGACCTGTGGGAGGAGCGGCGCGGCGTCCACGTGTTCACGGTGGCGGCGACGATCGGCGGTCTCGACGCGGCGGCGGCCTTCGCCCGCGACATGGGGGCCCACGACAACGCGGCCCGCTTCGCCGAGGGGGCCGAGCGGATGCGCGGCGCGTTCCTGCGGACGATGTGGGACCGCGAGGGCGGACGCGTCGCCCGCATGGCGGTGCCGCGGGCCGACGGCGGGTACGACCTGGACTGGACGGTGGATGCGAGCTGCTGGGGGCTCTTCGCCTTCGGGGCGTTCCCGGCGGATCACCCGGTGGTCGAGGCGGCGATGACGCGGGTGCGGGAGCGGCTCTGGGTCCGCACCGACATCGGCGGCATCGCCCGCTACGAGAACGACTACTACCACCAGGTCGAGCGCAACGACGTGGAGCGGGTGGCCGGCAACCCGTGGGTGATCTGCACCCTCTGGCTCGCCGACCACGAGATCGCCCGGGCCCGCACGCTCGACGAGCTGCAGCAGGCCCAGCGCTTGCTGCGGTGGTGCGAGGCGCGGGCCCTGCCCTCGGGCGTCCTGGCCGAGCAGTTCGACCCCTACACCGGCGAGCCGATCTCGGTGAGCCCGCTCACCTGGTCGCACGCGACCGTGGTCGCGACGATGCAGAAGTACCTGCGGCGGCACGCGGAGATCGTGGCCGCGGGCGGGCGGATCGAGGCGGACGCGGGCGGGGGAGCCGGCGGGTCGGCCGACGGCGACGGTGCGGGCCGGGACGACGGCTCGCCGGGGGCTGCGCCCAGCGACGGCGAGCCCGCGGAGTCCGTGGCAGGTCGCGGCTGAGCGCGGCGGCGCTCGTGCGGACCGCCGCCGCGGCGGGGCGCGGCGGGCCGCGGGGGCGCGCCCCGCGCCCTCCGATGCCCGGCGCGTGTCCCGTCCGGCCGCGGCCGGGACGCGGACCGGCCGGCGAGGCTCGGCTACGCTCAGGGGCCCCCGATCCCGGGGCAGTCCCGACGGAGCCCGCCATGGCCTTCAGCACCGAGGAGTCCGAGTCGATCGCCGCGATCTGCCTGCTCGCGGCGACCTGCGACGGGTCGACCGCCGACGAGGAGCGGCAGCGGCTCGAGCGCATCTTCCAGCTCGTCGACGACGGCACGCACGCCGAGGTGTACCGCCGCGTCGTGATGGGGCAGGCCGACCTCGCGGAGGAGGCCGGCCGCCTCGGCTCCGACGCCGCCCGCCGCACCGCCTGGGAGATGGCGGTGGGCGTGTGCGAGGCCGACGGCCGGACCACGGACGAGGAGCGCCGCTTCCTCGACGGGCTGGAGCGGGCCCTCGGCCTCGACCACGAGCAGGCCGAGGCGGTGGTGCGGCAGGGCGAGGAGATGGTCGACCTCGCCCTCGAGGCCGAGGACTCGCCGCCGAACCGGCTGGAGCTTCGGGAGCAGCCCGGCCCCACGCGGGCGGCCAAGGCCGGCGGCGTCGGGCCGCTGGGCGAGGCGGCCGGCTTCGGGGCCGGGGCCCTTGCGCGGACCTCGACCGAGCCGCGGCCCAAGGCGGCGGCGGGCCGCGATCTCGCCGCGACCGGGACCGGGCCCGGCGGGCGGCCGGACGTCGACGGCACGATCCTCCGCTACGCGATCATGACCGGGGCGATCGAGCTGCTGCCGCAGGACCTCGCCACGGTCGCGATCCTGCCGCTGCAGATGCGGCTGGTCTACCTCGTCGGCCGCGAGCACGGCCACGCCCTGTCGACCGCGCACGTCAAGGAGTTCCTCGCGGTGGCCGGCGTCGGCATGACCTCGCAGGTGCTCGAGGGCTACGCCCGAAAGCTCTTCGGGAAGATGGCGAAGAAGGCCCTCGGCAAGACCGCGGGGAAGATCGCGAAGACCGCGACCGGCCCCGCGATGACGTTCGCGACCACCTACGCCCTCGGCAAGGTGGCCGAGCAGTACTACGGCGGCGGTCGGCGGCTCTCGGCGGTGGACCTGCGGTCGATCTTCCAGCGGGCGACGGCCGAGGGACAGCAGGTCTACGCCCGGCATGCCGGGGCGGTGCAGGACCGGGCCCGCGGACTCGACGTCGGCACGGTGATGAACGCGGTGCGGGGCAAGGCGACGGTGTGAGCGGGCGGGGGGCCGCCGCGGCCCCCGGTCACGGCTCGCGGAACGTGCGGGAACCCGGGGCCGGCGTCAGGAGCGCGGGTCGTGTGCAGCGTCCGGTGCGTCCGGTGCGCTCGGGGTGTGCGGGGCGTCAGGGGCGTGCGGGGTGCTCGGCGCGGGCGGGGACGGCCGCGGGGGCACCGCGACCCCGGGCGGAGGCGGTCTGCCGTCGATGAGCCACAGGAACGCCAGGGCGCCCCGCATCCGCGGCGGCACGCCGAGCAGGACGAGTCCGCGGGCGAGCGGTCGTCCGAGCAGCCCGCCGAGCAGCACGAACGCGGTGCCGAAGCCGATGCCGACCGCGGCGACCCGCCAGCCGGTGGTGAGGAAGACCGCCTCGTCGCTCCAGCCGCCCGTCCCGTCGAGCAGCCGGTGCGTCCACGCCAGCAGGGCCATGCCGATGAGTCCGGTGAGCCCGGCGGCGACGAGGCGGCCGAGGGCGCGGCGGTGGGGCAGCAGCAGGGCGAGCAGCACGCCGGCTCCGAACGCCGCGGGTGCGGCGAGCACCGCCGGGACCGCGGCGCCGACCACCGACCAGTCGGGGCCCGCGACCTCGAGGACGCGGCGGTGCACCTCGGTTCGGTCCGCGCCGGCGAACCACGCCCGGAAGCCGGGGGCGTTCGGCTCGGCCCGGTGGACCGCCTCGATCCAGTCGTCGGCTCGGTCCCAGTGCTGTCCCCACGCGATCATGCCCGCGGCGTAGCAGCCCGCGCCGGCCCCCAGCAGCACCAGCAGCAGGGCGGCAGCCCACGTCGCGGCCCCGAGGGCGGCCAGTCGCCCGGCCCAGCGACCGAGCAGCGGGTACTCCTGCAGCGGGGCCACGACGCCGCACTCGGGGCAGCGGACCACGAGCAGGTCGTAGGTCGACTCGCGGACGATCGGCTGGTGCACGAGATTGTGGCCGCACCCGGTGCAGAGTCGGTCGCCGGTGAGCAGGCGTCGCGCGGGATCGGCAGGGGGTGGCGGGAGCAGCGGGGCGGGGGGCGACGCGGCGAGGGCGGGGGCCGGTGAGGCGTCTGGAGCGTCCGGGTCGGCAGCGACGTCGGCCCGGGCGGCGGTCCCGGCACCGTCGGTGCCGGGCTGCACCTCTCCGCGGTCGACCGCACCGGCCGACTCGATCGGCGGGTCGTGCGGGGGCGGGTCG
>CAYLNM010000110.1:0-15642 GCA_964385045.1 uncultured Isosphaeraceae bacterium
GCAAGCCGCCCCGCCGCCCGCCGGCCCGTCCGCCGCCCGCAAGCCGCGCCGCGGCCCGCCGGCCGATCGGCCGCGGCGGGACCGGGCGTCCGGCCGTCGCGTCGCATCCGCCCCGGGCCATGCCGCGATGGCAGGGGCGCGGCGGATCATCCGACCGCGCCGGCGGCCTCGGGGCGGGACCAATCGCCGCTGACGGGCACCGAACGCCGGCGGATCGTGGATTCGGCGGCATGGTTCGGCTGGCACGGGGGTTGTGACGGATGGCGGGGGCGATCGCATCCCGATCGGGACCGCCGCGTGGCGGCCCGCCGGGTCGCGGCAAGGACAGGGAGCAGGGGATGAATCGATTCGGATCGGGATACGACGATCTCTTCGAGGCCTTCGGCGTGGGCGGCTCGGGCCCGCACGACGCGGACGACCCGGCCGCTCGGGACGACGAGCTCGATGATCAGGCCGCGGAGGCCGCGGAGGCCGCCGGGGCCGCCGACGGGATCGAGCCGCCTCCCGGGGCGCCCGACCTCGCCGCCTTCCTCGCCGAGGCCGCCCGGGCCGCCGACGAGCGGGATCGGGGGCACCGCGGCGGGTCCGCGGGTCGCGGCGGCCGGGGCGTCCCTCGGATGGTCGCCCCGGTCGACGTGGTCGAGATCCCCGAGGGTCTGCTGATGGTCTTCGACCTGCCCGGCGTCTCGGAGGCGGACGTCGAGCTCGCCGCCGCCCCGCGGGCCATCCGCCTGCGGGCCACGCGGCGGCTGCCGCTGCCCCCGGGGGCTCGGTCCATTCGCCGTGAGCGACCCGCGGGCCGCGTGGAGCGGGTGGTGCCGGTGCCGGGGGGCTTCGACGCGGCCGGCCTCGAGGCGCGGCTGTCGGCCGGCGTCCTCGCGGTGATGGTGCCGCGGCACGAGGCCTCGGGCCATGATCCCGGCGACGCCTTCGATGGCCGCGGCGAGTGGTCCGGCGACTGAGCGGCCGCCGTCGTCGGCGGGCCCCGGCGACGTCGCCGCGCGACCGGACCACGACCACGGTGCGCCGCCGGAGCCTTCGATCCGCCGCGGCATCACGGCACCCGGTCGAGCCCGCGCGGGCCCGCGTGGCGAATCCGGTCCCGCTTGGCCATCGATCCTCGCTCGTGGGCGGTCGGTGGAACCCGGATTGATCACGGCAGGCCGACGAACACTGAATGACCCGCCGTCGTTCGACGTTCGACCACGCGTCGTCCACCCTCGGGCGACGATCGCCGAGACCCGCGACCAGCACGTCGGCGCGGGCCCGGCCGACCCCCACGTCCCGCAGCCGGAGGTGACCTCCATGCCATCCGCCGACGCCCCCCGTCTTCGCCTCGGAACGCTCGTCCTGACCGCGGCCGCCGCCGCCGGCGGGACCTTCGCCCTGCTCGGCGGCGGAGCCGGACTCGTGGAGCGGCGGGCCCTCGCCGACGCACCCGCTCCGGCGGTGGCGATCGCCGAGGACGACCTCACCGCGGCCGAGTCGCTCTCCCGCGCCTTCGCCGCGGTCTCGGAGCGCATCGGTCCCGCGGTCGTCTCCATCGACTCGGTGCAGACGGTCACCGCCCAGCCCCGGCCGCGCATGCCGTTCCCCTTCTTCGAGGACTTCGAGCGCGGCCAGCCCGACCAGGAGCCGCGCGAGTTCCGGCGCGGCGGACAGGGCTCCGGGTTCGTCGTCCGCAGCGACGGCTACATCGTCACCAACAACCACGTGGTCGACGGGGCCGACGAGCTGACCGTGCGTCTGTCCGACGGCCGCTCGTTCGAGGCCGACGTCGTCGGCACCGATCCGCAGTCCGATCTCGCGGTCCTGCGGGTCGAAGCCACCGGCCTGACCACGATCTCGTTCGCCGACCCGGAGTCGCTCCGCGTCGGCCAGTGGGTCGTCGCCGCCGGCAACCCGTTCGGCCTCGGATCCACGATCACGGCCGGGATCGTCAGCGCGACCGGTCGCGGCATCGGCATCAACCGCTACGAGAACTTCATCCAGACCGACGCTGCCATCAACCCCGGCAACTCGGGTGGCCCGCTGCTCAACCTCCGCGGCGAGGTGGTGGGCGTGAACACCGCGATCTTCAGCCGCACCGGCGGAAACGTCGGCATCGGCTTCGCGATCCCGGTCGACCTCGTGGAGCCGGTCATCGAGCAGCTCATCGATGCGGGCACGGTGCGCCGCGGCTACCTCGGCGTCCTCATGCAGCCCCTGAACGACGCACTCGCGCGGCGCCTGCGCTTCGACGGCGAGGGCGTGGTGGTCAGCCAGGTCGTCGAGGACGGCCCCGCGGCCGAGGCCGGTCTCGAGCCGCTGGACGTCGTGGTCGCGGTGGACGGCGAGCCCGTCGACTCGCCGGCCCAGCTCGGGCTCGCGATCGGCAGCCGGCAGCCGGGCGACGCGATCGAGCTCAGGATCGTCCGCGACCGACGCGAGCGCACGATCCGGGTGGAGCTCGCCGAGCTCACCGAGGAGGTGCTCGCGGGCGGCCAGCCTCAGCGGCGGCCCGGCCCGGAGCGCGACCGCGACCGCACCGCCGAGGCCCAGCGAACCTTCGGGCTGGAGCTGCAGCCGCTGACCGAGGAGCTCGCCGGCCGGCTGGGGCTCGAGGGGCTCGAGGGCGGCCTGGTGATCGGATCGGTGCGGCCCGGCTCGCCCGCCGACGAGGCGGGGCTCGCCCCCCGCATGGTGATCGTCGAGGCGGAGAACCGCACCGTCCGGACGGCCGAGGACTGGGCCGAGGCGGTCGAGGCCGCGGACCGCGAGGCCGGCATGCTCCTCTCGGTGCGGGCCGGCGAGGCGAGCCGCTTCGTGGTGCTCGAGTTCCCCGCCGAAGACTGATCGCCCCGCCGGGCCCCGCCACGGCCCCGCCACGGCCCCGCCACGGCCCCGCCACGGCCCCGCGGGGGTGACGGCCGGCCCGGCGTCCCGCGCCCCGAATCCACGCACAGGCCCCTCGCCCACGGGCGGGGGGCCTGTCGCATGTCCGGCCCCGCTCCTCGGCCCCCGCGGCGGCACGTCCGAGTAGTCGGCGGGGGGGGCGGGTGCACGTCGCGCCGCGGTGGTTTCCGCCACTCCGGGCTCCGCCCGGCTGAACGCGGGCTCCCCGTCGGCCGATGCCTTCCGCGTCCGCGACGAGCCCCCGAGGAAGCCGTCAGATGTCCACCGAGTCGTCGAAGCCGATCAAGTCGATCCGGTACCCGGACCGTCTCGTCGAGCTCCTCCTGAACCAGCTCGACAACGAGCCGGTCGACGAGCGCGCGCGGCTGAAGCGGGTGCACAAGCGGTTCCCGTACCGCGTGGCGTCGATGCCGATTCGGATGCAGCAGCCCGGATCGCCGACCGCGGCCCACTACCTCGTCCACACGCGCAACATCAGCGCCGGCGGCCTCGCCTTCCTGCACGGTGGATTCGTCCACATCGGATCGAAGGTCCTCGCCCAGCCGGTCCGCCAGGACGGGATGTGGAGCGACGTGCTCGGCCGCGTCGTGAGCTGCCGGTACATCGAGCGCGGCATCCACGAGGTGTGCGTCAAGTTCGAGGAGCAGATCGACCCGAGCCAGTTCTGCGCCGCCGCGGTGACCTACGACTTCCTGCTCGTCGAGGACGACGACGCGATCTCCCGCCTCGCCGAGCATCATCTCGGCATGCTCAACGTCGAGGTGACCCGGGCCCGCCACGGCCGGGAGGCGGTGCGGCTCGCCTCCGAGAACCGCTACGACTGCATCCTGATGGACATGGAGATGCCCATCATGAACGGGTGGGATGCGGTGACGACGATCCGCAGCAAGGGCTACACGGGCCGGATCGTGGCGGTGACCGCGCTGCACGGTCCCGAGGACGAGCAGAAGTGCCTCGAGGCGGGCTGCAACGACTACGTGGCCAAGCCGGTGATGCCCAACACCTTCCGCCGGATCCTCGACGGGGTGAACGAGGAGCCGATCCTGAGCCGCTTCCACGAGGATCCAGGGATGCGGGACATGATCGGCGACTTCTGCGACGGCATCCCGGCCGAGCTGCGGCAGCTTCGCGAGCTCGAGGCCGCGAGCGACCGCGCCGGCATCCTGCGGTGGGCCCGGAAGCTCCGCGGCTCCGCCGGCAGCTTCGGGTACGACCTGCTGGTTCAGGCCACCGAGACGATCGAGATCGACGTCGAGACCGACGTCGACGAGCAGCGGCTCGCCCAGTCGATCGGCAGCCTCGTCGACGTCGCCAAGCGGCTTGCGCCGCCTTCGCGGCCCCGCTCGGAGCGGCCGGCCGACGAGGGGCGCTCCGAGGCCGCCTGAGCGGCCGCCGGGGTCACATGCAGGGCCGCGGGGCGGCAAGGCCGCGGCCCGCCCGCCCGCGGGGCGGCCGCGTCCCTCCGGGCACTCGCGTGCCCGGCCCCGGGTGCGATCGTCGGGCACGTCTCGCCCTGCGGCGGCCCGTCCTCGGGCAATCCCGGCGCGGACCGCCGGGCTCCGCGGCCGATGCCGACGGGCCGAGCCCACTCGTGGGTCCCCGGTCCGCGCCGGTCTCCCGGCTCCCGGCTCCCGGCTCCCGGCTCCCGGCTCCCGTCTCCTGCCCCATGCTTCCCGACCTTCGGCCTCCGACCTCCGACCTCACGAGCTCCGCGCCGCGGCCGCGAGCCTCCGGCGTGCTACATTCCGCGATCCGAGTCCCGTCGCCTCCGGGACCCGTCGCCGGCGCGCCGTCGCCGGCAGGCGGGATGTCCGCCCGAGGCCCGGGCCGGACGACCGAGAGGCCTTTCGGATGAACGACCCCGTCCGCACCGATCCCCGCCCGTCCCGCTCCCGGCGTCGGGCCGTCGCCCACGCCGCATCCCGGGCGACGGTCACGCTCTCGGGGCCGCCCGCCGCCCGGGCGGCGGCGCCCGCCCTGCTCGCGGCCCTCGCCGCCGCGCTGCCCGCGCCCGCCGCGATCACCTGGGACGGCGGCGGGGGCAACGGCGAGTTCCAGAATCCCGCCAACTGGAACGGCACCGACCCCGACGCCGACGACGACGGCATCCTCGACGACGGCGACCTGATCTTCGCCGGGGCGGTCCAGACGTCGGTGGTGGTCGACATCGACTACTCGGGGATCGACTCGATCACCTTCGCCGGCGACGCGGACACCTTCACGATCGACGGCGACGGTGCGGGCGACCCGGAGCAGCTGAGCTTCAACGATGGGGCGAGCATCGTCAACGACTCGACGGTCGCCGGCGACATGACCTTCGGCGGCGGCCTCGAGCTGCTGTTCACGGGCGACGCGACGATCACCAACAACGACGCCAACGGCGACAGCGCGATCGTCATCGACTCGAACATCCTGCTCGGCGGCCCGAGCGACCTGCTGATCGACGGCACGGGCGACGTCACGATCAACGGGATCATCACCGGCGCGTCGAGCGAGCTCGACTTCCAGGGCACGGGCACCCTCACCCTCAACGGGGCCAGCAACTACGACGGCGGCACGTCGATCTCCTCCGGCACCGTGCTGGTGGGCGACGCGGCGGCCTTCGGCACCGGCGCGGTGCGGTTCCTCGGCGACGCGACGCTCGGGGCGACCGGCGGGGCGGTGGCCGGGGTCGCCAACGCGGTCCTCGTCGGCGACGGCGTCACCCTCACGATCGGCGGCAGCGAGGACCTCGAGCTCGCCGGCAGCCTCAGCGGCAGTGGCTCGATCACGATCGACCTCGCGGGCTCGGCGGACGCCCTCACGCTCTCGGGGGCCAACGGCGGCCTGCTCGGCGGCATCACGCTCGCCGAGGGAACCCTCGTCGCGGGCACGAGCACCGCCCTCGGGGCCGGCTCGCTCACCGTCACCGGCCAGGACGGCAATGCCATCCTGCAGGCGGGGGCGGACGACCTGACGCTGGCCAATGCGATCGTCCTCGACGACGGGGCGGGCACCGCGGTGCTCGACGTCACCGGCGACACCGGCCTGAGCCTCTCCGGGGCGATCAGCGGCGACGGGGACCTCGAGATCGGGCTCGACGCCGGCGTCTTCCTCGCCCTCGGCGGGGCGAGCGGCGACTGGACCGGCGACACCATCATCGACAACGCGGGGGCGGGCCTGATCCTCGCGGGGAACGAGGCCCTCGGCTCCGGCACCCTGCGGCTGCAGGCCGATGGCGAGGTGCGCGGCAGCGGGGCGGGCCGCGAGCTGTCGAACGCGGTCGACCTGGGGGCGAGCACGCTCACCCTCGGGGCGGGCGACGACTTCACGATCTCGGGCGTGATCTCGGGCTCGGGGGGCGTGATCCTCGATGCCGCCGACACGCGGATCACGCTCTCGGGCACCAACACCTACACCGGGACCACGACGCTGACGGGCGGCACCCTCGTCCTCGGCTCCGACGACGCCATCGGCGACGGGGCAGGCGGGGCGAGCCTCGCGATCGCCGGTGGCCTGCTCGGCACCGGCGGGGCGACCGTCAGCCTCGACGAGGACATCACGGTCTCGGGCGACTTCGGCTTCGAGGACCTCGCCGGCGGGTCGCTGCGGCTGACCGGCGACGTGGACCTCGGCGACGCGGCCCGGACCATCACCTCCTCCGCCGACGAGGACGTCATCCTCGACGGCACGATCAGCTCCACCGGGCAGGACGACGGGCTCGTCAAGGCCGGCACCGGCCGGCTCATCCTCGCCGGCGACAACTCGGCCTGGAACGGCGGCGTCACCCTGAACGCGGGCTCGCTCGGGATCGGCGACGACGGCGCCCTCGGCGGCGCCGCGCTGGCCCTCGGCGGCGACGCGTCGATCTTCGCCTTCGACGACGCCCGGACGATCGCCAACGACGTCGACCTCGGCGAGAACACCCTGACGATCACGGGCGAGAACGACCTGCGGCTCGACGGGGACCTCACTCAGTCCGGGGGCGACGCGAGCGTGATCGTGAACGCCACCGGCACCGTGACCTTCGCGGGCGCCGGCAGCGACTGGGCGGGCGGGACGACCATCGCCTCGGGCGACGTCGTGGTCGAGGACTCCGAGGCGCTGGGCACCGGCGACATCACGTTCTCCGGCGGCTCGCTCGCCGCGGGCGTGGCCGGGGTCGACCTCGACGAGGCGATCGTCGCGGCCGACCGCTTCACGATCACCGGCAGCGAGGACCTGACGCTCTCGGGCGACGTCTCCGGCGCGGGCGGCATCACGGTGGACCTCGCCGATGCGGCCGACGTCCTGACCCTCGGCGGCACGAACAGCTTCGAGGGCGACCTCGTCGTCGACCGCGGCCGCGTCGAGCTCCAGAACGGCGACGCCCTCGGCGACGGCGTGACGGCGAGCTTCGACGGCGACGAGGCGGGGACGCTCGTGCTCTCGGCCGACGAGACGATCGGGGCGCTCTCGGGCGGCGACGAGAACGACGGCGTCGAGCTCGGGGCGAGCACCCTCACCCTCGCGGGGCCGGCGGGCGGCGGCGCGTCCACCTTCGCCGGGGTGATCTCGGGCACGGGCGGGCTGACCGTCACCGGCGGCACCCACCTGCTCGACGGTGCGAGCACGTTCACCGGGGCCACCACCGTGACGGGCGGCGTCCTCGGCGGCACCGGCTCGCTCGCCGGCGACCTCGTGATCGGCGACGGCGGCACGCTCGACGGCGGGGCCGCGGACGCGGTCGGGACCTTCACCGTCGGCGGCGGGTTCGACCTCCAGTCCGGGGCGACGTGGGTGGTCGACATCTCGGGGAGCGACCTGACGAGCTTCGACGTCCTCGACGTGACGGGCTCGGCCAGTCTCGCCTCCGGGGCCACGATCGACGTGGACCTCTCGCAGGCCTCCGGCACCTACATCGTCACCGGGACCGAGTTCCAGATTCTCGCCGCCGACGGCGGGATCACCGACGGCGGCCTCGCGGTCGACACCGACTCGGCCACGCTGCAGTTCTACCTGCTCGAGTCGATCGGGGTCGATCCCGAGTTCGAGGACGGCGACACCACGCTGTCGATCGTCGCCAACCGGGCGGAGGACGCGTTCTCGAACCCGGCGGTGGTCGATCCGGGCAACAACCGCCGGGTCGGCGCCGCCCTCGACCAGCTCATCCCGGTCGCGGACGCGAACGAGGGGCAGGGCGAGGCGGCCGAGCTGCTCGCCCAGCTGCAGGTCCTGAACGGGGCGGACCTGAACACCGCCCTCTCGGAGCTCGCGCCGGTCGAGGCGGCGACCCCGGGGGCGATCGCGATCAGCGGCGTCTCGGGCTACGCCGCGGTGCAGGGCGGCTACCTCGCCTCGCGCCGCGACGGCACCGCCCCCCTCTTCATGGCCTCCGGATCGCTGTCGAACCCCTCGAGCCTCGTGCCGAGCGTCCCCGCCGGATCGCTCGCGAGCGCCGCCGCCGAGCCGTGGGTCTTCGGCGAGGCGATCCGCGAGCGGGACCGGGCCGACGCGGAGGAGAGCCTCGGCGTCGACTCCGACCTCGCCGACCGCTACGGCATGAACGTCTGGGCCAAGCTCTACGCCTTCGAGTCGGACCTCGACGCCGAGGGCTCGCGGCCCGGCTACCGCGGCGACTTCGTGGGCGGCCAGGCGGGCGTCGACTGGCGGCTCGGGGACTCGGTGATCCTGGGGCTCGGCTTCGGCGTGCTCGACACCGAGGCGGACCTCGAGCCCGACGCGGGCGAGGTGGACGCCGAGGGCTTCCGGCTCGGCCCGTACTTCTCGTGGACCGGGACCGACTGGTTCGTGGACGGATCGTTCAGCTACGGGCTCTCCGACTACGAGCAGGACCGGACGGTCCGTCTGCCGGGACAGCCGGTGCAGACGGCCCGCGGCGACTACGACGGCGAGGACCTCACCGGCTACCTCGCGGTCGGGCGGGCGTTCCAGTTCGAGGGCGGCTGGCGGCTGACGCCGGCGGTGTCGCTGCGATACTCGACGTTCGACTTCGACGGCTACACCGAGACCGGGGCGGGCGTCCAGAACATGGTCGTGGCCGACCGCAGCCAGGACTCGCTGCAGTCGCGGTTGTCGGTCACGCTCTCGCGGCGATTCACCGGCGACCGGCTCACCTTCGTCCCCGAGGTCACGGTCGGCTGGGAGCACGAGTTCGAGGACTACGACGACGTCGAGGCGAGCTTCGGCGTCGGCGGCGGCCCGTTCCAGCTCGACGTGGGCGGCCCGGTCGAGAATGCGCTCGTCCTCGGGTTCGGCGTCACGGTGCTGCTCGACCAGCGCCTCGCGGGCTTCGTCCGCTACGACGGGCTGATCGGCGACGGCGGCGACACCCAGGGCGTGACGTTCGGCCTGAACGTGAGCTTCTGAACCGCGTGGCCCGTGGCGGCCGCGAGGACGCGGCGGGGGGGCGGCCGCCCGGCGCCGGGTTCGTGGGGGGCCTGCGCCCGGTGTCCCCGGTGCGCCGACCGGCCGACGACCCCGGCTGGCGCTTCTACCCCGAGACGGTGATCGAGCTGTGGCGGCGACGCGGCGGACCGCGGGTGCGCCTCGACTGCCGCGCGCCGGTGGACGCGGCGACGGTCGCGGCCCTCGCGGGGATCGGCCTCCGAGGGCGGTTCGTCGTGATCACCGCGTGCGACCCCGGTGGGGCGGGGCTCGGGGAGGCGGAGAACCGGCGCCGGACCGCGCGGCTCGCCCGCCGTCTGCGGGCGGCCGGCGTGCGGCCGGTGCGGGCGGACGGCGGCTCGGCCGACCGCACGCACGTGGAGCCGGGGTGGGCGGCCGACCTCGCGCGGGAGAAGGCCCGGCGGGTCGCGGCCGAGGCCGGTCAGTCGGCGATCTTCCGCTTCGACGGCCGCGCGATGTGGATCGAGCCGGTGCTGGTGGACGCGGCGCCGATCCGGCTGCCGCCCGCCCGCTGACCGCCCGCCGCCCCCCCCCACTGAACCGCAAGGCATCCCGCGAACGCGGCGACGGACCGCAGGAGGTCGCCTGTTATCCTCGTGGCCGAGCGGGGCGTCGCCGCGGCCACGGTCCGCCGGCGGGCCTCCCTCAGGAGGAGTCATCATGCAGCGCATCATCGTTCGGGCGGCCGCTTCGGCCGCGTTCCTCGTCGCGTCCGCCGCCGCCGCCGGCACCGGGGCGGTCGAGGTCGTGATCGCCGAGGGCGACGTCGTCGACGGCCGCACCGTCACCGGCGTCAACGGCATCGGGGCGACCCCGGCCGACACCATCGGCTTCAACGCGACCCTCGCCGACGGCGACCGCTTCGTCTGGGTGGGCGACGGGCCCGCGGTCTTCAACAGCGACTTCGAGCAGGACGTCACCGGCGCCGAGGCCCCGACCGGCGTCGGCGACGACGGCAGCTGGATCTACAGCCCGTCGGTGGACGGCAACGACTCGGTCGTCTTCGACGACGGGTTCATCGTCTCGAAGAGCCAGCCGAGCTTCGACGGCGTGCCCGGCTTCGTCACCTTCGCCTCGCGTCCCTTCATGACCGCGAGCGGGGTCGGCTACTGGATCTCGGGCTACAACGAGACCGACCCGCAGGGCTCGACCCAGGGCCGCGTGCTCTACCGCTACGACGGCGTCGCGGTGACCGCGGTCACGGTGGCCGGCGACTCGTTCGGCTACAAGGGCGGCTCGTTCACGATCGACATCGGCTCGGGCATCGACTTCGACTACGACGTCTCGCCCGGCGACGTGAACCGGATCCAGCTGGTGGACGCGGCGGGCGAGTCGCCCCTGGTCGACAACTTCGTCCTCGTCAACGGCGAGGCCGTGCACCGCGAGGGCGACCCGACCGGCGACGGCGACAACTGGGACAACTTCGACCGGTTCCGGATCCTCGACGACGGCACCTACGTCATGACCGGCGACACCGACGGTGACACGGGCAGCGACGAGTTCATCGCGGTGAACGGCAGCATCGTGCTCCGCGAGGGCATGACGATCGGCGGCATCACGCTGAGTCCGGGCGTGACGCTCCGCGGCATCGACCTGCTGCCCGACGGCACCCTCGTGCACGGCTGGGGGAGCTCGTCCTTCGGCGAGATGGTCTTCGTCGGGAGCATCGACGACCTCGCCGGCACCTCGGTCCGCGTGGTGGGGACCGGCGACGCCCTCGACCTCGGTGGCCTCGGCCTCGCGACGGTGGACGACCTCGAGGCGAGCACGGTCCTGCCGGGCGGCATCGCGGTCAGTGCGGCCGCGGTCTACGTGAACCTCGACATGACGCCGGCCGCGGGCGAGAACGTCGAGATCATCGCCCGCTTCCCGCTCGCGGGCGACGACTGCCCCGCGGACGTGGACGGCAGCGGCACCGTCGACTTCGATGACGTGCTCGCGGTCCTCAACGTCTTCGGCACCGCCGATGCGGACGCCGACGTGGACGGCAGCGGCGAGGTCGACTTCACCGACCTGCTCTCGGTGCTCAACGGCTTCGGGCCCTGCCCGTGAGGCGATGAGGCGGTGAGGGGGGGCGGCGAGCGGGCGACCACGAAGGTCTCGTCCCTCCGTCGCCCCGGCACGCGAGCATCCACGCGGGCGGGTCTTCTCCGGAGGGCCCGCCCGCGGTCGTGCGCGGGTGGTGCCGGGCCCGCGCCCGCGGGGCGGCCGTACGCTGACGTCATGAGCACGTCCGCCGCCGCCGTCCCCGACGCCGATCCCGACGCGCCCCTGCGCGTGGCCGCGGCCCAGATCGCGCCGGTGCTGCTGGATCGCGCGGCCACGCTCGACCGCGTGGTCGCGCGGGTGCGGGAGGCGGGCCGGGCGGGCTGCCGGCTCGTGGCGTTCGGGGAGTCGCTCGTCCCCGGCTACCCCGTCTGGCTCGCCCGCACCGGCGGGGCGCGGTTCGACGATCCGCTCCAGAAGGCGATCCACGCCCGGCTGCTCCGCGAGGCGGTGGACCCGGCCGGCGGCGACCTCGACCCGGTGCGCGAGGCGGCCCGCGCGGCGGGCGCGTGGGTCGTCCTCGGCGTGGCCGAGCGGGCCCGCGGCCGCGGCGGCCACTCGGTCTTCTGCTCGTGCGTGACGATCGACGACGCGGGCGCGATCGCGAGCGTGCACCGCAAGCTCGTGCCGACCTACGAGGAGCGCCTGGCGTGGGCGGCGGGCGACGGGCACGGCCTGGTGGTGCACCGCCTCGGGCCGTTCACGCTCGGCTCGCTCAACTGCTGGGAGAACTGGATGCCGCTCGCGCGGGCCGCGCTGCACGCCCAGGGCGAGGACCTGCACGTGGCGATCTGGCCGGGGTCCGTGCGCAACACCGAGGACGTGACGCGGTTCGTCGCCCGCGAGGGTCGCTCGTACGTCCTCAGTGCTTCGGCCCTGCTGCGGGCGGGCGACGTGCCGTCCGACGTGCCGGGGCGCGACGCGCTGCTCGCGGGGCTGGCCGAGGGCGCGTTCCTGCACGACGGCGGCTCGTGCATCGCGGGGCCGGACGGCGCGTGGGTGGTGCCGCCGCAGGCCGGCGTCGAGGGGCTCGTCGTCGCCGAGCTCGACCCGGTCCGGGTGCGCGAGGAGCGTCAGAACTTCGACCCGTCGGGGCACTACGCCCGGCCCGAGGTGCTGCAGCTGGCGGTGGATCGGCGGCGGCCCTCGGCGGCGCGGTTCACGGACTGAGAGCGCGCCCGTCCTCGGCCGGGGAGCCGGGCCGCCTCACGGCAGCACGCGGGCGAGCGGCTGCAGCAGCGGGACGACGATCAGCGCCGGCGAGAGCACGAACAGCGTCAGCACGATCCGCTCGAGGGGATCGGCCGGCGCACGGTCGGCCGGCACGTGCGGGTGGCCGCACTCCGGGCAGGCCGCGGTGTCGTCGAGCAGGGGGTGGCGGCAGCGGCCGCAGCGCCCCGTCGGCACGGGCGACCCCGAGGCGAGGGCGGCGACGGCGTTCGGTTCGTCCGGCATGCGGGTCCCCGGCGGAGGGTGGTCTTCGCTCGAACGGGCTCGGGTCTCGGTCCCGCCCCCGCCGGCGACCGGGATCAGATCGCGGCGAGCGCGGCCCGCACGAGGTTGACGAGCACGATGACCGCGGCCCCCGCGACGGGGACCACGGTGACGACGCCGATCGCGGCCAGCGACGCCACCGCGGCCGGCCGCTCCCACGGCGACTCCGGTCGGGGCGGGGGCACCCGGAGGGCCGCCGCGGACGCGGGCTCGGGACGCCACGGTCGGCCGCACGCCGGGCAGTGGTCCTGCACCGGCAGGAGACGATGGCGGCAGGCCGCGCCGGGGCAGCGGCGGACGGCGGGGCGCTCGGTCGCCGCGGGCAGCGTGCAGAGGTCGATCATGCCGTGTTCTCCGTCGGCGGCGTCGGCGGACTCCCCGGCCGGCGCCCCGTCCGAGCCTCATCGACCGCGGGCGACGACGATCAGCAGTCCGAGCAGGCCCATCCCCAGGGCCCAGCCCGCGATCACCAGCGCCCAGATGCCGCCGGCGGTGGTCAGCCGGCGGAACGTGCGCCGGGCGACGCGGGGCCACACGCGCGCGCCCGGGCCTGCCGCGCGGAGCCGGCGGCCGGCGGGCCGGCGGGAGGCGAGGCACAGCACCACCGCCGCCATCACGGCACACCCGGCCGCCAGCGTGGCCGCCGCGGGGCCCGCGAGGTCGCGAAGCAGCTCGGGCACGACGTCGGCGCCGGCGTGCTCGCCGGTGGCCAGCAGCGTGCCGCCCGCGGCGGTGGCGAGGGCCAGCCACCACGCGAACGGCCCCTCGCCCAGTCGCCGCCAGGCGATCGACACGGGGTCGGTCGCGGATGGAGCCGGGGGCCGGGGAGCGGGGCAGGACGTCGGGGCGCCCTCGGCGGCCGATCGGCCGGGCGCCAGGCACCGTCGCAGCGCCCGAAGCATCTCCGCGCACGCCCGCGCGTCCTCGGGTGCGGGGCGGCGCGGGGCCCGAGGACCGCGCGGCGTCGCGCCGCCGCTCATGGGCCGGTGCCCCCGGCGCGGTCGCCGTCGTCGCCGTCAGCGCCGGGGGCCCCGCCGCGCGCGGGCGCAACGTTCGCGTCGGCCTCGGCCGCCCCCGCGCCCGCCGTCCCGCCACGCGGGCGGGCTCCGGGCCGGACGTCGGCGGCGTCATGGTCCGGGGCGGTGTCCGCGTCGGGGTCCGTCTGCGGCCCCGGCGATCCCCCCGCCCCGCCGGTCTCGATGAACCGGCGCATCGCCCGCCGCGTGGCCTCGGCGAGGGCCGGGCCGTCGTCGGACTCCTGTACCACGTTCGCCCCGACGCCGGCCTTCGCCAGGCCCATCACCAGCATGTCGAGCGACTCGTCGTCGGGCACGTCGGCGACGGCGGCGAAGATCGCGTTGACGAGGCCGGGGGCGAACGTCTTGGCCCGCTTGAGCGGCTCGGGCTCGTAGGGCTCGAGCCGCGCGATCGCCTCCGCGAGTCGCCGCTGGGCCGCGAACTGCAGGTCGCGCCGAAGCTCCATCCGCACCTCGCCCACGCGCGGCACGCCGGCCTTGGCCGCGGTGCGGGAGGTCCGCACCTGCTCGATCCGGTCGCGGGCGCTCATCGCACGGCTCCCGGAGCACCGTCGGCGCCGCTCCCCGACCGGAGCGGGAGCCAGGTGGCGCGGGCCCAGTCGCCGAGGCTCTCGGCGAGCGAGACGTGGATCGGGTCGCGACCCGCCTCCATCGCGGCGTGGCTCAGCGTGAAGAGCAGCAGTCCGGAGGCGGCGAGCATCAGGCCGAGCACCCAGGCCGCGAGCCCGGCCCCGCGCACGCGGTCGCTCAGGTCGAAGATCGCCCCGATCCGTCGTCCGATCACGTCCAGGAGCGGCTCGGACGCCCGCGGTGGTGCCTGCCGTCCGGCCGCGATCTCGCGGCACAGTCCGCAGGGCGCCGGCCGCCGGCGGGGGTAGCCGCACGACCCGCAGCTCCAGCCGTCGAGGGACGGCGACCGGCGGGGCCGGGCCACCGGGTGACCGTCCCCGCGGCTCGCGCAACGCCGGACCTGCGTGCGGGCGACGCCGAAGAGGACGACGGCCGCCACGCCGACGCCGCCGACGCCCGCGGCCCCGGCCGCCGCCCGCAGGATGGCGGCTCCGGCCTCGCCGCGGCCCGCGACCGCGAGCAGCGTCGCGGGCACGAGCACCGAGAAGACGAGCCACCACACGGGATCGATCCGCGAGCCCCCGCCGTGGAGGCGGTCCGGGTCGAGCCCGCGGCGGTCCGTGGCCCGGCCGGACTCGCCGGGCCGGTCGCCCGCGACCCGTCGGGCCGGGTCCGCGGGGTCGAAGCCGAGCGCCTCCCGCAGCATCCGCCACCAGTCCGCGGCCTCCCGGATCGCGCGATCGTCCGCCTCGTCTCGCCCGTGGTGCACCGATCGACCCTCCGCCTCGCGTCGGGGCCCCGGGGCCCCCGGAAGCCCCCCGGGGGCCGCGACGCGTCGTCGCCGAGGAGGATACCGGACCGGCAGGAGAAATGCACGTTCTCTCGGGGATATTGTCCCGGCCGCTCTCCGGGCGGCCCGGAGCACCGCTCGGCGGCCGCGCGGGGGACCGGGGCTGGCCGCGGGTCTCCGCGCTGGCCGCCGCCGCCGCGGGGGCTGCCGTCGGCGCAGTGGCCGTGGACGACGCGCGTCCGGGCCGCGACGGACGGGCGGGCCGTCGCGGCCCGGCGTCCCCGCGACCCGGGGGTACGATTCGCCCGCCGACGCCGGTTCGCGTCCGGCGGCCCGGCACGCCCCGATAGCTCAGCTGGATAGAGCAGCGGTCTTCTAAACCGCAGGTCGCAGGTTCGAGTCCTGCTCGGGGCGCTTCGGCCC
>CAYLNM010000111.1:0-15533 GCA_964385045.1 uncultured Isosphaeraceae bacterium
AGCCGCCGGGGATGCCGGGGGCGCCGGGGCCGCCGGGGCCGCCGGGGGCGCCGGAGCCGCCGGGGATGCCGGGGGCGCCGGAGCCGCCGGGGGGCGCCGCGATCACCTCTCGGACGCGTCCGCGTCGCGGGCGCCCGCGGCGTCGAAGCTCGCGAGGTCGCCGCCCAGCTCGAGCCCCCGCGGGGGCTCGGGGAATCGGACCGGTCGGCCCGAGAGCCACCAGCTGTACCAGGCGGTCTGGACCTGCACGAGCGGCTCGCCATCCGGGCCGATCGCGGTCACGGTCTCGGGATCGTCACGGTACTGGAGGCCGACGACGCGGTCGTCGACGGTGATCCACCACGTGCGGACGACGCCGGCGGGCGACGCCACGTCCCCGTCGGGTCCCGGGCCGGCGGCGCCGGCGTCGTTGCCGTCGGGCCCGCCGCCCGACCGCCCGGCCCCGGCCGCCCCCATCGGTCGCCGCGCTGCGCGGTCGATCCAGCTCGCCGGCACGACCACGTCCGCGCCCTCGCCCTCGCCCGGCAGGACCACGCAGGCCTCGAGGCGGCGCGGCGGCATCGGCGGATCGGCGGCGACCGGGTAGAGCACCTCGTCGGCGTCCCAGTACCGTTCGAACGTCGCCTTCTCGTAGCGGGCGACGAGGTCCTCGTCGCGGGCCAGGATGGTGGACTTGGGGTGCACGTCGAGCCAGTCGCCGTAGTGCGTGAGGACGAAGGGCAGCCGCTCGAGC
The DNA here is from genome assembly GCA_964385045.1 of uncultured Isosphaeraceae bacterium. Classification (GTDB taxonomy): domain Bacteria; phylum Planctomycetota; class Phycisphaerae; order Phycisphaerales; family SM1A02; genus CAYLNM01. Next base: position 734 of record CAYLNM010000111.1, read on the forward strand.
CGCAGTCCGGCCTCCAGGTCGGGCCCGGTGATCGCGCGGCCGGTCCGCGGGTCCCAGAGGCTCTCGCCGCCCTCGGCGACCACCACTGCTCCCGTCTCGTCCCGCTCGCGGGCGTACAGCAGCATCGTGCCGTCCTGCAGCAGGCCACTGGTGCCGAACTCGATCGTCCGGTCACCGGCGCGACGGTCGTACACCGCGATCGTGCGGGACAGCGGATGCATGACGACGAGGACCGGCACCCCGTCGAGGACGTCGTTGGCGACCTCGTGGAAGGCCATCCACCCGAGGGGGAACGCCCGCGCCTCCTCGCCCGCGACCACTCCCACCACCGGGTCGGAGGACACGAGGTACTTGCCGCGGTTCTCCTCCGTCCAGGCCGCGACGTCCGCGGGCGTGAGGGCGGGGGGCTCGACCAGCGGCGACGCCATGTCGCGGTGGAGCTGGGCCGGGATCAGTCGCAGTCCCGGGGCCGAGGGCTCGAGCGCGAACCCGTAGGTCGCGGGATCCTGCCCGTCTCCCGGCGGCCGGGCGGCGATCCGCTGCAGTGCCGGGGCGAGGGTGAAGACCACGATCAGGATGCCGATGAGCAGGGCCACCAGCAGCACCCACCCGCCGGAGCGGAGGGCGAGCATGGCCCGCAGGGGCACCGACTCGTCGGAAGCGTCGCGCATGCCCGATCGTATGCCGCCGACGGGATCGGCTCCCGCGGTCGCCGGGGCGGGCGGCGACGGCAGTGCCGCGCCCGAGCCTGCGGCGCCGGGCCCGAGTCCGCGGCGCCGCGCCCGAGCGGTGGCCTCCGGGGTCCGCGCCGGTCGCGGCGGTGGACGCGCATCCGGCGGCGACCCCACCGACCCGCCTCCGGACGCCCGACCCCGCGCACGAACACGGCCGGCCTCCCCGAGGGAGAGGCCGGCCGTGGAGTGACTCGTCGAGCCCGCGTCGCGCGGCCGAGGGCCGTCGACGCGGAGTCGAGGCGATCAGAACATCAGCTGGAACTGACCGCGAAGGGCGAGCTGGCCGTCCTCGTCGGTGCCGTCGGTCAGGATGCCGACGCCCGGCTGGGCGTAGTCCGCGCCGATCTGATCGAGGGCGTAGACGACGTCGAAGGTCAGCTTGGCGTTGTGGCCGCTGAGGTAGTGGTTCCACCCGGCGGTGATCACGTTGATCTCCTCCACGCCGTCGCCACCGTCGTCGTCCGCGTAGGTCCAGCGAGCGAAGAGCTCGTCGGCGTCGGTGACGAAGTAGCCGCCCTGGGCGATGAGCGCCATCGCGTCGGGATCGCTGGAGCCGCCGGTGTCGGTGGTCTCCCACAGGAAGGCCGCCGCGAGGTTCCAGCCGTCGCCCTCGGCCTGGGCGTCGACGGTGAAGCCGTACCGCTCGTCCTTGTCGCCGTCGGCCGGATCGCCGTACGGGTCCCGATCCCAGAAGAACGCACCGCCGACACGGGCGCCGTACTCCTGGCCGCGGAAGCCGGCGTAGTCGTCGAACTGCGACCAGTTGCCGGCGATCAGGAGGTCGGCCCGGGCGCTGACCGCGAACTCGGTCTGCTGGTCGACCGCGGAGGTGTTGGCGGTCTGGAAGCCGTCGCCCACGGTGGCCGAGAAGCGGAGGGTGTCCTGCTCCCAGGCGAACTGCACGCCCTGCGTGTAGCCCTGGTTGAACCGCTCGTTGGCGAGCGACCGGTCGGCGGCCTGCTGCATGCCACTGACGATGTTCTCCTCGCGGAGGTACTGCGGCTTGAACTGGCCGACGCGGATGGACATGCCGTCCATCTGCTTCTCGACGTAGGCCATCTCGAGCTCCATGCTGCCGCCGTCACGGTCGTAGGCACCACGGACCTTGTACCGCCAGCTCGGATCGACCACGTTGCCCGAGAACGTCAGCTTGGCCCGGCGGGTCTCGAAGCCGTACGAGGTGTCGTCGCCGCCGCTGTTGTCGCGCAGGTTCGCGACGAAGCGGGTCTGGAGCTGACCCCCGACGCGGAGGGTGAAGTTCCCGTCCTGGCTGCCGAGCATGAAGCCGTCGTCCCAGCCGCCGACCATGCCCGACTGGAGCAGGCTCGAGCGGGTGTCCGCGTCGGCCAGCGCCTCGTTCACGATCGACCGGATCTCCTCGGTCCGGGCCTCGACCCGATCGTCGCCACGAAGCTGCGCCACCTGGCGCTCGAGCTCCATGATGCGCGCCTCGTAGTCCTGTGCGTCCATCCCGGGGCCCGCGAGGCTGACGGTCGAAACCGCCAGCATCGACGCTCCCGCGACGAAGCCGACTCGCGTCGTCGAACTCATGTGTTGACTCTCCTTGATTCGGGACCCTTCACCGTCCTGGATCGGGACCCTGACTCATCCACCCGTCCGCTTGCGAAGAAGCGGGCGATCGTGACCCGTGGCCATCCCCTCTGACGTCGAGAGGACGTGACACGGCTCCGGTTGGGGCGAGGATCATAGCCATTTGGGACTGCCGTGCATGCGCGCCCGGGTGACTCGGTGTGTCAACCATCGACATAACCCCCGTCCGAAACTTGAACGGACGCGCAAGCTTCTTTCCAGACTCGACTTGCGGCGCTCCGCAGCACGTCCCCGGGGAAGTCCTGATCACGACGCGGGGGCATCTCGCGGCGGCGGCGCGCGCAGCACGTCGAGCGCCCGTCGCACGTCCTGCACGTCGATCGCCTCGAGATCCGCGGGCACGCCGCGGCCCCGGGCCGGCGGGCGCATGACGGCCGCGGTCCAGCCGAGTCGCCGCACCTCGCGGGCCCGGCGCTCGAGGTGCGGGACCGCCCGCACCTCGCCTCCGAGGCCGACCTCTCCCACCGCGACGGTCCCCGGCGGCAGCGATCGTCCGCGGTGCGCCCCGGCGATCGCCAGCAGGATCCCCAGGTCCGCGGCCGGCTCGGTCACCCGCAGGCCGCCCACCGTCTGCACGAAGACGTCCTGGTCCGCGAGCGGGATCCCGGCGAACGACTCGAGCACGGCGATGATCATCGCCAGCCGGGCCGGATCCACTCCGCTCGCCTTCCGCTTGGCCCCACCGAGGATGCCGGTGGCGGTCAGGGCCTGGATCTCGACCGGGATGGCGCGGGTGCCGTGCATCGCCGGCACCACCACCGAGCCCGGCCGGGCCCCGCTGCCCTCGCGGAAGCGGCCGACGTCGCGGACCTCGGCGAGGCCGCGGCCGGTCATCTCGAACAGACCGACCTCGAGCGTGGTTCCGAAGCGGTTCTTGACCCCCCGGACGACGCGGTGGACATGGTCGGCGTCGCCCTCGAAGCCGAGCACGGTGTCGACGAGGTGCTCGAGAAGCTTGGGCCCGGCGAGCTGGCCGTCCTTGGTGACGTGCCCGACGACGATGACCGCCATCGAGGACACCTTGGCGAGCCGGACGAGCTCGGTGCAGCAGCGCCGCAGCTGGGCCGGGGAGCCCGGCGAGGCGTCGAGATCGGGCTTCCACACCATCTGGATCGAGTCGATCACGCACACGTCGGGCCGCAGCTCCCGGGCCTGGGCCGCGATCCGCTCGAGGTTCGTGTCCGCGAGGACGTGCAGCCGCTCGAGGCCGGCGCGGGCGTCGGCCGCGCCCCCGCCCGCCATCCCACCGGCACCGCCGCCCGCGACCTCGGGGGCCGCGGCGACGCCGTCGTCCGCCCCGTCCCCCGCGAGCAGCCGCTCCGCCCGCAGCGCCACCTGCCGCGCCGACTCCTCGCTCGTCGCGTAGAGGATGCGTCGGCCGCCGCGGGCGAGCGCCGCCGCCGCCTGCATCAGCAGCGTCGACTTGCCGATCCCCGGCTCGCCGCCGAGGAGCGTCACGGAGCCGGGCACGATCCCTCCGCCGAGGACGCGGTCGAGCTCGCCGATGCCGGTGGGCCACCGGTCGACCTCCGCGGCCTCGATCTCGAGGATCGGGACCGCGCGGGCGGAGGCGGGCGCGACCGCCGGATCCTCGGGCGACCAGGTGGCGGCGATGCCCTCGTGCTCCCGCGTCGCCGCCGTCTCCCTGGGCTCGTGGTAGGCCTCGAGCGCGTCCCATGCCCCGCAGTCTGGACAGCGCCCGACCCATCGCGGCTGGACCGAGCCGCACTCGCGGCAGAGGAATGACGTGCGGGCGGACCGCTTGGTGCGTGCCATGCGGCGAGCATACCGCCGGGATCGGGCCCGCCCGCGACGCACGGCCGGCGGTCCGCCCGCGGCTGAAGGGCCGCCGACACCCCGCCGTCAGTCGGCCCGTCCGCGGGCCCGCCGGTGTGGCCGCCGACGGCGGCCGAGACGCGACCGCGCGGCGTCACGGCCCGGCGGCCCCCGTCCGTCCGTCGTCAGACGTTCCGCCGCCGCAGCACCAGCAGGTGGTCGAGCTGCTCGCCGCCGTAGCGCACCGGCCGGTCGAGGCGGTACGTGAAGTCGTGGACCGCCACGAGCTCGAGCGCCGGGACCGCGTCCAGCACCCGGCGGAGCTGCCGCGGCCCCCAGGTGCGGAAGGTCCACGTCGTCTCGAAGCGGCGCGGCTCGCCGCCGCCCTCCGGCCGCACCGTCAGCCGCGCCCGCATCGCCTCGGTGCGGCCACGGCGGTCGGGGACGCCGGTCTCGATCACCGCGGTGACGTCGAGCCCGTCGCGCCGGGCACGCCACCGCTCGCGGTGCCGCGAGCGATCCTCGTAGTCGGTGAGGTGCAGGCCGAGCAGGTACGGCCCCCCGGGCCGCAGCATCGCGGCCACGTGCCCGAGGTGGGCCACCGCGTCCTCGTCGCTCGCGAGGTACTTGAAGCTGCTCACGAGGTTGTACGCGAGGTCGAAGCGCCGCCGCCGGCGCCACCGCTGCATCGCGTCGCAGTGGAGCGTGGCCCGCAGCCCGCGGGCCTTCAGGCGGTTCCGGGCGTAGGCGAGCGCCCCCGCGTTCAGGTCGTAGCCGGTGACGGCCCAGCCGCGGGCCGCCATCTCGACCACCAGCCGGCCCGTGCCGCAGGCGGGCTCGAGGGCGGAGGGGGCCCGGCCGCGCCGCCCGGCCTCGGCGGCGGCACCGCGCGCGTACCGCGCGAAGCCCGCCTCGAGGAAGTCGGCCTCGTCACGGGTGCCGGCGTCGAAGACGACGTCGTAGGCCCGGGCCTCGTCGTACCAGTCGAGGGGCTGCCAGCGGCCCATCGTGCTCCCGTTCGTCGCTCGTTCGCGGGGATCGCCCGGTCGCCGTGCCCGCCGGGCCGCGCGGGACGCGTTACCGGCGTCAGTCGCCCCGCCGCATCCGGCGCACCCAGCGTCCGTAGTCGAGCACCGCGTGGATCATCTGCCGCCGCGGCGGCCGCCGCGTCACGTCGGAGCCGAACGCGGTCTCCATCCGCCACCGCCAGTACGGGCCGCGGAAGCGGAAGCGCGTGATCCACCCGAGGCGGAGCAGCTCCCAGAGTCCCCCGATCGTGTCGATCAGCCAGCGCACGCGGCCTCCGCGCCCCGGTCCCTCCCCGGTCGCGGCGGGATCAGGCGCCCGCCGCCGCCTGCTCCTCGGGCAGCGGGCTGTACCGGCTGCCGATGAGCGGAACCTTGTGGTTGGGGTTGGCCTGCTTCGGCATCACCGGGTGGACGAGGACGATCAGGGCGATCGCCCCGAGCGAGCCGAGCCAGAGGTAGGGCTGCCAGCCGAAGAAGACGAAGACCGACGTCATCAGCAGCATCACGAGGGCGGCCGGGATCATGCCCTCCCAGGCGAGCCGCATGAGCTGGTCGAAGCGGAACCGCGGCAGCGTCCACCGCACCACCATCGTGAACAGCACGAGCAGGGCCGCCTTGCCGATCACCACCGCCGCCTGCAGGTGCACCATCCAGAAGCCGCCGCCGTCGGGCAGGTCGGCCCCGCCGAAGGGGTTGATCGACCAGCCGCCGAGGAACAGCACCACGAAGAACGCGCTGCCGATGAAGACGTGCACGTACTCGGCGAGGAAGAAGAGGGCCCACTTCATCGACGAGTACTCGGTGTGCCAGCCGCCCACCAGCTCCTGCTCGGCCTCGGAGAGGTCGAACGGGGCCCGGTTGGCCTCCGCGAGCATGCAGATGTAGAAGAGCAGCGCCACCGCGGGAAGGTGGACGATGTTCCACTGGCCCGCGAGCTGGGCCTCGACGATCTCGGTCGGACGCACCGAGCCGATCGCGAGGATCACGCACAGCAGGGCGAGGCCCATCGGGATCTCGTACGAGACCATCTGGGCCGAGGCCCGCAGGCCACCGAGGAACGAGTACTTGTTGTTGGACGCCCAGCCGCCGAGGGCGACGCCGTAGACGCCGAGCGAGGCGGTGGCGACGAGGTAGACGACGCCGATGTTGACGTCGGCCCCCATGATCTTCACCTCGCCGGTCATCGACGCCCCGAAGGTGTCGCGCACCAGGCCGGCGAAGGGCACCGTCGACAGGTCGAGCGTGCCCGCCCAGGGGATCACGGCGAAGCCGATCAGGGCCGGGATCACCGCGAGGCCCGGGGCGAGGACGAAGAGCACCTTGTCGACGCCGCGGGGCGTGAAGTCCTCCTTGAAGAAGAGCTTCAGGCCGTCCGCGATCGGCTGCAGCAGGCCGGCGGGCCCGACGCGGTTGGGGCCGATGCGGTCCTGCACCCAGGCGGCCACCTTGCGCTCGAGCAGGATGAAGTACGCCGAGGCCCCGAGGCAGAGCTGCAGGATGCCGAAGATCACCAGCGCGCTGGTGACCAGCTGCGGCGTGACCCAGGCGGGGATCTCGAACGGCAGGCCGGAGGTCGTGGGCATGGGGCTCGGTCGTCGCGGGGGCGGGGCGGGACGGCGGCCGCGCGTCCCGACGGACGAACGGCGGCGGCGTCACGACGGGCGGGTCGTGACGGACTTCACGAGGGGCGAATGGTAGCACTCCGCCGGGCGCCCGGTCGGACCCCGCCGCGGCGGCGGGACGCGGGGTCGGCGCCGGTCGTCGCCCCCGGCCGCGGCTCGTCTCCGCCGTGACCGGGGCGGGACCACGGCCCGGCCGGGGCCCGGCTGCGGCCCGCCCCCACCGCTCGGCCGCGTGTCCGCCGGCCGCCTCGCCCGGCCCCCTGGAGCCGGCGCAATCGAGCCCGCCTCGGCCCCCCGCCTCGGCCTCGAGGTCCGTCGGCGGGTCCGGCGTCCACCGCCGGCACCTCGGCCCCCCGCCTCAGCCGCCCGCCATCGCCGTCTCGGCCGGGGCGGGCAGCGGCCGGGCGAGGTCGGGGAAGTAGTCCTGCATCGCGGCGACGGTCCAGGCCCCGGCCCGGAGGGCGGCGATCGCCTGCACCGCGGCCTGGGCCCCGGTGATCGTGGTGATGATCGGCACCCCGGTCCGGACCGCCATCGCCCGGATCCGCCCCTCGTCGCTGTCGGACCCGCGGCGGGTCGGGGTGTTGATGATGAGGTCGATCTCGCCGTTGGCCAGCTTGTCGAGGATGTTGGGCCGGGCCCCCTCGACGATCTTCCGCACCAGGGCGGTCTCGATGCCGTGCTCGGCCAGCATCTGGCCGGTGCCGGCGGTGGTCCAGATCTCGAAGCCCATGCTCGCGAGGTGCCGGGCGAGGTCGGGGGCGAGGTGCTTGTCGAGCTCCCGCACCGACAGGAAGACGTTGCCGGAGGTCGGCAGCAGCACGCCGGCGGCCATCTTCGACTTGGCGAGGGCGACCGGGGCCGAGCGGTGGATGCCCATGACCTCGCCCGTCGAGCGCATCTCGGGGCCGAGCACGATGTCCACGCCCGGGAACCGCTCGAACGGGAAGACGGGCTCCTTCACCGCGGTGTAGGGCGCCCGGGTGCCGACCTTGGGGTCGCGGGATCGCTCGGCCTCGCGCGGGTGCTCCCGCTCCCAGCGGGCGAGGCTGTCGCCCATCATGAGCCGGGCCGCGATCCGCGCCCACGGCACGCCCTTGGCCTTGGCCACGAAGGGCACGGTCCGCGAGGCCCGCGGGTTCACCTCGATCACGAACACCTCGCCGTCCTTGACCGCGAGCTGCACGTTCATCAGGCCGCGGACGCCCAGCCGCCTCGCGAGGGCCCGGGCGGTGTCGCGGACCTCCTGCACGATCTCCACCGGCAGGTGCGAGGGCGGGATCGTGCAGGCCGAGTCGCCGGAGTGGATGCCGGCCTCCTCGATGTGCTCCATGACCCCGCACACGATCGCCCGCGGCTCGTCGTCCGATCCGAGCCCGGGGTCCACGAACGAGCGGCACTGGTCCGGGATTCGCGGGGCGGGCGCGAAGTCGGCCGCCACGTCGACGTCGATCTCGGTCGCCTCGGCGAGGAACCGGTCGATGAGGATCGGCTGCTCGTCGAGGTCCGAGGCCCCCACCGCGACCTTCATGTACCGCCGGAGCTCCGACTCGTCGAAGCAGATCTCCATGCCGCGGCCGCCGAGCACGTAGCTCGGCCGCACCAGCACCGGGAAGCCGATCCGCCCGGCGATCTCCGCCGCCTCGTCCACCGACCGGGCGATGCCCGCCTCGGGCTGCTTGAGGTCGAGCTCGGTGAGCACCTCGTTGAACCGATCGCGGTCCTCGGCGAGGTCGATCGAGTCGAGGCTGGTGCCGAGCAGCGGCACGCCCATCGTCACCAGGCCGCGGGCGAGGTTCAGCGGCGTCTGCCCGCCGAACTGCACGTTCACGCCCACGACGCCGCCGGTGCGGCCCTCGACGTGGACGCCCCCGCCGTTGAGCCGCTCGATGATGTCGAGCACGTCCTCGAGCGTCAGCGGCTCGAAGAACAGCAGGTCGCTGGTGTCGTAGTCGGTCGAGACCGTCTCCGGGTTGGAGTTGATCATCACCGACTCGAAGCCGAGGTCCGCGGCCGCGAACGCGGCCTGGCAGCAGCAGTAGTCGAACTCGATGCCCTGCCCGATGCGGTTCGGGCCCCCGCCGAGGATGACGATCTTGGGCCGGTCGGACACGCGGATCTCGTCGTCGGGCTCGGTGACGATCGCCCGCCCGTCCTCGCCGATCCGCTCCAGCGGCGGCTCGTACGTCGAGTAGTAGTACGGCGTGACCGCCTCGAACTCGGCGGCGCAGGTGTCCACGAGCTTGAAGACCGGCTCGACGCCGAGCTCCTGCCGCCGCCGTCGAACCGCGACGACCTTCTCCAGGTCCCCGCCGCCGAGCCAGGCGTGGGCGAGCTGGACGTCGGAGAATCCGAGCCGCTTGGCCTCGAACACGAGCTCCGCCGGCGCGTCCTCCAGCCGCTCGACCGCGAGGATCTCGTCCTCGAAGTCGACGATGCGGCGAATCTGGTCGAGGTACCACGGGTCGATGCCGGTGAGGTCGTGGATCTCCTCGAGCGACATCCCCGAGCGCATGGCGTAGCGGACGTAGTACAGCCGGCCCTGGCTGGGCACGCTGAGCTTGCGGAGGAGCTTGCGCTCCGGAATCGGCCAGTCCGGCTCCACGTCGGGATCGACGGTGTCCGGCGGCGGCGAGTCCCCGGCCGCCTCGGCCCGGCGGGCCCGCAGCCAGCGGTCGTTGTGGTCGAGGCCGAGGCCGTACCGCTTGACCTCCATCGAGCGGATGCCCTTCTGGAGGCTCTCGGCGAAGGTGCGGCCGATCGCCATCGCCTCGCCGACGCTCTTCATCTGCGTGGTGAGGGTCTCGTCGGCCTCGGGGAACTTCTCGAAGGTCCACCGCGGGAGCTTGGTGACGACGTAGTCGATCGACGGCTCGAAGCACGCGCTCGTCGTCCCGGTGATGTCGTTGCGGAGCTCGTCGAGCGTGTAGCCGACCGCGAGCTTGGCCGCGATCTTGGCGATCGGGAAGCCGGTGGCCTTGGACGCGAGGGCGGAGGAGCGGCTCACCCGCGGGTTCATCTCGATGACGAGCATCTCGCCGTCGGCCGGGTTCACCGCGAACTGCACGTTGGAGCCGCCGGTCTCGACCCCCACCGCCCGCAGGATCGCGATCGAGGCGTCCCGCATCCGCTGGTACTCCTTGTCGGAGAGCGTCTGGATGGGGGCCACCGTGATCGAGTCGCCGGTGTGGACGCCGACCGCGTCCACGTTCTCGATGCCGCAGACGATGACGCAGTTGTCGTTCTTGTCGCGGACGACCTCGAGCTCGTACTCCTTCCAGCCCAGGATCGACTGGTCGATCTGGACCTGGGTGATCATCGACGCCGCGAGCCCGCGGCGGACGATCTCCTCGAACTCCTCGTGGTTGTAGGCGATGCCGCCGCCGATGCCGCCGAGCGTGAACGCCGGGCGGATGATGGCGGGCAGGCCGATCTCGTCGAGGAAGGCCCGGGCCTCCTCGAACGTCGAGACGCTCTGCGCCTTCGGCAGACGCAGGTCGATTCCCTCGCAGACGGTGCGGAAGGCGTCGCGGTCCTCGGCCCGGTAGATCGTGGCCCGGTCGGCCCCGATCATCTCGACCCCGAAGCGCTCGAGGACGCCCGAGTCGTGCAGGGCGCAGCCGCAGTTCAGGGCGGTCTGCCCGCCGAGGGTCGGGATCAGGGCGTCGATCGGCGTCCCCCGCTCGGCCTCGAGCTCGAGCACCTTCTCCACCGCCTCGGGCGTGATGGGCTCGATGTAGGTCCGGTCGGCGTAGGCCGGGTCCGTCATGATCGTGGCCGGGTTCGAGTTGACCAGCACCACGCGGTAGCCCTCCTCGCGGAGGGCCTTGCACGCCTGGGTGCCGGAGTAGTCGAACTCGCAGCCCTGGCCGATGACGATCGGGCCGGAGCCGATCACGAGGATCGAGTGGATGTCGTCGCGACGGGGCATGGGCGGGTCCGCGGGGCCGCGCCGGGAAGTCGGCTGCCGACGCGCAGCGTCCGGGCACCGTACCCGTCCCGCGCGACGCGAACAAACGCGGACGACCCTCGTCACCGGTCGTCCCCGGGAGCCGCACCGGCGGCGCGGCCCGCCGGCGGCCCGGACCGGGGAGCCCGGGCCTCGGATCGGGCCCCGGGAGCGCGGCCCCGGGGACCGCGAACGGGGGAGCCGGGCGGCCCCGAACTTGACCCGGTCGCCGCCGGTCGCCACGCTCTCGCCGCCGGAGTGCCCGCGTGCTGCGCCTGCTGCTCATCCTCCTCGTCGCGCATCTCGCGCTGATGGCCGCCTGGTACGGCCTCGTCGCCCCGTGGCTGCGGCGCGGGCCCCGCGGCGAGGTGGTGCTCGGGGGCCTCTGGCGGCTCACCCGCCTCTACGCCCGGGTGCGGCACCGCCTGCGGGTCGAGGGCCGGGAGCACCTGCCGCGGGACGACGACGACCACGACGGCCTGATCCTGGTGGCCAACCACACCTCCGCGGTCGATCCCATCCTGCTGCAGGCCCCGAGCCGCTTCTGGATCCGCTGGATGATGGCCGAGGACATGATGCTGCCCGGCCTCGCGTGGGCGTGGCGGCTGCAGCGGATCATCCCGGTCGACCGGGCCGCGGGGGACAGCCGGGCGCTCCGCGAGGCGATCCGGCACGTGCGGGACGGCGGATGCGTTGGCGTCTTCCCCGAGGCCCGGCTCGTGCGGCCCCCGGGCGAGATCCGGCCGTTCCTCTCCGGCGTCGGCCTGCTCGTGGCCCGGACGCGGAAGCCGGTGCTCCTGGCGTGGATCAGCGGCACGCCGTCCACCCGCGACATGCGGACCGCGCTGAAGTCGACGAGCCGCTCGCGGGTGGTGTTCATCGGCCGCTACGACTTCTCGGGCGAGCGGGACCCCGCGCAGATCACCGAGCAGCTGCGGACGGAGATCGCCCGCGTCAGCGGCTGGACGATCAACGACGAGCCGCTGCCGATGGGCGAGCCGATGGCCCCGGCCGGGGCGCGGACGCTGCTGGAGCGATGACGGTGGGCCGCGGCGCGGCATCGCCCGCCGGGGCGCCGCGGCGACCGGGGGCGCGCGACCGGGCGTGCCCCCCACCGCCGCCCACTACACTGCCCGCCGATGATCACCCGCATCGCCGGCACCCTGGAGACCGTGGAGAGCGGACGCGCGGTCCTCGCGACCGGGCCGATGGCGATCGAGGTGCTCGTGCCCGCGGGCGAGGTGCCGCGGCTCGCCCTCGCGGCCGGCGGGCCCGTCGTCCTGCACACCATGGTGCTCCTGGAGTCGCAGTCGCAGGGCAGCAGCTTCACGCCGCGGCTGCTCGGCTTCGCCTCCGAGCGGGACCGGGCGTTCTTCGAGCTGTTCACCACCGTCAAGGGGATCGGCCCCCGCAAGGCGCTGCGGGCCCTCGCCCGGCCGACGGGCGAGGTCGCGGCCGCGATCGCGTCCGAGGACGTGGCCGCCCTCACCGCCCTGCCCGAGATCGGCAAGCGGACGGCCCAGACGATCGTGGCCGAGCTCGCCGGGAAGGTGGACCCGTGGGTGGACCCCGCCGCCCTCGACGCCCCGGCCGGGGCCGGGGCGGGAGCGACCGGCGGGTCCGCGCCCGCGGCCCCGGTGCGGCCGGCGACGGCCGGCGAGCTGCCCGCCCCCGCCCTCGACGCCCTGCGGATCCTCGTCGACAGCCTCGGCGAGGCCCCGGCCCGGGCCAGCGTCCTGGTGGAGACCGTCATGCGGGACGAGCCGGAGCTCGCCGACCCGGCCGCGATCATCGAGGCGGCGTACCGGTCGCCGGAGACGGCGGGCGGCTGAGCGGCCGGACCGCCGGAGGCGGCGGGGACGGGTGGCGGGGACGGGAGGCGGGGACGGGTGGCGAGACGGTCGCCCCCGGCACGAGGACGACTGCGGAGACGAGGAGCCCGATGCGCTACGCGATGATCATGGCCGGCGGGTCCGGCACCCGGCTCTGGCCGATGAGCCAGCCCGGCCGTCCGAAGCAGCTGCTGCCGCTCGTGGGCGGGCGCACGCTGCTCGACGTGGCCTCCGACCGGCTCGAGGGCCTCGTGCCGCCCGAGCGCCGCTACCTCTGCACCGCCGAGGCGCTCCGCTCCACGATCCGCCGCGAGTACCCGCAGTTCGGCGAGCGGCAGATCCTCGGCGAGCCCGAGGGGCGCGACACCGTCAACGCCGTCGCCTTCACCGCCGCGGTGCTGGAGCGCCGCGACCCCGACGCCGTCTTCGCCGTCCTCACCTCCGACCACGTGATCGAGCCCGAGGAGCGGTTCCGGGCGGCCCTCGAGACGGGCTACGCGCTGGTGGAGGACGATCCCGCCCGCTTCGTGACGTTCGCGATCACGCCGACCGAGGCCGCGACCGGGTACGGCTACGTCGAGCGCGGGGCCGGGATCGCCGGCTTCGACGGGGCGACGGTGGTCGAGCGGTTCGTCGAGAAGCCCGACCGCGCGACCGCCGAGGCCTTCCTCGCCGCGGGCACCTTCGGCTGGAACAGCGGCATGTTCGTCTTCCACGCCGGCACCTTCATGGCGGCGATGGAGCGGCACCTGCCCGAGAGCCACGCCGCGATGCGGCGGATCGCGGCGGCCTGGGACGGGCCGGAGCAGCAGGCGGTCCTCGACCGCGAGTACCCGGAGCTCCGGAGGCTCAGCGTCGACTACGGGATCATGGAGCCCGCCGCCGCCGACCCCGCGATCACGATCTGCGCGGTGGCGATGGACGTGCGGTGGGCCGACCTGGGCAGCTGGACGAGCGTGGCCGAGACCCTGCCCGCCGACGCGGACGGGAACCGAGCCAACGTGCGGACGCACCACCTCGACGCCCGGAACGTGACCGTGGTCGGCGAGCGGCCCGAGGAGCTGGTGAGCGTCATCGGACGATCCGACCTCGTGGTGGTCCGGTCGGGCCGCCGCACGCTGATCTGCGCCCCCGAGGACGTGCAGCGGGTCCGCGAGGTCGCCGAGGCGACCGACTTCGCCCGGCCGCCGGGCGGGACGGGGGGCTCGGGCGACGCCGGGGCGAGCGGGAGCGGACCGGGCGGCGCCGGGCCGTGACCCGCTTCCTCGCCGTCGACCTCGGCGACCGCCGCACCGGGACCGCCACCGGCGACGACCAGACCGGCTTCGCGGCGCCCGGAACGGTGCTCGAGGTGCCGCGGGGGCCGCGGCTGGTGGCGGCCCTGGTCCGGGCGGCGGCGGAGGCGGATGCCGATGCCCTCGTGCTCGGGCTGCCGCTGAACATGGACGACAGCGAGGGGCCGCGAGCGCGGCTGACGCGAACGTTCGCGGCGGAGCTGGCCGCGGCCACCGGGAGACCGGTGCACCTGCAGGACGAGCGGCTGACGAGCTTCGCGGCCGAGGAGGCGCTGGCCGGCAGCGGCCGGACCCGGCGGGAGAAGAAGCGGCGGCGCGATGCGCTGGCGGCGGCCGAGCTGCTCCGCGACTTCCTCGAGGCCGGCGGCCCCGGCGCGAGCGGGGCCGAGGTGGTGCGGCCGGGCGCCGGGGCCGCGGCCTCCCCGCCGACGCGGCCGCCCGACGCCGGTGGGCGCGGCGAGGACCGTGGTCGCGGCGAGGACGAACACGGCTGACGGCACCGATCGAGCGGCCGCCCGGGCTGCCGGCCCCGACTGCGGCGACGATGGCCGCGGGCTCGAGGACGACCGTCCCCGCCCGGCGTGCGGATTCCCCGCCGGTCCGGAGACGGTCGTGCTCGTCGGGCGCGGATTCCTCGGCCGCCCGGGCCGCCGGCTCGGCCTCGCGCTGCGCTTCTCCGGTCTCGGCCTGCCGCCGGTGATCGGCGGTCCGGCGTCGAGGATGCCGGCGATCGCCGGGCTCGCGGTGCTGGGCTTCTCCTTCGCGGCCGGTCGGCCCCCCGGGTCGACGACGCGTCCCCACCGGCTCGCCCTCGCCCGGGCCGGCGTGGGCCGCGGCCCCGCCGGCGCGCGGCTCGCGTCCTTCGCGGGGGCCGACGTGCCGCGATTCCGCGTCGCCCGCGCCGCCCGCGCCGCCCGCGCCGCTCGCGTGGTCCGCCGGCGGCCCACCCCGGA
>CAYLNM010000112.1:0-15488 GCA_964385045.1 uncultured Isosphaeraceae bacterium
AGACGTCCGCTCGGCGGCCCCGCCCCCGGCCCCGGCCCCGGCCCCGGCGTCGTCGCCCGCCTCCGGCGTGGCGTCCGCCGTCGTCCCCCGGCCGCCGGCACCGCCCGAGCCCGCCGAGCTCGGCCGCGGCCTCACCCGCCGCTGGCGGCGGCGGCCGCCGGTCCCGGCCGCCGCGGGTCGTCCGCTCGCCGAGCGCATCCTCGCCGCCCGCGGCCTCACCGATCCGGCGGAGGCGGCGGCCTTCCTCGAGCCGTCGCTGCACGCGCTGCCCGCCCCGCGCGGCCTGCCCGGCGCGAGCGCGGCGGCCGAGCGCATCGTCCGGGCGGTGCGGGGGGGCGAGCGGATCGCGATCTACGGCGACTACGACGTCGACGGGATGACCGCGACCGCGATCCTCGCCCACGTGATCCGCGCCCTGCGGCCGGACGCGGATCTCGTGAGCTACGTGCCGCACCGCCTCGAGGAGGGCTACGGCCTGAACGCCCCGGCCCTCGAGCAGCTCGCGGCCGAGGGGGTGCGGCTCGTCGTCACCGTCGACTGCGGCATCACCGCCCGGGCCGAGGTCGCGGCGGGGCGGGCGGCCGGGCTCGACGTGATCGTCACGGACCACCACGAGCTGCCCGCCGGCGGCCCGGACGCCCTGCCGGACGCGATCGCGGTGCACCCGAGGCTGCCCGGCTCGACCTATCCCACCGCCGACCTGTGCGGGGCCGGCGTCGCGTTCAAGCTCGCCTGGCGGATCGCGCAGGTCTGGGCCGGCTCCGACTCCGTGGGCAAGGTCGCGCGGCAGGCGCTCGTCGCGGTGCTGCCCCTGGTGGCCCTCGGCACGATCGCCGACGTGGTGCCGCTCACGGGCGAGAACCGCATCCTCACCGCCTACGGCCTCCGTACGATCAAGGCGGCGCCGATCGACGGCCTGCGGGCGCTCATCGAGGCCTCGGGCCTGATGGGCGAGGACATCGACGACGAGCGGGTCGGCTTCGTGCTCGCGCCGCGGCTCAACGCGTGCGGCCGCATGGGCCACGCCCGCGACGCGGTGCGGCTGCTGACCGACGCCGCGGGCGCCGAGGCCGAGACGATCGCCCGCGAGCTCGCCCGGCTCAACGAGCAGCGGCAGCGCACCGAGCGACGGATCCTCGAGCAGGCCGCCGGCATGGCCGAGGAGCTCGGCATGACCGGCGAGGACCGGCGGGCGATCGTCCTCGCCCACGCCGACTGGCACCCCGGCGTGGTCGGCATCGTCTGCTCGCGGCTGGTCGAGCGCTTCGGACGGCCGGCGGTGCTGCTGCAGGACGCGGGGGACGGCACGCTCAGGGGCTCGGCCCGATCGATCGACGGCTACTCGATCCACGCCGGACTGACCGCGTGCGCCGAGCACCTCGAGCGGTTCGGCGGTCACGACGCGGCGGCCGGCATGGCCCTGGCGGCGGATCGGCTGGAGCCCTTCCGCGCCGCGCTGATCGAGCATGCCAACCGCCACATCGCGCCCGCGGATCTGGTCCCGCGCCTGCTGGTGGACGTGGACGCCCGACTGGGCGAGCTCACCCGCGAGTCCGTCATGGCGGTCCGGCGGCTCGGGCCGTTCGGCCGCGGCAATCGCCGGCCGGTGCTGCGACTCGCCGGCGTCCAGGTGGCCGACGCGCGGCGGATGGGCGGCGAGCTCCAGCACCTGGCCCTGCAGGTCCGCGACCCGCGGGCGGGTGCCGACGGCGGAACCCTCCGCGCGGTGTGGTTCGGCGGCGGCGAGCATGCCGCGGCCCTCGTGCCGGGCCGCCGCGTCGACCTGGCCGTCGAGCCGCGGCTGAACCGCTGGCGGGGCACCGAACGGGTCGAGGGGCACGTGCGAGACGTGCGGGTGGCGGACGACTGAGGGCACCGCGCCCCGGAGCGCGGCCGATCGGCGGTCGCCCGCCGTGCCCGCCCCCCCGTGCCCGCCCGCCCGTGCCCGCCCGCCGCGTCGGCGGCTCACCGCCTCACTCCTCCACCGGCAGCCCCGCCTCCCGCCAGGCCCGGATGCCGCCGTCCATCGAGATGACGTCGCGGTAGCCCATGCGCTGCAGCGCGTCGGCCGCGAGCGCCGAGCGGTAGCCGCCGCCGCAGTAGAGCACGATGCGGGCGCCAGGGTCGGGCAGCAGCCGTTCGGCGTCGCGCTCGAGCACGCCGCGGCCGACGTGCCGAGCCCCGGGGATCCGCCGGGCGGCCCACTCGGACTCCTCGCGGACGTCGACGAGCTCGAAGGTCTCGCCGCGCTCGAGGGCGGCGTTCGTCTCCGCCACCGACCACTCCCGGATCCGCGTGCGGGCGTCGTCGACGAGGGCGAGGAAGCGGGGGGCGTGGTCCATGGCGGGTCCTCGAAGGCTCGTGGAGGCCGGGGGCCGGCCGGACCGGTCGTCCACGTCGGGTGTCGCGGGAGCACTCCCGGACCGTGCGCGCCGGCGATCCTGCGGGCCGGCGGCGCAGGCTACCGTCACGGACTCCCGGAGACCCGCCGTGCGCCGCACCCGTCCCGATCGCCCGTGCCGTTTCGTCCCGGTCGCCGCCGCGCTCGCGATGCCCGCCGCGCTCGCCGCCGCCGCGCTCGCGATGCCCGCCGCGCTCGCCGGAGCCGCCGCCCCGGCTGCCGGTGCCGCGGCCGCCGTCCAGCCGGACCCCGGCGCGGGCGGCGTGAACCCGCTCCAGCTCCTGCAGCGCGCCCGGCCGGTGCGCACCGGCCGCGCCGGGCTGCCCGGGCTCGCCGCGCCGGTGACGGTCGAGCGCGACGACCGCGGCGTGCCGCTCGTCACCGCCGCCGGCGGACTCCTCGACGCGACGCGGGCCCTCGGCTTCGTGCACGCCCAGGAGCGGTTCTTCCAGATGGACCTCGCCCGGCGGTTCGCCGCGGGCCGGGTGGCCGAGCTCGCGGGGCCGATGCTGCGATCCAGCGACGAGTCGATGCGGCGGCTGGGGCTCGAGCGGGTGGCCGACGCGTTCGTCCGCCGCCTCGACGCCGAGACGGCCACGCGACTGCGGGTCTACGCCGAGGGCGTGAACGCGGGCCTCGACGTGCTCGGCGAGCCGCCCATCGAGCTGCAGCAGGCCGGGGTGACGATGGAGGCGCTCGAACGCTGGCGACCCCGCGACACCGTGCTCGTCCTGCTGTTCATGTGGGACTTCCTGAGCATGGACGCGCGGCACGAGCCGTGGCGGGGGGTGCTCGCCGACGCGGTCGACCCCGCGGTCTTCGACTGGCTGACCGACCCCTGGCACCGCGACGACACGCTGGCCGACGGGCGGGCGGGGGACGAGGACCCGCGGCCGATGCCGGAGGCCGCGGCCTTCGCCCGCCGCGGACCAGTCGACGCCCCGCGCCACGGCACGCCCCGCGTGCTGGCGGGAGCGGACGCCCTGCATCCCGCCGACGTCGCCCCCGGCAGCAACGCGTGGGTGGTGGCCGGCCGCGGCACCGTGCACGGGCGGGCGATCCTCGCCGGCGATCCGCACCTCATGCTCGCGGCCCCCGGCGTGTGGTACCGGACGAGCCTCCGGTGGGACGGGGGAGCCGTGCACGGCGTCACGCTGCCGGGCTCGCCCGGCGTCCTCATCGGCAGCAACGAGCGCGTCGCGTGGACGCTCACCACCGTCACCGGCGACTTCCAGGACCTCGTGGCGATCGAGGTCGATCCCGACGATCCGGAGGCGTACCGAACGCCGGACGGCGTCGAGCGCTTCCGCGTCCGCACCGAGCGCATCGCGGTCGCGGGGGAGGAACCGGTGGAGATCCGCGTGCGCGAGACCCGCTGGGGGCCGATCGTCGGCGAGGACCACCGCGGACGGCCGGTCGCCCTGCGCTGGCCCGCCCTCGACCCCGAGCGCATCAGCCTCGACATCCTGCGGATGGCGACGGCCCGGGACGTGGACGAGGCGCTCGCGATCGGGGCGGCGTGGAACGGCCCGTCGCAGAACGTCCTCGTCGCCGGGGCCGACGGGCGGATCGGCTGGACGATCGCCGGGTTCCTGCCCGACCGCGCCGGCTTCGACGGGCGCGTCCCGACGAGCTGGGCGGACGGCACCGCGCGGTGGCGCGAGGCATCGGCCCCGCGGCCGCGGGTCGTGGATCCGCCGACCGGGCGCATCGTCTCGGCGAACAATCGCATGGTGCCGCTCGACCGCGCCCGCTCGCTCGGGCCGAGGTTCGCGCATCCGGGCCGGGCGGCGCGGATCGCCGAGCGGCTCGCGGCGATGCCGATCGTCGACGAGACCGCGATGCTCGAGCTGCAGCTCGACGCGCAGGTGCGGGGCTACCTGCCGTGGCGGGACGTGGCGGTGGCGGCGTTCGCGGAGGCACCGCCCGAGGATCCGGCGGTCGCGGCCGTGGTGGCGGCGCTGGCGGCGTGGGACGGCCGGGCGACGCTCGAGGCGCGGGTGGTCGGGCTCCTGGGCGAGCTGCGGGCGGACCTCGTCGCGCTGGCCCTCGACCGGGTGCTGTCGCCGGTCTCGGCCGCGGTGCGGCCGCGGGTGATCCGCTCGTTCCGGGCCGACGAGCCGGCGCTGCAGGTGCTGGAGGCGCGGCCGGCCCACCTGCTGCCCGCGGGGGCGCAGGACTGGGACGCGGCGATCCGCGCGACGGTCGCCGGCGCGGTGCGCGGGCTCGGCGACGCGGCCCTCGCCCCGTGGCGGGACTCGAGCGTGGCCCACCTTCGGCACCCGCTGTCGCCGGTGGTGCCGCAGCTGTCCGTGATCCTCGACATGCCGCCCGCCCCGATCCCGGCCCACCGCTGGGCGGTGCGGGTGCACACGCGGTCCTTCGGGGTGAGCACGCGGATCGTGGTCGCCCCCGGTCTCGAGGACCGCGGCATCTGCCACATCCCGGCGGGACAGTCGGGCCATCCCGGCGAGCGCGACTACCGCTCGAGCCACGTGGACTGGGTCCGGGGCAACGCCTCGCCGCTGCTGCCCGGCGCGCCGCTCGCGACGCTGCAGCTGATGCCGGCGGACTGACGTCGCGGCGGGGAGCGCCGCGTCAGTCGCCGTCCTCGGCCGGCTGCGTCGGCAGGGCCATCTCCACCGGGCCCCGTCGCGCCTCCAGCGCGTCGAGCGTGAAGCCGCCCTCCTCGACGCGGCTGCCGGCGGGCCGGTGCAGCCAGTCCAGCAGCTCCTCCGCCGGGAACGCGACCGGGTCGCCGAGCTCGCGGGCGGCGCGGAGCGGCCGCGTGGGCGGGCTCGCGAGGCGGCCCTCGATGCGGTGCTCGCCCCAGCGATCGACCGCGACCCAGACCGTCTCGGCGCCCTCGCCGTCGGCGATCGGCAGGGCCACGAGCACGAACCAGGCGTCGGGCTCGCCCGGAGCGGCGGGCTCGAAGCGGTCGCGGGCGTCGGCCGCGGCGGACCGGGCGCGGGCCGCGGCCCGGCCGAACGCCTCGAGATCGGCCTCGGCGAGCTCCAGCACCACCGACTCCGGAAGCTGCCGCCAGTCCGACGGCGGGGCGGTCGGCGGCGCCTCGGCCACCGGCTCGGCCGGCGGCGTCGGCGCCTCGCCGCAGCCCGCCGCGGCGGCGAGCGCGAACGCGGCGATGGCAGCGGAGAGCCAGGGGACGCACCTCGTCATGCCGCGAGTGTACGAGTGGAGACGCCGGGTCCTCAGCCGCGCTGCGGTCCGGCGTCGCCGCCGAGCTCCCGCAGCAGCCGTTCGGCCTCGGCGATGACGTCCTCCTCGAAGGTCTCGTCCTTCTTCGGGCGGTCCTCGGCCGGCACCGCCTGCTCGAGCAGGCGGTCGAGGGCCGCGAGGTCGGCGTCGCCGATCGCGGAGCCGGCGGCGTCGGCGAGGCGACGGTCGCGGGCCTCGCGCCGGGCCCGCTCGGCGGCGTCCCGCTCCGCCGCCTCGACCGCGAGGCGCTCGGCCTCGGCCCGGCTCGCCGCGTCGTGGGCGGCCCGGGACGCGGCCTCGGCCCGTCGCCGCGCCGTCTCGTCCGCCCGGCGACGGTCCTCGGCCCGGGCGAGCTCGAGGGCCTCGGTCAGCAGGTCGCCCGGCAGCACGGGCTCGGGCGGGGGGGCGGCGGCGGGCTCCGGAGGGGCGGGCGGCCCGGGTGCGGCGGCGCCGTCCGTCGCCGGCGCCGTCGGCTCGCCCGGGGACCGCGACCCGGCGCCCCGCCCGGGGCGGGGGCCGGAGTCGGGCTCGCCCTCGTCCTCCGGGGCCGGCTCCGGCGGCAGCGAGAACGCCGCCGCCTCGCGGACGAGCTCGGCCGGGAACACCGGGTCCGCCGGCGGGGCGGGGGGCCGGCCGGGGGATGTCTTCTTCGACGTCCGAGGCGATGCCGGGGCCGCCGCGTCGCCCCGTGGGCCGTCCACCGCCTCCGTGTCCGTGTCCTCGGGGTCCTCGGGCTCGAGGAGCGCCGGCAGGCTCGCGTCGTGGAGGTCGTCGGCGACCCGCCGCAGGAACTCCTCGCTCGAGAGCACCGGGCAGCGCCGCTTCCGGGCCGCCCGCTGGACCGCCCGGTCCGAGCTCACCACCGTCAGCCCCCGCGGAGCGGTCGTCCGCTGCACCATGGCCGCGATGAGATCGTCGGCGGACTTCCCGCCGCCGGCGTACCGAACCCGCACCGAGCCCGTCCCCCGCACCGGAGCCGCGCCGCCGGCCGGGAGTCCGTCGCACACGAGGGTCACCTGCTCGCGGGCGAACCGGGTGCGCGGGAGGACCCGGACGAGCTCCGGCACGTCGATCTCGGCGAGCTCCGGCGGGAGCACGCCCGTCACGTGGGCGACGTTGTATGCATCGACGACGATCGGCACGGGCGGACTCTACGCCGGCGGCGTGGCGGATCCCGCCGCGGGCCCCGGGACACGGACGCCGGCCCCCGGCCCCCGGTCGCCCACGACGGGCCATCACGGACCACCGCGGGCCGGCGGCGAGCCACGGCCCCCACCCCGGGTCGCCCTCGGCCTCGGGACCGCCTCGCCGCCTCAGCGTCCGCATCCGATCAGAACGCGAACGCGGCCTGCCGCGTCGTCCGGGGCGGTTGACGCGGGCCGCCCTCCCGGCGATCATGCTCGGCTCGGCTCACCCGGACCCGGGTCCGTCGTCGCGTCGCGTGGCACGCGCCGGACCCCCAGAGGAACCGCACTCCATGGCGATTCGCATCAAGTCGCGTCACGGCGAGTCGGTGGGGCAGATGCTCCGCCGCTTCAAGAAGCTCTGCGAGAAGGAAGGCCTGACGAAGGACGTCAAGCGGAAGCAGTACTTCGAGAAGCCGTCGGAGCGGAAGCGCCGCGCCGAGCGCAAGACGCAGGCCCGCATCGCCCGCGCCCAGTCGCAGCCCGCTCGCGGCGGCACCAAGCGCCGCTGAGCCGCGTCCCGGGGCGACGGCCGCACGGCCACCGGGTCCCGCGACCGGATGACCGTCCGCCGGCCCGCCCGCGCCGGGTCCGAGCCGAGACTTCCCGGACCTTCACGACGCCGTCGACGTCCCCGTCGGCGGCGTCGTCGCGCGCCGACCGGAGCGGCCCCGCGGAAATCGCGCGAAAACCCGGGGGGACCCCGGCGCCCGCTGTCAACCCCGGAGCCTCGGAATCGCTACACTCGCCGCCCCGCGCGACCGGGCCCCCGGCCCGCGCGACGCCGCGAATCGACCGACCCAGACCGACGCCCGACCGCCTGCGCGATCGGGCCACCGTGGAGACGCCGACGTGACCGCAGCCTTGACGCTCGCCTCGATGCAGGAGGTCCTCAGCGACGCTCCTGTGTACCTCCTCGGACCGATCGGCGCCATCGTCGCGCTGGTGGCCGCCTTCATCTTCGCCAAGGGGGTGATGAAGAACTCCGAGGGCGACGAGAACATGATCGAGATCGCCCAGGCCGTCCGAGACGGCGCGATGGCGTATCTCAAGCGGCAGTACAAGGTCGTGACCATCGTCTTCGTGGTGCTGGTGGCGATCCTCGCCGCCCTCGCCGCGATCGGCATCCAGCAGTGGCCGACCGTGATCGGCGTCCCGATCGCCGGCCTCTTCTCCGGCCTCTGCGGCTGGTTCGGCATGAAGATGGCGACCAACGCCTCGGCCCGGACCGCCTTCGCGGCCAAGCAGTCGCTCAACGACGGCCTCACCGTGGCCTTCCGGGCCGGTGCGGTGATGGGTCTCGTCGTGGTCGGCTTCGCCCTCCTCGACGTGTCGATGTGGTTCCTGATCTGGCAGGTCATCGCCCCCGAGGAGTCGCTCGTCGCCCTCACCGCGGTGATGCTCAGCTACGGCATGGGCGCCTCGACGCAGGCGCTCTTCGCCCGCGTCGGCGGCGGCATCTACACCAAGGCCGCCGACGTCGGCGCCGACCTCGTCGGCAAGGTCGAGGCCGGCATCCCCGAGGACGACGCCCGCAACCCCGCGACCATCGCGGACAACGTCGGCGACAACGTCGGCGACGTGGCCGGCATGGGCGCCGACCTCTACGAGTCCTACTACGGCTCGATCCTCGCCTCGATGGCCCTCGGCACCGCGGCGGTCCTCGGCATGATGCTCACCGGCGACATGGCCCGCGAGCTGCAGATCCGCCTCGCGGTGACGCCGATCGCCCTCGCCGGCCTCGGCATCTTCTGCTCGCTCGCCGGCGTCTTCGTCGTGAAGGCCAAGGAGGACGCGAGCTTCAGCCAGCTGCTCAAGGGCCTGCACAACGGCGTCTACGCCGCCGCCGGCCTCATCGCGCTGCTCTCGGCCGGGCTGCTGTGGATCCTGCTCGGCGGATTCGATCCCGGCGAGGGGGTCGAGTCGCCCGTCCGCTGGTGGGGCATCTGGCTCGCGATCGTCGTCGGCCTCGTCGGCGGCAACGTGATCGCCTACTTCACCGAGTACTACACGTCCTACGAGCACAAGCCGACGCAGGAGATCGCGCGGCAGGCCGAGACCGGTCCCGCGACCGTCATCATCGCCGGCGTCGCGGTGGGCATGATCTCGACCTGGGTCCCGATCCTCACCGTCGTCGCCTCGATCATCCTCGCCTTCGCCTTCGCCGGCGGCGGCGAGAACTTCCTCCTCGGCCTCTTCGGCGTCGGCGTGGCCGCGGTCGGCATGCTCTCGACCCTCGGCATCACCCTCGCCACCGACGCGTACGGCCCCATCGCCGACAACGCGGGCGGCAACGCCGAGATGACCGACCAGCCGCCGTTCGTCCGCGAGCGGACCGACATGCTCGACTCGCTCGGCAACACCACCGCGGCGACCGGCAAGGGCTTCGCGATCGGCTCGGCCGCCCTCACCGCGATGGCGCTGCTCGCGGCGTACGTCTCGGTGGTGCAGACGAGCCTCGACCAGAAGCTCGAGGACGGCGTGACGGAGCAGGTTGCGCGCGACAACAACGTCGGCGCCGGGGTCGGCGTGGCCGTCTACCAGGGCTACGGCGAGTTCAGCCTCGCGATCGAGATGGACCGTCAGGTCACCGAGGGCGACACCACGGAGACCGTCACCGAGATCGACTACACCGGCGGCCTGCTGCTCGCCAACGACGCGGTGGCGGCCCGCGTGGACGAGATCATGGCGGAGAGGCCCTTCGTCGACGACGACGGCAACCCGCGTCCGTTCAACTTCGACGCCGCCTTCGACGAGACCGAGAACGTCTACCACTTCGGGGCCGTCTCCGACGACGACGACCTCCGCTTCTCCGTGGTCCCGGTGAACCAGGCGTCGATCGAGCAGGTCCTCGCGTTCTACGACGTGACGCTCATGAACCCACGCGTCCTCGGCGGCGTGTTCCTCGGCGTGCTGCTCGCCTTCGTCTTCTGTGCCCTCACCATGAACGCCGTGGGCCGGGCCGCCTACCAGATGATGGGCGAGTGCCGCCGGCAGTTCACCATCATGAAGCAGGGGTTCAAGAACGACGGTCTCACCGACGAGCAGCTCGCCGACCCGATGCAGTGGCCCAAGAAGACCACCGTGGACGGCAAGCAGTACCCGGACTACGCCGAGTGCGTGGCGATCTCGACCGCGGGCGCCCAGAAGGAGATGGTCGTCCCGTCGATCCTCGCCATCGTGGTGCCGGTCGTCGCGGGCATCGTCCTCGGCGTCGGCGGCGTGATGGGCCTGCTCGTGGGCGGCCTCACCAGTGGCTTCGCGGTCGCCATCTACATGGCGAACGCGGGCGGTGCGTGGGACAACGCCAAGAAGTACATCGAGAAGGGCCACCACGGCGGCAAGGGCTCCGACGCCCACAAGGCCGGCGTGGTCGGCGACACCGTCGGTGATCCCTTCAAGGACACCTCCGGTCCGTCGCTGAACATTCTCATCAAGCTGATCGCGATCGTGTCGGTCGTGTTCGCCGGCCTCGTGGTGAACTTCAGCCCGATGGTCATCGCGGCCCTGGGGCTCGGATGAGCCGTCCCGAGGAACCGAGGGGGGACGCTGGGCGGCCGGACGTCGGGGACACTTCCCCGGCGCCGGCCGCCGGTGCGTCCGAGGACGGCAGGTCCGCGGCCGCGAGCGGTGGCGGCAGCGGCGGAGCCGGCGGGGAAGCCGACGACCGGGCGTTCGCCGTCGAGGCCGCCCGCCTGCTGCACGACCGCAAGTGCACCGACGTGACGCTGCTCGACCTCCGCGGTCTGAGCGAGGTCGCGAACTTCGTCCTGATCGGCACCGGCACCAGCGACCGTCAGATGAAGTCGGTGGCGGACGAGCTGCGGGACTTCGGCGCCGAGCGCGGGGAGGCCACCTTCGCCCGCGACCGGGACCCGGCCGCGACGTGGATCGTGGTCGACTTCGTGGACCTCATCGTGCACCTCTTCGAGCCGAACCAGCGCGCGTACTATGACCTCGAGGCGCTGTGGGGCGACGCCCCGCGGGTCCGCTGGGAGCGTCCCGAAGACGACGGCTGATCGTGGCGGGGCGGGGGCTCCCGGTCGCCGCGGCGGCCCGCTGCGACGCCGCATCCGCTCGTCCCGTCCCGTCCCTTCCCGTCCCGTCCCGACTCCGCTCGCGCGGCCCGCCGCCCGGACGACCGACCGATGCTTCGCACCTTCCTGCTCGGCAAGATCCACCACGCCCGCGTCACCGAGTGCAAGCCGGAGTACTCCGGCTCGATCACGATCGACCGGGACCTGCTCGACGAGACGGGGATCCTCCCGAACGAGAAGGTCCTCGTCGCCGACTGCGAGAACGGCCACCGCTTCGAGACCTACGTCTTCGAGGGCGACCGGGGCAGCGGCGACATCGTGATCAACGGCGCCGCGGCCCGGCTCACCGGGCTCGGGCACCGCGTGATCGTGATCGCCTACTGCCAGCTCGACCGCCGCGAGATGGAGACGCACCGCCCGCGGGTGATCGTCTGCGACGCGGACAACCGCGTGGTGGAGCGGATCACCTACCCGGCTCCGCTCGAGGGCGGGCCGCCGGTGGCGGAGCCGGTGGAGACGCCGGATGCGGCGGGGACCACCGCGGCCGCCGCGGCCGCCGGGGCCGGCGCGGCCGCGAGGCCGGTGCACGGGGCGGCCACCTCCGTCGGGCTCCATGGCGAATCGACGTTCGTGCCGGGGCACGGTCGGGCCGGCGCCGCGGCGCCGAGCGCCGCGGGGGGGATCGCCACCGCCCGCCGGGCCATCGACCCGG
Source organism: uncultured Isosphaeraceae bacterium (assembly GCA_964385045.1). Taxonomy (GTDB): domain Bacteria; phylum Planctomycetota; class Phycisphaerae; order Phycisphaerales; family SM1A02; genus CAYLNM01. Next base: position 11,557 of record CAYLNM010000112.1, read on the forward strand.
CGTGAGGGTCCCGACCCGCCCCCGCGCCTGCACCCTCGATGTGGATCGATCGTGGATGAGTCGCCCCGCCCGGCGGCGTCGGACGTCCCCTCGGCGGTGGATTCCGCGGCGAATCGCTCACGGACCCGCGCTGTGCCGACCGATGCGAATACCGTGTGCACAGGGGCGGCACGGTTCGCCGCCCGCCCGCGGAGCGAGGACGATGTCAGGGACGGCACGCGTGGCGACCGGCGGGTCGCCGCGAACGGGTCCGAGGAGTCGATGGATCGCCGGCCTCGCCGGTCTGGTTCTCGTGGCCGGGGCAGGGATGCTCGGCGGCTGCCGGACTGCGGGCCGGCCGTACGTTCCCGATGTCGCCCGGATCACCAAGGTCCCCGGCGTCGAGTTCTGGGACGTCACCCTCGTCGACGCCACCGTACCCTACGACCCCTCGCAGCCGGTGCGGATCGGTCACCTCGGCGTCGCGGGCTCGGTCCGGGTGCTCGGGCTGCGGCCGATCGGACGCTCGGTGGTGGACGGGCTCGCCGCCGGCGCCGGCGACCTCGCCCGCGGGCTCGAGGGCGGCCCGGGCGTGTCCGTCCCGACGACGCCGCTGCCGCCCGCCACCGTTCCCGACGACGGTCTGCCCACCGTGGGCCGAATGACGATCACCGCCCAGGTGCGGCTCTCGGCCCGGACCATCGCCGAGGCCGAGCGGCGGGTGCGCGGCGCGCAGGTCACGGTGGTGAGCGAGCTCGACGCCCAGGAGGTGCGGCTCGTCGCGCCCGGCCTGCCCGGCGTCATCGATCGGGTGAACTACGAGATCACGCTGGACCATCCGACCGCGCTGCAGGTGCGGACGCGTCGCGGCGACGTGGTGGTGCGGCGGATGGCCGGCGACCTTGACGTCCTGACCCGCGAGGGCGACGTCGAGGTCGACGCCCACGGCGGACTCGGCCGGCCCGGCACCTTCGTGCGGGCGATCTCCGGCCGCGGCGACGTGGACGTGGACGCGGCCACCGATGCGATGGCGGTCGTCGCCGAAGAGGGCCGCGCGAGCGTCGACTGGACGCTGGGCCGCCAGCCGGCGGTGCTCGACGTCGTCAGCCGCGACCGTCCGGCGCTGCCCGCGACCACCCGGTACTCGCCCAACGTGCGGGTGACGATCGGCGACGAGGACGACCGCGTCCTCTGGCGCGACGAGGTCTCCGCCGCCTGGGCCCGCGTGCCCGCTCCGGGACCGGCGGGGGAGTGACCCGCGCCGCGCCCGCGGCCCGCCGGTCGCCGGCGCGGCCGACGGCGCTCGCCCCGAGAAATCACGACGTCGCCGATCGGAAGCGTTCCCACCGCCGCCGCGGGTGCGGGACGATGTCGTCGCGCGGCCGCCTGCCGCCCGCCGCCGCACGTCGCACGCAGCCCGCCCAGCGCCGCATGTCGCACGTTGCACGCACGAGCAGCACGAGGAGATTCGCCATGAGCCGCCCGGCCCTCGCCCGCCCGATCGTCGCCGTCGCATCCGCCTCGCCCACTCGGCGGTCCGCTCGCTGGTCCGCCCGCGGGCCTGCCTGCCGGCCCGCCCGCGGGCGAGGCGTCGCGGTCCGGATCACCGCCGCCGCCGGCGCGGCCGCCGCGCTGCTGCTGCTGACCGCCGCGTGCTCCGCGCCGCTGCACCGGGCCGAGGGCCGGGTCGTGCTCTCGACCGCCTCGGCGGTGCCGGCCGGGACCGACGTCGCGATCGGCACCCCCGCGGGGCTCGACCCCGAGCCGACGATGCGGCCGGCCGAGACGCTCGACGTCGCCGCCGACCCGGACGCGCTGGACGTGGCCTCCCGCAACGGGTCGATCACCGTGGTGGTCGATCCCGCGGCCGAGGGCCTGACGATCGTCGCCGACCTGCAGGCCGGCGGCGCGACCCGCGAGCAGGCCGAGTCCCGGCTGGCCGCAGCCGAGATCGAGGTCGTCGAGGCGTCCGACGGCACCGTCCGCATCCGCCCCCGCATGCCCGACCGCTGGCGGAACGGCGACGCGGCGAGCCTGCACGTCACCCTGACCACGCCCGCGGCGGTGCGGGCCCGGTCCTCGAACGGCGCCCTCCGCGTCGAGGGCGGCTCGGGCCCGATCGATCTCGGCACGTCCAACGGCCGCATCACGCTCGTGGCCACCGACGGGCCGGTCGAGGCGGAGACGAGCAACGGGCGACTCGTGCTGATCGACACCGTCGGCGACATCACGGCCACGAGCAGCAACGGCCGCATCGAGGTCACCAACCACCTCGGCGGGCTCGACCTGCGGACGAGCAACGGCCCGGTGCGCATCGACCTCCACGACGAGGCGACCGGCCCGGTCCGCGTCCGCTCGAGCAACGGCTCGGCGAGGCTGAGCGTGGGCCCGGGCTTCGGCGGCTGGCTCGAGGCCGACACGTCCAACGGCGCGGTCGAGCTCACCGGCTCGCCGCGGATCGCCGGCGACATGCGGAGTGGCCGTTCGTCGCTCGAGGTGCGGCTCGAGGGCGCCGAGCACCGTTCGCGGATCGACACGTCCAACGGCTCGGTGACGATCGAGGTGCGGGGGGCGGGAGACGGGCCGGGCGCCGCCGAGCGGGAGGCGTCGGCGGCGGGATAGGACCCGGCGGATGCCGCGGCCGGGGCGGCCACGGTCGATGCCGGATCGCACGTGCCGACGCGCGCCGGCGACTGACCGCCGGCCGGCGACGGTCCGCGCGCGAGGACATCCGAGCCCCCGGCGCCGCCGCCGCGGGCCCCCGCCGATCGACGGCCGGGGCGCGCGGCGGCGGTCGCGCGGGCGGCGGCGCGGCCGCCCGCGCGCGTGCCGATCGGGCGATCGGGCGCGCGGGCTTCGTACGATGGGCGGCGGCGCGCCGAGACCAGGCGGGCCGCGCCGTCCCCCCGTCCGCCGCCTCCGGGAGCCCGCCGATGTCCACCCCGTCCTCGCGACCGCCCGTCGCCGGGACCCCGGCCGCGACCGACGCCGAGCTCGTCGGGTGGGCCCGGGCCGGCGATGCGGCCGCGTGGGAGGCGATCGTGCGGCGGCACGGCGGGCTGGTGCGGGCGGTCGCCCACCGCCGCGGGCTCGACGCGGCCGGGGCCGACGACGTGGTGCAGGAGGTCTTCCTCGCGCTGCTCCGGGGCCTCGACGGGCTCGCGAATCCCCAGGGACTCGTCCGCTGGCTGCTGACCACGGCCGAGCGGACCGCGGCCCGCCAGGCGCGATCGCGTCGCCGCGGCCTCGGGGCGGGGCCGGTCGCCGCGGACGGCGACGAGGCGCCCGGCGTGCCCGAGCCGGCGGACGAGGACGCCCCCGGCGCCTTCGAGCGGCTCGCGGCACTCGAGGATCGCCACCGTGTGCGGGTGGCGCTCGAGTCACTCGGCCAGCGGTGCCGGGACCTGCTCGCGGTGCTGTACGGCCGCGGGGCCGCGGGTCCGCCGTCCTACGACCGGGTGGCGGCAGAGCTCGGCATGCCCCGCGGCAGCATCGGCCCGACCCGGGCCCGCTGCCTCGCCCGGCTCCTGGCGATCCTCGAGGCGGGCGGGCCGCCGGCGGCGGGCGGCGACGGGGCGACCGCTGGCGACGAGGCGTCCCTCTCCGATTCCTGAGCCCGCCGCGTATCCGCCGGGGCGCGCCCGGCACGTTCCCCCGACGGAGGTCCGCATGGCCGCATCCGATGAGCATCGAGACGGGACCGGCGAGCACCCCGGGCTCGATCCCCGCCTCATCGCCCTCGCCGAGGGCGGGCTCGACGCCGCCGAGGTCGCCGCCCTGGAGGCACGCCTGGCCGCCGACCCCGCGGGCCGGGTGCAGCTGACCTGGCTTCGCACCACGCTCGCCGAGCTGGCCGAGCCCGCCGCGGCCGCCTCGCCCGGCGAGGCCGTCGTCGCCCGCCTGCGGGCGGCGTTCGCGGCCGAGCGCGGCGCGGCGGCCGCCCCGTCGCCGCG
>CAYLNM010000113.1:0-15447 GCA_964385045.1 uncultured Isosphaeraceae bacterium
CCGCCCGACGCCCCGCCCGACGCCCCGCCCGACGGCGATCCCGGCCTCGACAACGACTTCGCCGACCTCGCCTTCGAGGATCTCTTCGCGGTCGAGGTGTCCAGCGTCGCCGGCTCCGCCCGCCCGATCCTGGGCACCCCGTCCGCGGTCACCCGCATCACGCCCGAGGACATCGACCGAACCGGCTACCGTCACCTCGCGGAGGTGCTCCGGCTGGCCCCGGGCGTCGACGTCGCACGCATCAGCAACACCCAGTGGGCCATCTCGGTGCGCGGCTTCACCGGTGCGCTCGCCAACAAGCTGCAGGTGCTCGTCGACGACCGGTCCGTCTACACGACCGCCTTCAGCGGAACCCTCTGGGAGACGCTCGACCTCCCGCTGTACGACCTCGAGTCGATCGAGGTGGTCCGCGGGCCGGGCGCGACCCTCTGGGGCGAGAACGCGGTCAACGGCGTGGTGAGCGTCCGCACCCGGTCCGCCTTCGACACCGTGGGCCTGTACCTGCGGGCCGCGGGCGGAAACCAGACGGTGGCGGCCGGCGACCTGCGGTATGGCGCCCGCGCGGGCGAGGACACCGCGTGGCGGGTGGACGTCCGCGGCAGCTCGCTCGCCGCGTCCGCCCTCGCCGGCACCGACGCCGACTCGGCCGACGACGCCCTGCTCGGCAGCGGCGGCTTCCGGCTCGACCATCGGCTCGATGCGGACGCCGTCCTCACGCTCGACGGCCGGGCGTACAACGCGGGGCGCATGGGCCGCGACACGCGGTTCCCGATCCTCGCCCACCTGCAGCAGGTGGAGCGCCGGGTGGACGACCGCTTCACCGGCGGGCATGTCCGCGGCCGGATCGAACGACGGGCCGACGACGGCACCGGCTGGCACGCCCAGCTGTCGCTGGACCGACTCGACACGACCCGGTACGCGCAGGAGGGCACGCAGGACGGGATCGACCTCTCGTTCCGGTCCGTCGCGCGGATCGACGAGGCGTACGTCACCTGGGGTGCCCAGTATCAGGCCCGTCGCACGGCCCTCGAGTCGAACCTCCAGCTCTCGACCAGCGCCGAGGCCGACCGGTGGGACCACGTGGTGAGCGGCTTCGTGCAGCTCGAGATGCCGCTCGCGGGCCGGGACGACCTCACCGCGCTGATCGGATCGAAGCTGTCCCACAACGACTTCTCCGGCTTCGAGGTCCAGCCCAGCGTGCGGCTCGCCTGGACGCCCACCGACGACCTCGCCGCGTGGGCCGCGGTGTCCCGGGCGGTGCGGGTGCCGTCCGTGGTCGATCAGGACATCCTCTTCGTCGATCGCTACGCCGACACCGGCCTCCTCGCGGGTGGCCCGGCAAGCGGCTCGTTCGCGGCCCTCGGCACCTCGGGCGACCCCGCCACGGACGCCGAGGAGCTGCTCGCCCTCGAGTCCGGCGTGCGCTGGCGGCTGCACGAGAGCCTGACGCTCGACGCGACGGGATTCTGGAACGACTACGACGGGCTGCGGGTGAGCTCCCCGTTCGAGCCCAACCTCTCGCTCGCCAACAACGGACGCGGCACGGTGTGGGGCGGCGAGGTCGAGGCGACCTGGCAGCCCGTCACCTCCTGGCGGCTCACCGGCTCGTGGTCCCTCGCCCGCGTGGACATCGAGGCCGACCGCGCGACCATCCGCAGCGACGGCACCCACGCGGAGCAGATGGCCCAGCTTCGCAGCTCGTGGGACATGACGGACGAGCTCCGGCTCGACGCCGTCGCGGCGTGGACCGATCGGCGGCCGTCCTTCGAGGCCATCGGCACGCCCCCGATCGACGATCACCTGCGGCTCGACGTCGGCCTCACGTGGCGCCCGAGTCCCGACGTCGAGCTCTCGGTCTGGGGCCGGAACCTGCTCGACGACCGGCACCCGGAGTTCCGCGAGGACTTCTTCGCCTCGCAGACGCTCGAGCTGCGCCGCGACGTCCTCGTCGAGCTCACGCTCCGCTTCTGACCCCGTGGCGCGGCTCGGTGCCGTCCGCGGCACGGCGGTGCGCGAGCGCCTCGAGCAGCGGGGCGGCGGCGTCGAGCACCTCGGTCGTCCGCGCCCCGCGCCGCAGCCGACCCGTCGCCAGCGCGTCCTCCACCCGGGCGATCGCGGCCCGCAGGCCGTCCCGGACCGCCGCCGCGCCCGGGGCCGCCGGCGGCCCGCCCGGTGCGAGCGCGGGGTCGGGGGACGCATCCTCGCGGGCGATCAGCGTGCGGGCCACCTCCGTCCAGCCGGCCAGGACCTCGACCGGGCCGGCCGATCCGCCGTCGTGCGCAAAGCAGGCGGCGGCGTGCTCCATCGCCGGGCCGATCTCGCCCCACCGGCCGGCCCGGACCGCGACCCGGGCCGCCAGCATCCACGCCCTCCCCAGGTCGTGGCTGAACGCCGGCTCGTCCGGCGCGGCGCGGCGTCGCGTCTCGCACACCTCGCGCAGCGTCGCCCCGAGCGTCGCCATCGTCTCGGCGGTGACGCCCGCCTCCGGCCCGGCCGCCAGCATTCGCTCGAGCAGCTCGAACGTCGTCCGGCCGGCCAGGCTCGCCCACGCCTCGTCGGCGGGGAACGCCCGGTGCAGGCGGACGGCGTCCCGCTGCGCGCGGTGCAGCCAGGGCACGAGCGACTCGTCACCGCGGTCGCGGGCAAGCATGACCATCGCCCACGCCGAGACGGCCCGGCCGTGCAGCGCGTGGCCCCACGCCCGTCCGTCCGCCGGGGTCATCTCCGCGAGCAGCTCGTCGCAGAGCGCCATGCGCTCGCGGTGCAGCGCGCGCGCCCGGGCGGGATCGCGATGCCGCTCGATGTTCGCGATGCGGTCGAGGCCCCACGCGACGTCGTCGCGGTGCCGCCGCACGTGCGGCCGCTCCTCGGCGAGGGCCCGGTCGACCACCAGCGCCCGCTGGTAGAGCTCGAGGGCGGTGTCGACGTCACCGAGATGATGCATGGTGTCGCCGAGGTAGATCGTCGCCAGGGCGTGCTCGCGCCGCCGCTCGGGGTCCTGCGGATCGCGGGCGAGGGCCTCGCGCTCGATCGCGAGGCCGAGGACCCGGGCCGCCAGCGCCGCATCGAGGTCGGCGGCCCGCGTGAGGACCGACGAGAAGCGGAGCAGAGCGTCGCCCCAGGTCTCGCGCAGCTCGGAATCGCGGACGAGCGGTCCGGTGTGGCCGCCGCCGACGTCCCGGTAGCGGGCGACCCGGCGACCGCCGTCGTCGACCACGCGCCAGCCCTCGACCTCGTGCCGGTCGACGACGTCGACGATCACCGGGTCCTCGATCACCGCGCCCGCCGCCACCGCGGGGATCAGGCCCGAGACGTGCTCGAACTGCCGCCGGTAGTACTCCTCGAGGAAGGCCGTGGCCCCGAACCGCCGGTCCATGGCGTCGGCCATCGCGTTGGCGACGTCGAGGGACGCGACCAGCGACCGGGCGAGCCGCTCGGTGCTGCGCCGCTCGGCCGCGAGGCTCGTGGCGGTGATCGCGAGCAGCACCGGGAGCACCACCGCGGCGACGGCGGCGGTGGCGGTCGCGGCGCGGTGGCGGCCGACGAAGCGGCACGCCTGCGCGAACGTCGAGAGCGGTCGGGCCGCGATCGGCCGGCCCGCGAGGCGGCGGCGGAGGTCCTGCTCGAGCACCGCGGCGGAGGCGTAGCGGTCCCCGGCCGCGCGAGCGGTGGCGGTGTCGACGATCACCGCGAGGTCCTCGTCGATCCCACGGACCACGGTGCGGACGGGCTGCGGACGGGCGCGGGCCACCGCCTGCAGGCGGGCCACCAGCGGGCCGGTGGGCAGATCGATGGCGGGGCGGCCGCCGAGCAGCTCGTGCAGGATCAGGCCCATCGCGTAGACGTCCACCGCCACGCTCACCGCCTCGGGGTCGCCCGTCACCTGCTCGGGGGCGAGGTAGCCGACGGTGCCGATGACCTGCCCGCCGCGAGTGACTCGGGTCACCTCCTCCTCGTCCTCGAGCAGGCGGGCGACGCCGAAGTCGAGCACGCGGACCACCGGCTCCCCGTCGCGGACCTCGACGAGGACGTTGGCGGGCTTGAGGTCGCGGTGGATGATCCCGCGGCCGTGGGCGTGGGCGACGGCCGCCGCCAGATCGGCGGCGAGCCGGACGATCACGCCCGGGCCGGGGCGGGCGACCCGCGCCCACTCGGTGATCGGTGGGCCCTCGACGAGGTCCATCGCGATCCACCGGCGCTCGCGGCCGTCGATCCGCGTCGTGCCGGCGTCGAGGATGGTGGCGATCCCGGGGTGACGGAGTCGCGAGAGCGCCCGGACCTCGGCGTCGAACCGCCGCAAGGCGGTCCGTTCGCGGTCCTCCTCGCCGCCGATCGCGTCGAAGAGCTTGATCGCGACCGGACGCGGCGGAACCTCGGTGCGGGCGCGATAGACCGTGGCCGATGCGCCGCGGCCGATCCGCGCCTCGATGCGGTACCGCCCGATTCGGTCGACCGGGGGGGCAGCGGTGGTCCCGGCGTCATGGGAGTCGTCCCGCAAGGCGGCCGCCGCCTCGCCGCCGTCGATCGAGAGCGGCCGATCGGCGGCCAGCAGCGAGCGCACCTCGGCCGCGAGGGCCGGAGACTCGCGCTCGAGCCGGGCGAGGGCCGCGGCCCGCTCGACCGGCGGCAGGGCGGCCACGTCGGCGCACGCCCGCGTCAACCGATCCCAGGTGACCTCGCTCACGGCTCGTCCGCTCTCGGTCCGCCGGTTCCGGGTCCGTCCGTTCCGGGTCCGTCCGCTCGGGGGACATCCCCGCCCGGTCCCTCCGCGGCCGCGCCGGACGATCCGTCCACGGCGGCGTCGGCGGCCCCCTCCGCCTCGGCGAGCGCCCGCCGCAGCCACGCCCGGGCGGCGCCCCACTCGCGGCTGACCGTCGCCCGCGAGCAGCCGAGCAGCATCGCGACCTCGTCCTCGCTGCAGCCGGCGATGAAGCGGAGCTCGACCACGCTCGCGGCCCGCGGGCTGCGGGCGGCGAGGGTCTCGAGGGCGTCGCCGACGATCACCATGGCCTCGGGGTCCTCCCGCACCGCGAGCGCCTCGGCGTCGAGGGCGGCCCGGGCGTGTCCGCCACCGCGGCGAGCCGCGTCCCGTCGCCGAGCGTGATCGACGAGCACGTTGCGAACCGCCCGCACGATGAGCGCGAGCTCCGGCTCGCCGCCGGTCCGATCGAGCCCCGGCGCCAGGCGGATCCAGGCCTCGTGCGCGACCGCGGTCGGCTGCAGCGTGTGCCCCGTCCGCTCCCGCTCGAACAGACGACCGGAGACCGAACGGATCTCCCGGTACAGCCGCTCCAGCCGGTCGGCACGCGCGCCGTCCGGCTCATCCGAGGGGACGAGGCCGCTCACCTGATGCTCCCGGGTGCTGCTCGATGAACGACACAGGAACGCGATCTCGCGACGGCGATCGCACCGACGCGAGGCGAACCTCGATCATAGGGCTCCCCCCGAGGAACCCCGAACGCTCGATTCATCCGCTTCCTTCGACGGAAGGACATCCAAGCAAGATTCCCTCCCGGGGAGGAGTCGAGAAGACGCCGCGCCCACGACTCCGGGAACGGGGCGGCGGCGTCTCACCCGCGTCGTGGCGGGCCCGGCCGGTCGTCCTCGTCCGTCCCGTCGCCCTCCGCGGAGCCTTCGCCGCCCGCCGTCGAGGGGCGGGCGTCGCCGCTCGGCTTGCCGGGCTCGTCGCCGCCGGAGCCGCCCTCCGCACCACCACCGCCGCCGTCGCCGCCATCGCCGCCGCCGCCGCCATCGCCGCCGCCGCCGCCGGAGCCGCCTTCCCCGCCGCCGGTCAGCCGCCGCACGGTCCGCTGGACGATCGCGTCCATCGTCGGGATGAAGAACACGCCGGCGCTGGTGGCCAGCACCATGCCGCCGAAGACCGCGGTGCCGATCGCGGTGCGGCTCGCCGCCCCGGCGCCGCTGGCGAGCAGCAGCGGCAGCGTGCCGAGCACGAACGAGATGCTCGTCATCAGGATCGGCCGGAACCGCAGCTCGGCCGCCTCGAGGGCCGCGTCGCCCGGGTCCGCCCCGGCCTGCCGTCGCTGCCGCGAGAACTCGACCACGAGGATCGCGTTCTTGCTCGCGAGGGCCACGAGCAGCACGAGGCCCACCTGCAGGTAGACGTCGTTGGGCAGGCCGCGGACCGCCGCCGCGAGCAGTGCCCCGAGGATCGCGATCGGCACCGTGGCGAGGATCGAGATCGGGGTCAGCCAGCTCTCGTACAGGGCGGCGAGGGCGAGGAACGCGAAGACGACCGCGAGCGCGAAGACGATCGGGGCCACGTTGCCCGCCTGCAGCTGCTGGTACGCGGTGCCGGTCCACTCGAAGCCGAAGCCGGGCGGCAGCCGATCCTCGGCCAGTCGCTCGACCACCGCGATCGCCTCGCCCGAGCTCGTCCCGGGCCTCCCCTGCCCGCGGATCGACGCGGCGGGGAAGAGGTTGTACCGGTCGATCACCGCGGGTCCGACGATCATGTCCACGGTGGCCAGCGCACTCAGCGGCACCATGCCGCCCTCGCGGGTGCGCACCGTGAGCCGGGTCAGGTCCTCCACCGTCTGCCGCGCGTCGGCATCCGCCTGCACGCGGACCTCGTACACCTGTCCGAAGCGGTTGAAGTCGTTCACCGCCACCGAGCCGAGGTTCGCGGCCAGGGTGCCGAAGACCTCGTCGAGGGCGACGCCCTGCCGCTTGACCCGGGTGCGATCGATGTCGACGAACAGCTTCGGCACCTCGGCGGCGTAGCTGGTGAAGGCCCGCGCGAACCGCTCGTCCTGGTTGATCGCCGCGACGACGTCGCCGGTGGCGGCCGCGAGCAGCTGCGGGCCCTGGGACGAGCGGTCCTGCACCCGCAGGTCGAAGCCGCCCGCCTGCCCGAGGCCCGGGATCGGCGGCGGCAGGAAGGGCTGGATGCGGGCGGCCTGGATCGCGCCGAGCCGGGCTCCGAGGGTGTCCACGACCCCTTCGGCCGAGCTCTCCGGGTCCGGCCGCTCGTCCCACGGGGCGAGCACGGCGATCAGCGTCGCGACGTTGGACTGCGAGACGCCCGCGATCAGCGACCGGCCGCCGAGGCCGATCACCGCGTCGACCTCGGGCAGCTGCATCGCGATCCGCTCGGCCTCGCGCAGGACGGCGTCGGTCCGGGCGAGCTTGGCCGCGTCGGGCAGCTGGATGTCCACGAAGATCGCGAGCTGATCCTCGGTGGGGACGAAGCCGCGGGGCACCGAGCGCACCGTCCACACCGTCGCCGCGGCGAGTCCGGCGTACAGCACCAGCACGAGGATCGTCAGCCGGAGGGCCCGGCCCACCGCGAAGAGGTACGCCCCGCGGGCGGCCCCGAGGATCCGGTCGAACCACCGCCAGAGAACGAAGCGGCCGCGGCCGGGCGGCCGGCGGCGGAGCAGGATCGCGCAGAGGGCCGGGCTCAGGGTCAGGGCGTTGACCGACGAGAGCACCGTCGCGACGGAGATCGTGACCGCGAACTGCCGGTACAGCTCGCCGGTGAAGCCCGGCAGCAGCGACGTGGGGACGAACACCGCCAGCAGCACCGCGGTGGTGGCGACGATCGGCCCGGTGATCTCGCGCATCGCCCGGATCGCGGCGTCGTGCGGGGCGAGGTCCTCGTCCTCGATCAGCCGGCTGGCGTTCTCGACCACGACGATCGCGTCGTCCACCACGATCCCGATCGCGAGGACGAGCCCGAACAGCGTGAGCATGTTCAGGCTGAAGCCCGCGGCGAGGAGCACGCCGAGCGCGCCCACGATCGACACCGGGATCGCGATCGTCGGCACCAGCGTCGCCCGCCAGTCCTGCAGGAAGACGAAGACGGTCACGAAGACGAGGAAGGCGGCGATGAAGATCGTCCGCACCACCCCCTCGATCGACGCCCCGACGAACCGGGTGAAGTCGTAGGTGACGTCGAGCTCGATCGCGCCGGCGGCGAACTCGGGGGCCTCGGTGATGTCCCGCAGCGCCGCCCGCACGCCCTCGGCCACCTCGATCGCGTTGGAGCCGGGCAGCTGGTAGACGCCCATCGCCGGGCTCGGCTCGCCGTTGCGGCGGCTGAAGGAGTCGTAGTCCTCCGCCCCGAGCTCGACGCGGGCGACGTCGCCGAGCCGCAGCAGCTCGCCGCCCTCGCCCACCCGCACGACGATGGCCTCGAACTCCTCGGGCGTCTCGAGCCGGCCGCGGGCGGTCACCGTGTACTGGAAGCCCGAGTCGCCGGCCGCGGGCGGCTGGCCGAGGCGCCCGGCCGCCACCTGCACGTTCTGCTCGCGGATCGCGTCGAGCACTTCGCCCGTCGACAGGTCGAGGGTGGTCATGCGGGCGGGGTCGAGCCACACCCGCATCGAGAAGTCGCTGGAGCCGAAGAGCTCGACCCCGCCCACGCCCTGCACCCGGGCGAGCGTGTCGACGAGGTTGGCCGCGGCGTAGTTCGACATCTCCAGCTCGGAGAAGGAGCCGTCGGGCGAGAAGAGGCTCAGGACCATGAGCAGGCTGGTGGACTGCTTGGCCACCTGCACGCCCTGGCGCCGCACCTCGGCCGGCAGCCGCGGCTCGGCGATCGCCACGCGGTTCTGCACCCGCACCGCGGCCATGTCGACGTCGGTCCCGGGGGCGAAGCTGACCGTGATCGAGGCGGCGCCCTGGTCGGTGCTCGAGGACTCGATGTAGATCATGTCCTCGACGCCGTTGATCTCCTCCTCGATGATCGAGGTCACGGAGTCGACGACGGTGCGGGCGTCGGCCCCCGGGTACGCGGTGGTGACGCGCACGGTGGGCGGGGCGAGCTCGGGGTAGTGCTCGACCGGCAGCAGCGGCACCGCGATCGCCCCCGCGAGGACCATCACGATCGCGAGCACCCCCGCGAAGACCGGGCGACGGATGAAGAAGGCCGAGAGCATCGCGGGTCCTCCTCAGCCGTCGCCGTCACGGGTGGTGGGAGGGTCGCCTTGGGCGGGGCGGTCCCCGGGGTCGGGGTCGACGCCGTGGCCCTCCGCGTCGCCGGCTGCGCTGTCTGCCTCGACGCCCCCCGCGCCGTCATCCGGCCCGTCCCCCGCGCCGTGTGCCGGCCCGTCCTCCGCGCCGTCATCCGCGCCGTCCTCGCCGGGCGGATCCTCGGGGCGCGAGTCGCGGCTCCCGCCGGTGCCGCCGGGTGCATCGCCGCCGCCGGGACTGCCGCCAGCGCCGCCGCCGCCGGCCGCGTCACCGGATGCGCGGCTCCGCTCCGTCGGGCGCACCGGCAGGCCGGGCCGGGCCCGCTGCAGGCCGACCACGACGTACCGCTCCTCGGGCTCGAGCCCCGAGCGGATCAGGCGGCGGGTGCCGTAGCGACCGCCGACCTCGACCTTGCGTCGCTCGACGACGTCGTCGGGTCCCACCACGTAGACGTAGCGGCCGTCGATCGCGGTGCCGATCGCATCCTCCTCCACCAGGACCGCGTCCTCGATCTCCTCGAAGGGCGTGCGGATGCGGGCGAAGAGTCCGGGCACGAGGACGTCCTCGGGATCGGGCACCGTGGCCCGCACGGTCAGCGTGCCGGTGGCCCGGTCCACCACCGTGTCGATGTAGTCGACCCGCCCACGGAAGGGATGGCCCTCGTCGACCAGCCGGCCGACCTCGACCACGGGAGCGGCGACGCCGGGCTCGCCCACGCGGCCGGTCTGGCCGCGGGCGATGTACTGCAGCACCGTCCGCTCGCTGGCCTCGAAGACGACGTGAATCTCGCCGGAGGAGATCACGGTCGCGAGCAGGGTGCGCTCGCCCTCGCCCACGAGGTTGCCCACGTCCACGTAGTTGCGGTCGATCGTGCCGTCGATCGGCGAGCGGACCTCGGTGTAGCTCAGCCGCAGCCTCGCGTCCTCGAGGGCGGCCCGGGCCTGCTCGATCCCGGCCTCGTCCACTGCGAGCTCGGCCTCGGCCTGCACCATCTCGAGCTCGGTCGCGGCCCCCTGCTCGAAGGCCTCGCGGACCAGGTCGCGGCGGACGCGGGCGGCGTTCGCCTCGGCCTGCCGTCGCCGCAGCTCCGACTCGGCCCGCTGCACCGCCACGCGGTAGGGCTCGGGCTCGATGACGAAGAGCAGGTCGCCGGCGGTCACGCGGCTCGACTCCTCGAAGGCCACGCGCTCGAGGAATCCCGGCACGCGGGCGCGGATCCGCACCGTCTCGACCGCCTCGAAGCGGCCCTCGAACCGCAGGAACTCCGTCACCGTCTCGACCTCGGGGCGCGCGACCGTGACCTCGGGCGGCTGCCGTTCGGCCACCTCCGGCTCGGAATCGCAGCCGCCGAGCCAGATCGCGGCGGAAACGCCGGCGAGGACGAGCGCGACCGCGCCCGCCGCAGAACGAACGCGACGCCGGGGCGGACGGTCGGGGGGGGTCGACATGCGATGCTCCTTCCCGTGGGCGGTCCGGGGCTCGGAACCTGGAGCCTGCCGCCCGGAGCCCGAATCCCAGATCCCGAATCCCAGATCCCGAATCCCAGATCCCGAATCCCAGATCCCGGACCATGAGACACGGGTCGCGGCCCCCCCGCACCCACGTCGTCGCGCGGCGCACGCGGTCGGGCCGCGGCCGGGTCGTCAGACGCCGTTCCAGCGGCGTGCCGCCCCGGCGATCCGCGCGCCGTAGCGGCGGGCGGTCTCGAGATCGCCGGGCGGCGGCGTGACCGCCGCGTCGTCGTTGTCGGACTGGGCCATCATGCCGAGGAACGACCCGATGCGGTTGACCGCGTCGGGCGGGTCGCCGTGGTTGCCCTTGATCATCGGCGGCATCTCGGCCTGGCCCACCCAGATCATGCCGTGCTGCGCGGCGAGGATCGAGAACGCCTGCAGCGTGGCCAGCTTGTCGCCCGAGTAGCTGCCGCTGTTCGTGAAGCCGCCGGCGAGCTTGTCCCGCCAGCCCTGCGAGAGCCACTTCCGGCCCGAGGCGTCGATGAACCGCTTGAACTCCGCCGACGGTCCACCCATGTAGGTGGGGCAGCCGAAGACGATCGCGTCGGCCCCGTCAAGCTCGTCGAGGCGCTCGGCCGCCTCCTCGCAGTCCATGAGCAGGACGTCGGTGCCGTCGACCCCGCCCGCGCCCTCGGCGATCGCGGCGGCGACGCGCTCGGTGTGGCCGAATCCGCTGTGATAGACGATCGCGACGCTCGGCACCGGCGAGGGCTCCCGGCCTGCGTCCGTCGCGGCCCCGGGAACGACGGGACGACGCGCGTCGGACGTGCCGGGAGCCTAGCGCGGGGACGGCGCGGCGTCACCTCCGTCCGCGGGCGAGCCCCCCGGTCGGCGCGGATCGCCGTCCGCGGCGGGCCCGCCGAGGGTGGTGCCGGCGATCGCTCCATCCGTCCGCCCGTGGGCCCGGCCCTCCGCCTCGAGACGATCGAGCGCGGCGAGCACGTCCGCGGTCTCGGCCCGCCGCCGGTAGTCCGCGTCGACGAACGCCCACGCGATGGTGCGGTCGGACCCGACGACGTAGGTGACCGACAGGGGAAGCGTCCAGCTCGCGTCGCCGTTGCGTTCGGGCAGGTCGAGTCGGCCGGTGAACTGCTCGATGACGGCGCCGGGCAGCCGGTAGCCGATGCCGTAGTCGGCGGCGACCACGTTGCCGCGATCACTGAGGACGGGATAGGGGAGACCCTCGTCCTCGGCGGTGGCGAGGGCCGACGCCTCGACCTCGGGGCCGATCGCGACCAGCGTCGCGCCGCGGCGCTCGAAGGCATCGAGGGCCGCTCCGTAGGCCCGGAGCTGGATCGTGCAGTACGGGCACCAGCCGCCGCGGTACCACGTCAGCACCACCGGACCCCGCTCGAGGGCGTCGGACAGCCGAAAGGTCCCGCCGCCGGCGACCGGCAGCTCGAAGTCGGGCGCCCGGTCGCCGGCCCGCAGCGCCGTGTCCATCACCCGGCTCCCGCCCACCTCGTCGATCCCGTCCTCGTGGATCGCCGCCCGCTCGGGTGGCGCGGAGGCGGCGAAGGCCGCACGGCGGGCGTCGAGCTCGGCCTGCAGCGACGGGACGTCCGGCGACGGGGCGGCGCCGCCCCCGCCGGCCACCACCCCGCCGCCCGTCCGGGCGAGCCCGCCGGTGCCATCGCAGCCAAGGAGGCCCGCGGCGGCGATCGACGCCACCGCGAGCCGGACGAGGCCGCCCGGGCCGCCCGGGGCCAACGAGGCGGCGGGACGGGATCGGAGCCTGGAGTCGCCGGCCACCTCGCGCACGGCGAGGGGAGCCGGCCCGGTCGGGCGGAGCATGCTCATCCCGGGTCAATCGCGTGGAGCACGTCACTGTTCCACCGGCCCCCGACTCGGCGGCCGCGGTCGCCCCGGCTCCTTCTCGCCCCCGCCGGAGGTCCGCCTCGTCCCGGGGACTACACTCCGCCCATGCCCGTCGAATTCAAGCACGCCGAGCTCGAGAACGGTCTCACGGTCATCGCCGAGGTCGATCCCGACGCCCACTCCGCCGCCGCCGGCTACTTCGTGAAGACCGGAGCCCGTGACGAGGACCCCGCCCGGATGGGCGTGAGCCACTTCCTCGAGCACATGATGTTCAAGGGCACCGACCGGCGCTCCGCCGAGGAGGTCGATCGCGACTTCGACGACCTCGGGGCGAACCACAACGCCTTCACCACCAGCGAGATGACGGCGTTCTACGCCCACTGCCTCGCCGAGCACCTGCCCGCGGCCGAGGACGTCCTCACCGACATCCTCCGGCCCGCCATCCGGCCGGAGGACTTCGACGCCGAGAAGAAGGTGATCCTCGAGGAGATCGCGATGTACCGCGACCACCCGGTGTGGTCGCTCTACGAGCGGGCCCTCGAGGTCTGGTACGGCGACCATCCGCTCGCCCACCGCGTCCTCGGCACCGACGAGACGGTGGCGGGCATGCGGCGCGACGACATGCTCGCGTACTTCCGCCACCGCTACTCGGCCGACAACACCGTGCTCGCCCTCGCCGGCAACCTCGACTTCGACCGCATGGTCGACCGGGCCCGCGAGCACTGCGGGGCGTGGGAGCGGACGGGGGCGACGCGGGACTACCCGGAGGTCCGTCCCGGGACCGATCGGTTCGCGATGACGATGCCGACGGTCAACCGGCACTACGTGATGATGGTCGCCGCCGCCCCGCCGCTGCAGGACGAGCGCCGCTACGCCGCGGGCATGCTGGCCCAGATCCTCGGCGACGTCGAGGGCTCGCGGTTCTACTGGTCGCTCGTCGAGACCGGCATCGCCGAGGAGGCCCAGGCGCAGTACGACGGCCGCGACGGGACCGGCGACTACATCGTCTACGCCTCGTGCGGCCCCGAGGACGCCGAGCGGGTCGAGTCGCTGCTCCGCGACGAGTCGGCCCGGCTGGTCGAGTCCCTCGACGAGGACGATCTCGTGCGGGTGCGGTCGAAGGTCGCCACCGCGGCCGCCCTGCAGGGCGAGCTGCCCGGCGGACGCATGCGCCGCATCGGCCAGCGGTGGACGAGCCTCGGCGGCTACCGGTCGCTGGAGGACGAGCTCGCGGTCATCGACGCGGTGACGCTCGAGGACCTCCGGTCGACCGCCGAGGCGTTCCCGTTCGACTGGCGGGTGGTGGGGACCCTGGACCCGGCCCACGACTGAGGCGCCGGGGGCCGCGCGGCCGGCCCGGGGGCCGGCCTCACGCGGCTTCGGACTCCGCGTTGTCGTCGGTGCGCTCGCGCTCCGCGGCCCGCCGGGCATCCGACTTCATCCGGAAGAGCCGGACGGTGTTGCGCCCCGCCTCCTTGGCCGCGTAGAGCGCCCGGTCGGCGGCGCGGATCAGCAGCGACGGCGAGGTGATGACCGACTCGGTCTCGCGGTCGAGGGTCGCCGCCCCCACGCTGGTGGTCATGCTCAGGGCCAGCTCGCCCTGCTCGGTCTGGACGCTGAACGAGTCGACCTCGACGCACCGGCGGAGCCGCTCGGCCACTCGGGCCACGAGCCGGGCGTCGGAGCCGGGCAGGATCACCGCGAACTCCTCGCCGCCGTAGCGGCACAGCAGGTCGCCGGGTCGCAGCTGCTGGCCGACGCGGCGGGCCATCGCCACCAGGATCTCGTCGCCGGCCTGGTGCCCGTGCGTGTCGTTGACGCTCTTGAAGTGGTCGAGATCGAGGATGATGAGCCCGAGCGAGCCGCGGAAGCTCACCGCCTGCTCGAACCACCGCACGATCTCGTCGTCGAATCGCTTGCGGTTGCCGATCTCGGTCAGCGGGTCGGTCGCCGCCTCGCGGCTGAGCTCGCTCACGCTCGCCTGCAGCCGATCGATCATGTTCTGCTGGTCCACCGAGATCCGCGAGCGGATGTCCTCGGCCTCCCCGAGCAGCCGCTCGGCGTCGAGCGTCTCGCCGAGCTGGACGTTGAAGAGTCGAGCGAGCTCCTCCGCATCCTCCGGCAGCGATCGCATCAGCTCGTCCACCTGTGCCGGCTCGAGCGAGAACGACGCGGCCGCCGCCCGGCGAATGCTCGCCATCGCCGACGGCTCGCCGGCTTCGAAGGCGAGCGCCGCCTCGGTGGCGAGGGCGACGGTGCGCGGGAGGTCCGCAAGGTGGGCGGCCATCGCCGCCCCGGCGTGGTGCTCGGCGACGCAGCCGACGAGCTCGCTCGGCAGCTTCCACCGCTCGGCGAGGGCGGCCCCGACCTCGGCGTGGTCGAAGCCCAGCTCGGTCCGCTCGGCGGCGGAGAGTCGGGCGTGGTCGTGCTCGATGCCCGCGATCAGGCTCCCGTACGACTCGCCGAGCATGACCTGCATCGCGAGCATGCCGATGTCGGCCAGCAGCGCGCCGGTGAAGGCCTCGTCCGGGTCGCAGGCCCGGTGCATCAGGGCGATGCGGCGGGCCGCGGTCGCCCCGACGAGGCTTCGCCGCCAGAACGCCTCGAAGTCGAATCCCCCCTTCACGTGCTTCGTGGCCTCGACGAGGCTGAAGCCGAGGACCAGCGAGCGCACGAGGTTGAGGCCGAGGTAGCTCAGGGCCCGGATGATCGTCGGGCAGGGCACCGAGAGCCGGTAGTAGCTCGAGTTGACGGTGCGGAGAATCTTCCCGGTCATCGCCGGGTCGTTCTGGATCGCGCCCGCGAGCTGCCGCAGGTCGAGGTTGGGGTCCCGCGAGAGCTCGAGCACCTCGACCGCCGCGGCCGGCAGCGTGGGCAGTCGGGGACACTCCAGGATGTCGGCGATCGTGGTGGCGATGGCTGGACTCCCCTCGCCCGGTCCCGTCCCCGGGCGCAGGTCCCGGCGGGCCGGATGGCGTGGCGACGCCGTGGCGGAGACGGCGAGACGACGCCGCGGTGATGCAGTGGTGCCGTGGTGCGGCAGTCCGCGGTCGGGCGGTGCGGCGGCGAGACCGTCCACCCGCCGGAGGTATCGGCGGGCGGGGGCGGCCGGTCCACGCGGCGATGTCCACCGCGAGGCCGCCGGGTCCGGTGGTGCGGGCCGCGGTGCGGGCGGGGG
>CAYLNM010000114.1:0-15208 GCA_964385045.1 uncultured Isosphaeraceae bacterium
GGGGCGGGCGGGCTGCTCGGCGCGGGCAAGGACCGCGGCGGCCGGGCGGGGGGCCGGGGGAGCGGCCCCGCGGGCGTCGGCGCCGGCCGCGTCGGGGTCGTCGGCGCCGGCAGCCTCGTCTTCCGGCGGGGAGCCCGGCGGGGCCGGCGGTGACGGCTCGGGGTCGTCGTCCTCGGGGGCCTCGGAGGTCTCCGGCGTCTCGTCGGCGGCCGCGGCGCCGGGATCCATGCCGGCCTGCGCGGGGGCCGCGGCGCGGGCGGCGGCGATGGACGCGATCGCCCGCTCCATGAGGGCGTCGAGGTCGGGACGCGGGGCGGCGGCCGCGGCCACCGCGGCGGGCGCGGCGGGCGCGGTCGAGGCCGCCGACGCCCGGACCCGCGGCACCATAGGCAGGTCCGCGAGCGGCTCGGCGGGCACGGCCGCCTCGATGCCGAGGGGATCGCGGCCGTCGTCGGGGGCGGCGACCGGCTGCAGCGGGCTCGCGACCGCGGCCGCCATCATCTGGGTGAAGATCGCCTGCGTGGCCGGACCGGGGAGGCCCGCGCCGCCGCCGCCGCCGCCCACGACCGGCCACGCCTCGTCCTCCCGGGGCAGCGAGCTGCTGCCGTTGGCGGGCGCGCCGCTCCTCGCGGGCGCCGACTCGAGCAGCGACTCCAGCGGCACCACCTCGACCAGCGGCGCGTCCTCGTCCGTCCCGAGCAGCCGCTCGAGCGCCGCCGCCACGTCCGCCGCGGACGCCCGCTGCGGGTCGACCGGCAGCACCCGCAGCTGGCGGGCGCCGGCGAGGCTCGCCCGGTCCAGGGCGCGGACCGTGCCCTCGATCACCGCGTACTGCTCGGCCCCCGCACGGATGACGAGGCTGTTGCTCGCCGCGTCGACGCGGATGACGGGGGCCGCCTCGCCGCCCGCCTCCGCCTCGTCGGCGAAGACGTCGGCCAGCGTGGCCGCGACCTCGCCCGCGTCCGCCGCCCGCAGGCTCAGGACCCGCACCGAGCGGCCGCTCGCGGCACCGGCCGCGGCCCGCACGTCGAGCTGCCGGACCATCTCCTCGGCCGCGGCGAGGATGCCGGGCGTGGCCGAGATGACGACCGCGTTCAGCCGCGGATCGGCGGCCACGCGGAGCTCGGGCTCCTCGTCCTGCGGCTGGTTCCGGAAGCGGAAGAAGCGGTTCTGGAACGCATCGTCCTCGTCGCCGCCGAGCAGGCGCTCGACGATGGGGGCGATCGCCTCGGCCCGGGCGTGCTCGAGGACGACGGTGCGCACCCGCTGGCGATCCGGCGGGCCGCCGGCGTCGTCCATGCCGGCGACCAGCTCCTCCACGCGGTCGAGCTGGGCCGAGGTGGCGGTGACGACGACGGAGTTGCTCGAGCTCTCGGGCACCACGACCGGCGTGGGCGTGCCCGGCCGCTGCCGGGCCTCGGCGTTGAGGGCCTCCCGCAGCGCGCCCGCGACCTGCTCGGCCCGCGCCTCGCGGAGGGCGAAGACGCGGACGTCGACGGTGCCGCCGTCGGGACTGCGGTCGAGCTGCGCCACCAGCTCGCGGGCGGTGGCGGCGAGCTCGGCGGGAGCGCTCACGAGGACGCGGCCGTTGGCGGGATCCGGGCTGACGCTCGGCTCGGCCACCGCGAGCCCGGCGTCACGGGCCGCGAGCAGCTCCCGCGGCCAGCGCGAGCGGTCCCGGAGCATCGCCTGCACCGTGCCCGCGATCGTGCGCGGGTCGGCCGACTCGAGGTCGATGACCTCCAGCTCCATCCGCGGGGCGACCACCGCCGCCGCGTCGCGCTCGGCGAGCAGCCCCATCACGCGGTCGACCGCCGCCGCGGCGCCGGAGACGATCACGCTGCCGGTGGCCGCGTCGGGCTCGATCGTCACCTGCCGCGGGCCGAGGCCCTCGACCTGGGCGAGCCGCCGCACGCCGCGGACGAGGTCCGCGGGCCGGGCACGGCGGGGGGAGAAGACGTCGGCGGTGGCCTCGGCGTCGCGGGGCTGATCGAGCCGCTCGAGCAGCTGCTCGGCGAGGGCGACGCTGCGGCCGGGGCCCGAGACGATCAGGCTGTTGGTGCGGCCGTCGGCCTCGACGCGGATCGGGGCGGGCGGCTCGTACGCACCGCGGCTGCGGCGGATGCGCTCGATCACCACCCGCGGGTTCGGGCCCCGGTCCTCGAGCAGCGTGCGGAGGATCGGCCCGACCTCGGTCGCCTCGGCATGCGAGAGGCGGAAGGTCCGGGCGTCGACCGCGTCGCGCGAGGGCCGGGCGTCGAGGGGCCCGATGAGCTCCTCGACCACGTCGAGGTCCACCGGCAGGCCGACGAGGATCACCGCGTTGGAGCCGGCGGCGGGCACGATGCGGGCGTCGAGCGGCTCGCCGGTGGTCGGGCTCGTCATCGATCCCACCACGCCGCCGAGCGTGCGGCCGACCTCGTCGGCGCTGGCGAAGGTCAGCGGCCGCACGCGGATCGTCCGCTGGCCGACCGCGGCCGCCGGGGCGTCGAGCCGCTCGATGAGCTGCTCGGCCACCGGCAGCAGGGCCTCGGGCACCGAGAGGATGAGGGTGTTGGTCGCGCGGTCGGCGCTGACGTCGATCAGCCGCTCGGGGCGGTCGCTCGCGCCGGCGACGTCCTCGCGGACCCGGACGAGGAGCACCTCGCGGAGCATCGTCGCCACCGAGTCGGCGCGGGCGTGCTCGAGGGCGAAGAACCGCAGCGTGGTGCCGGGGCCGTCGGGCTCGACGTCGAGGTCGGCGAGGACCTGCTCGATCCGCTCGAAGACCTCCATCGGCCCCGAGACCACGAGGCGACGGGCGCGGGGGTCCGCGTCGATCGAGATCGTCTTGCGGCGGTCGCCCGCCCCGTCGGTCAGGGCGCCTTCGGCGGCGAGGCGACGGAGCACCTCGGCCACGTCCACCGCGTCCGCGTTGGTGACGCGGTAGGTTCGGATCGCGGTCTCCTCGGCCGGCTGCTGGCGGTCGAGCTGCTCGACGAGTCGCTCGAAGCCCGAGAGCCGGGCCACCGGGGCGTCCACGATGATCGAGTTGGTCTGGCTGTCGGCCCGGACCACGACCTCGCGCGGGGGCTGCAGGCCGCGGATCGGACGGCCGCGGCGATCGACCGGCGGCGGCGGGGCCGGGAACATCTCGTCGAGGGTGCGGGCGAGCTGCTCGGCCCGGGCGACCTTCAGCGGGAAGATCTGGATCTCGCGCCCCTCGGCGTCGTACTGGCCGACCGCGTTGAGGTCCGTGACGATCGCCTCGATCTCGGGCAGGACGTCGGGGTGGGCGGCGACGATCAGCGAGTTGGTCGGATCGTCGGCGGTGATCCGCACCGGGGTGTCGCGCCGCTCCTCGGGCGAACGCGCGTCGTACTGTCGCGAGAGCGCCGAGGCGAGGTTGCGGGCCTCGGCGGACTGGAGGCGGAGGATCCGCAGCGGCGGCATCTCCGTCGCGTCGGGACGGTCGAGGCTGCGGACGAGCTCGCGCACGATCGCATGCTGCTCGCGGGTCGCCGACACCAGGACGCTGTTGGTGCGCTCGATGGCCTCGAAGCTCGGCGGGCGGCCGCGCTCTCCCGCCAGCGCCCGCCGTTCCGCCGCCATCTCGCCCAGGAACGTCGCGACCTCGTCCGCTGCCGCGTGCTCCAGCGGGATCAGCCGCACGTCCGGCGGCGGCCCGACGGTGCGCCGCAGCTGGTCGAGGATCCCGGCGAAGCGGCCCATCGCCTCGTCGTCGGCGACCACGAAGAGGGCGCCCGCCTCGCGGTCGACCTCGACGCTCACCGCCCCCGCCCCGTCGATCTCGGCCGTCTGCTCCGCGTAGAGCCGGCGGGCCTGCTCGGCCACCGAGTCGAGGTCCGCCCCGGGCAGCGTGAAGACGCGGAGCTGGCGCTGCACCGGCACCGCGGCGAGGTCGGCGAGCAGCGCCTCGGTCTCGCGGAAGGTCACCTCGTCGCCGGCGACGATCAGCGTGCCGCTGCGCGGCTCGGCCTGCACCAGCACGTCGACCGGCTTGCCGCCGTCCTCCGGCTGCCCGTGCAGCACGCCGCGGCGGGCGAGGTCCTGCAGGGTGCGGGCGATCTGGCCCGGGTCGCCGCGATCGATGCGGTAGGTCCGCAGCTCCGCCCGCGGCGGCAGCTCGACGCGGTCGAGCCGCTCGACCAGCGCCTCGAACGACGGCCGCCGCTCCGACGGAGCCTCGATGATGAGCGTGTTGGTCGCGGCGTCCGCGGTCACCGAGACCTCGCGCGGCTCCTGCAGCTGCGGGAGCGGGCGGCCGCGGCGGTCGCGCGGCATCGGCGGCTCGGGGTACAGCCGGTCGAGGGCCTGGGCGAGGTCGGTCGCCCGCGCCCGCCGGAGCGGGAAAATCATCGTCTCGCGCTCGGCCCCGCTCTCGGCGGTGGCGTTGAGCTCCTCGACGAAGGACGCGATCTCGGTCGCGGTCGCCTCGGACGCGGTCACGACGAGGGTGTTGGTCGCGACGTCGGCCTCGATGGTGACGGGATCGTCGCGCCGCTGCTCCGGCGGGCGGCGGTCGTAGCGGCGGCGGAGCAGGTCGGCCACGCCGGTGGCGTCGGCCGCCCGCACCTGCAGCAGCCGCATCGGCGGCAGCTCGCTCGGCTCGAGCGTGTCGAGCTCCCGCACGAGCCGCTCGATGGTGCGGAGCTGCGCGGGCTCGGCGCGGACGAACAGCTGGTTGGTGCGCTCGACCACGCGGATCTCGGGCTCGGCGAACCCGCCGCCGCCGCCGCCGCCGCCCGCGTCCCCGCCCGTGCCGCCGGACTCGTCGGCCGCGAGGGCGAAGAGCTCGCGCAGCGGCGCGACCACCTCGGCCGCCGCCCGCTGCCGCAGGTCGATGAACCGTCCCTCGGTCGCGGGCGGCACCAGTCGCCGCGCCTGCTCGAGCGAGCGGGTCCAGAGCTCCACCGCGGCGTCGTCGCCCGAGAGCACGAGCGAGCGGCTGCTCGCGTCGCGCTCGACCGTCGGCCGGTCGGCCTCCGGGTCGAGCCCGCGGGTGGGGGCCTGCCGCGCGAAGAGCTCGCCGGTGCGGGTGACCAGGGCATCGACGTCGGCGACGCCGCTCACCGAGACCACGCGGAGCACCAGGTCAGACGGACCGGGCCGGTCGAGGTTGGCGACGAGCCCGGCGATCACCGGCAGATCCTGCGGCCGCGCGGTGACGAGCAGCACGTCGAGCGGGTCGATCGCCGTGACGTCGGGGGCGGGCGGCGCCTCGGCGTTCGGATCCGACGCGGCCTCGGCCTGCAGCAGCCGCTGGCCGAGCGAGCGGACCGAGGCGGCGAGCCGCGAGGGCGTGGCGTGGGCGAGCTCGAACGTCCGCGTCTCGCGCCGCTCGGCGTAGCTCGCCGCCACCTGCCGCAGCAGACCGGCGAACCGCTCGACCGCCCGCGGCGAGCCGATGAGCGTGACGTCGCCACTGTCCTCGTCGAGCTCGACCTCCACCGGATCCGTCTCGCCGCCGACGCGAGCGTCGAGCTCGCGGGCCCGGGCGATCGCCTCGGCCGGGGCCGCCTCGCCGCCGCGGAGGATCCGCACCGTGCGGTCGGCGCCGGCCCGGCGATCGAGCACCGGGATCAGCGTCGTCACCGACGAGACGTCGCCCGCGGGACCGGAGATCACGATGGACCGGCCGTCGGGCCCCGGCAGGAGCTTGAGCGCGGTCGCCTGCCGGGCCGAGAGCAGGCCGCGGACCGCCTCGAGCATCGCGCCGGGCTCGGCCCGCTCGACCGGCACCACCTGCATGCGGCGGTCGCCAGTGCCGACGGCGCCCATCGCGGCGTCGCCGTCGAGACCGTCGACCTGCACCAGCACCCGCTCGGCCTCGGCGAGGTCGGCCTCGGAGCCGGCGACGGTGAGGGTCGCGTCGATCGACGAGGTGATGATCGTCGGCCGCTGCTCGCGCGGCCGGGTCTGGAACAGCTCGTTCAGCGCCCGCTCGGCCTGCTGCGGCGAGAGCCGGGCGAGGACGAACGTCCGCATCGAGCGACCGGACTGCGAGTCGGGCGTGTCGAGGAGGGCGACGACCTCCTTGAGCTTCTCGATCCGCGACTGCACGCCCTTGGCCACGATGGCGTTGGCCCGGTCGTCGGCGGCGAGCGTCAGGCCGGGGAGCTCGTTCTCCTCGACCCGGACCTGCCGGCCCTTCTGGTTGACCATGAACCGGACGACCCGCTGGGAGAGCAGCGCCTCGAGCGACGGCATCAGCTCCGAGGCCCGCACGTGACGGACCGCGATCAGCTCGATCGCGCCCTCGGGGTCCTGCCGGTCGAGCTCGTCGATGATCGCGGTCAGCCGGCGGACCTGGGCCGCGGTCTCGGTGATGAGCAGCGCGTTCTGGGCCGGCATCGCGGTGACCGAGCCGTAGCTCGCCACCATCTCCGCGAGCCGCTCGGCCATCGTCGCCGCGACCGCGATGTCGAGCGGCCGCACCACGGTGACGACCTCGCCGTCGGGCAGGTCGTCGGGCAGCGTGCCGACGAAGGTCGGGATCTCGCTGCGGCGGATCTCGTCGAGCTTCCGCAGGTAGAGGAACTCCTCGGTCTCCTGCAGCACCACGCCGCGGGAGCGGAGGATGACGTTGAGGATGCGGAGGGCGTCGGGCCGGGCGTACGACTCGGGGGCGAGGTAGTCGAGGGTGCCGCCGGGGACGCCGGCCTCGCGGATCACCGGCTTGTCGAAGCTGCGCGAGAAGAAGTCGAGGACCTGGTCGAAGGTCGCGTCCTTGAAGCTGAAGCGGATCGCGTCGGCGGGCTGCTCGGCGGCCGCGGCGGCGGCGCCCGCGGAGCCGGCGTCGCCGTTCACGACCGCGCCGTCCTCGTTCGCCTCCTCCTCGCGCTCGTCGCGCGCACCGCTCCCGCGTTCGGTCGATCCGGCGTCGGTCGCGGCGTCCAGGAAGGCCCGAGTCGCCTCGGAGGCCGTCGTCGGGCCGGTGAACGGGCCGATGGCGGCGAGCAGGGTGCCGATGGCGAGCCCCCGCGCGGCTTCCTCACGCTTCATGCGATGCCTCCCGTCCCGGGCGGCGATGCGTCTGGCGCGCAGCCACCGCCGGGGCCTGGATCGTGTCGTGTCGGAGTGTACCAGTGGAGCGCGCGCTCATTGCGCCGCGCCCGCCGCGGCGGCGGCACGGAGCGAGTCGCCGACGACGACGCGCACCTCGCGCTCGCCGAGACCGAGCACCACGCCGTCGGCGTCCACCCGCTTGAGCACCGCCGCCTCGAAGCGGTCGCCCGGGACGAGCACGCGGGCGTCGCCGGTGTCGGTGCGCCGCAGCCACGCCTCGCGCCCCCCGGGGCCGTCGGCCACGCCGGTGAGGTGCCACCGCTCCCAGGGGAACGGCGGGGGCGGCGGCGGCGGCGGCTCGGCCTCGGCCACGACCGGGGCGGGCTCGGGGGCCGGCGGCGGCTCCGGGCGCGGCAGGCGGAAGCGGTCGGCCGACCGCAGCCGGTCGACCGCGGCCACGAGACGGGCGGGTCGATCGGATGCGTCCGAGGGTGGGGCGGTCCGCGCGTCGGGGTGGCCCGGCAGGTACGCGGTCGTCAGGTCGATGCGGAAGCCGAGCCGGGCCCCGCCGCGCCGCGGGTCGAGCCGGAAGCCGTCGATGCGGTGCGGCCACTCGGCGGCCGCGAGGCCGGCCATCAGGTCGAGGACGCGCGGCAGGTCGGCCTCGCCCGAGACGCTCGCCGAGAGCTCGACGAGGTCGGGCTCGTCGCGGAGCCGGTCCCAGATGCCGCGCCGCGGAAAGGCCGAGCGCATGGGCGTGCCGAGGACGCGCTCGCCGCGGGTGGACACGATGGCGCTGTCGATGCCGGCCGTCTCCGCGAGATCGCCGAGCACCGTTCGAAGGGCGTGATCGACCTCCTCGCGGGTGGCCCCCAGACTGCGGGCGGCGAATCCGTCGAGCACGTCGGCGACCTCGTCCGCCTCGCGCAGCGCCCGCTTCTGGCGGTTCAGCGAGTCGCGGGCGTCGGCGAGGCGCTCCCGCAGCTCCGCCGCGGGCTCGAGCCAGCGGGACCGCACCACCATCGTGACCGCGGTGCCCACGAGGCCGAGGGCCACCACGCCGGCGACGATCGCGCTCGTCCGCTCGCGGCTCACCGGGTGGCCTCCCGGTCGTCGTCCGGCGCGTCGTTCGGGCCGTCGTTCGCGGATCCGCCGCGCGCGGCGTCCCCGGCGTCGGCCACCGTCTCGGCGGCCGCCGGCGGCGCCACGGCCCGGGTGCCGAGGCGCCAGGCGAAGCCGACCGGCAGTCGCCGTCCGGCGCGGCCGTCGCCGCCGCTGCTGCTCACGCGGTACACGTCGGCGTCGACCAGCGCGCCGCGGATCGACTCGGCCGCGGTGCGGCTCGCCGTCTCGCCCTCGATCGAGAAGGTCAGCTCGAACGGCGCCGACCACTCCCGCTCGCGGCGGTCGTAGTCGACGCCCCGCCACGCGAGCGAGCCGCTCACGCCGTCGAGGACGACCTCGCCCGGCGGCGGCATGAAGGAGTCGATGGCCGCGAGGTGCTCGATCCACGCGGGATCGACCGCCGACCAGCGCTCGAGGTGGAGGCGGCGGGCGATGTCGCGCTGCAGGCGGGCGTAGTCGCCGGCGACCTCGCGGCGGCGCTCCTGCACGTCGGCGAGCTCCTGCCGCAGCCCCGCGAGCTCCTGCCGGGCATGCGTCCACGCCCCGGCGGCCACGATGCCGAGGAGGGCGGCGACGAGCCCGAGCCGCCGCACCGCGATGCGGCGGTGGTCGGGGGCCTCGCGCGGCGCGGTCCAGTCGAGCCGCGGCTCGGCCTCCGGCAGCACGAGGCCGACGAGCGGCCAGCCGCCGGACTCGAGCACGCGGTCGGCGACTCCGGGATCCGCGTCGGCCGCGGCGCGGGGATCGAGCCGTCGCACGGGCACGCCGAGGAGCGCGTGCAGCTCCTCGGCCACCGGCTCGGCGACGCCGGGCGCCCCGAGCACCGCCGCCCGCGACACGTCGCCGTCCTCGGCCACGCGGTAGCTCATCCAGGTGCGCCGGGCCTCGGTCAGGATCGCCCGCACGCGGTCGGCGGGATCGCCGCCCGCGGGAGGCAGCGCGATCGCGCGGGCGAACCGCACGCCGCCGTCCTCGAGCACCACCAGCTCCAGCCCGCGGTCGCCGACGTCGAGGACGAGCTCGCGGCCGGCGGTGGAGCGGACGGCGGGGGCGGTCGGCTGCTCGCCCGTGGCACCGGCTGCCGCGGCCGCGTCTGCCGTGGCCGCCGCCTCGGCCGCATCCACCCCGCCGGCCGCGTCCGCGGCGAGGCGCGCCAGCAGCCCCGCCAGCCCGAGCGACCGCAGGGTCACGCCGTCGAGCGTCCGCCCGGCGGCCGAGACCGTCGCCCGCACCGCCTCGAGCCGGGTCGACGGCAGGGCGGCGGCGAGGATGGTCGAACGGCCCGCCGCCGCGAGGGCGGCGCCCTCGTCGCCCTGGTCGCCGGCGGCAGGGGCGGCGCGGGCGGACGGCGCCGCGGGCGGCAGGAAGTCGATCACCGCGTCCGCGGCGTCGAAGGTCATCTCGCGCTGCATCGCCAGCCCGACCATGCCGGGCAGCTCGTCGGCGTCGACCGCCGGCAGCTGCAGGCGCTTCACCGCCGCCGCGTCGCGGGGCAGGGCGACGAGCATGCGCCGGGTCCGGATCCGGGCCGCGTCGAGGACGTCGCGGATCCACGCCCCCGTGGCCTCGGGATCGTCGGCCGACACCCCGGCCGGCCGGGCCGCGCTGGCCGAGCCGAGCAGGCGCACGCCGCCACGGCGGACCGACACCTCGACGGCGTGGAGACCGGCTCGATCGAAGTCCATCACGACCAGTTGGCGGGCCATGATCGCTCCCGGGCGGTGG
The DNA here is from genome assembly GCA_964385045.1 of uncultured Isosphaeraceae bacterium. GTDB lineage: Bacteria > Planctomycetota > Phycisphaerae > Phycisphaerales > SM1A02 > CAYLNM01. Next base: position 9,859 of record CAYLNM010000114.1, read on the forward strand.
ACGTCCCTGCCCGCCGCCGCCGGGGCCCGCCCGGCACGGACGGGCTCCCGTTGATCTTCCTCCGCGCCCGGCTGCGGTCGCCTCCGATGCGACCCGCCGAACACCCTGACGATACCGGCCGGCCCGCGCGTCGCCGCACCTCTTTCGCCGGCGGGCGACGAGCGGCGCCGGGCCGCCACCGGCCCCGGGCCGCCGCGTCAGCCGGGCCCGAGCCAGCGGGCCCCGCGTCGCCGCGAGCTCCCGCCCCCTCCGGAGCTCCCCCGCCCCCCGTCGGCGGCCATGCCGCCGCCCGTGCCGCCGGGACGGTCGGCGAGGCCGGACATCGAGCCTCCTGCCTCGTCCATCGGGTCCTCGGGCCCGCCGGATGCAGGATCGGGGGGATCGACCAACCCCCCGCCGAATCCGACGTCCGCCTCCGGGACCGGGGACTCGAACGACGGGACGAACGGATCGGCGTCGCCGCCCTCCCCGGCAACGCCGAAGCCCCCGTCGCCGCCCGCCGCCGCGAGCCCCTCGTCCTCGGCTCCGAGGCCGGCCATGGCCCCGCCCCGGCCGTCGAGCCCGGCCAGCACCAGGCGGGCGGCGAGCTCGAGGTGGGTCACGTCGCGGAGCTCGGCGAGCCGGGGCCGGGGGGCGGCGAGGTCCACCACCGCCTCGAGCACCGTCACGTCCCGCAGCGGGTCCGTCGGCTCGTCCTCGAGCCCGCGGCGGCCGACCGCCACCCGCACCCGCCAGGTGAAGGACCGCACGGTCACCAGCCCCGCGATCTCGGCGAACGCCTCCGGCTCGACGAGCCCGTTGATCACCGGCCACGCGATCGTCCACCGCTCCTCCGCGGGCAGTCCCTCGCGGGCGTCGGCGATCGCACGGGCGGTGGCCTCGTCGATCCCGGGCAGCGTGCGGAGGGCCGCGACCGAGGCGCGGTTGAGATCGAGTCGTCCGAGGTGCTCGCCTGCGGGGTCGGTGGTGAGGGCGTCGAGGAACGGGCCCCAGTCCGCCGGCGGCACGTCGAAGGCGACGAGCTGCTCGACGATCACCGAGTCGGAGTCGAACCGCACCCCGCCCTCGATGAGGCCGCGGATGACGCCGCCCGCCCCGTCGCCGAAGCGCTCGTTCAGCCGCTCGCCGAGCTCGTCGGACCAGGTCTCGGGGATCGCGATCCGCCGGGTGCCGTCCCGCTGGATCGCGGGCTCGACCGCGTGGACGGTGAGCAGGTCGGTGGCGGCCTCGAGGCGTCCGGCGGTGAGCCGGTCGAGCACGCGGGCGGCGACGTCCGGCGGCTCGCCCATCGCGGCGGTGAGCGTGCGGACCTCCTCGAGCGGCCCGAGCACCGCCGCGGGGTCGACGCCGGGAGCGGCCGCGAGCTCCGCGGCGGCGATCGGGCGTCCGTCCGCGGCCGCGTCGCGGGCGGCGATGATCGCGTCGGCGGTGGGCGGATCGAGCACGCCCGAAGCGAGCAGTCGGTCGGCGGTCACGGTGGCGAGGTCGAGCTTGCCCGCCTCGGCGACGATCCGCTCGCCGCCGGGGCCGAGCGGCAGCCGGCGCACGATCCATTCGTCCCCGTCCGACTCCCACAGGACGGACTCCTCGGGCGGAGCCGGCGGCGCGTCGCCGTCGAGGATCCGGTCGCGCTCGGCCGCCAGCGCGGCCATCGTGGCCCGCACGCCGGACCACGCCGCGATCCGCTGCTGCACCCGTCGCTGCTCGCCCGCGATCGCGGCCCGGTCGCTCGTGCTCCGCGCGACCATGCCCGAGGCGATCACCAGCGCGGTGGCCACGACGACGATCACGGCGACGAGCACGACGCCGGAGCGGGGCGCGCGCGGCGCCCGGCGGGGCCGGCGGAGGCGAACCGGGCGCGGCAGGCGCGGACGGGACGGCGGGCGAACGGCGCTCACGGGACGATCCCTCCCGCCGCCGCCGCGTCGTCGGCCGCCTCGAGGGCCGCGGCGACCTCGCCCGCGCGGCCGTCGGGCACCGGGATGATGCGGCGGCGATCCGGCAGCGGCCGCTCGGCGGCCAGGGCACCGGGACCGCCCGGCGACCCGGGCGCGGCGCGGGCCCCATCGTCGGCGACGTCGAACGCCGGACCCGCGGGCGCACCGCCGAAGCCGCCCATCCCCGCGAACGGATCGTCCTGCTCCATCGCCCCGGGCCACGGCTCGAACCACACCGACACCTCGACCGCCACCGGCAGCCCGCCCGCCCGGCTGTCGAAGGCGTCCTGCCAGCCGGTCCCGTCGTGGTAGCGGAACTCGACGAGGAACAGCTCGCCCTTGAGGACGGTCGGGTCGAACGGGCGGCCGCCGGGGCCCGCCGCGGACGCGGCGGCGTCGCCCGCGTCCGGGGCGAAGGAATCGGCGGCCACGGGGTCGGCGAACGGGTCGGCGAACGGGTCGGCGAACGGGTCGGCGACGGGGTCGCCGAACGACGCGTCCGGGAAGGCCGCGTCGGCGGCGTCCACGCCATCGCCGGCGATGGCTGCGTCGCCGGCGCCCGCCCCGCGTCCCGCCCCCCCGCGGGCCCCCCGCACGGGGATCCGCTCCATGCGCACTCGGCGCCGCGTCGCGTCGAACCGTACGTCGAGCCAGTCGACGGTCCCGAGGGCCTGCGCGCCGCGCCCCGGCGTCGCGAGCCGCACCGGCGTCGACGCCACCGCGATCCGCAGGCCGTCGACGTCGCCCCGGACGCCCGCCCCGCCGTCCGGTCCCGTGGCCACGACCGTCTGCAGGTCGCGCTCGAGCACGTCGAAGAGCACGCCCGCCGATCGCTCGCGCGCCGTCTCGACGGCCAGGGCGTCGCGGGTGCGGATCACGTCCCACACGAAGCCGGTCATCGTGCCGACGAGCGTCGCGATCACGATGATCGCCACCAGCAGCTCGAGCAGGCTGAAGCCGCGCCGGGTCACGGGACGTCCTCCGCCTCGGGCAGGCCCTCGAGCAGGTCGTCGTCCTCCGGGGCCCACGCCTCGGCGTCGGCGAGCCGCACGAGCCCGCGGAGGGTGACCGCCAGGCGATCCTCCCGCCGCTCGGGACCCGGGACCGCGAAGCCCCCGGCGGCCCCGGCCCCCGCCCCGCCGGCGACCGCGTCGAACCCGCCGCCGCCGCCCGGCCCCGCCTCGGTCCCGGGCGGCACCCAGGTCGCGGTCACGGTGGCGAGCGACAGGTCGGCGAGGTCGGACGGGTCGATCGCCACGTCGAGCGTCCAGCGGCCGGTGTCGGGGGCGAACGGGTCCGCCTCGCCTTCGGGGTCGAGGAAGCCGATCGCCTCCATCATCCGGTCGCCGCCGTCGAGGGCGGACACCGGCACCAGACCCGCGTCGATCGCGGCCAGCGCCGACCGGGCGAGGTCGGTGCCCCGGGCCTCGAGCGCGCTCGCCCGCGCCGCCTCGAGGCTCTGCCGCGAGGCGGCGAGCACGAACGCGGCCACGCCGAGGAAGACGGCGAGACTCACCAGCGCCTCGAGCAGCACCGCGGCGGTGGACGGGGGGCGCCTCACGGATCCCCCTCGCCGGCGCCGCGGTCCGCGGCCCGGCCACCCGGGTCCGCGCTCGCGCCCGGGCCCGCGGTCTCGGCGCTCTCGCCGCTCCCGCCGCCGAACCGCCCGGGCCCGTCGCGCTGCGGCTCGGTGCGCGCCGGCTCGTCGCGCTCCGGTGCCCGCCGATCCTCCGCCGCCGCGGGCTCGTCCGCCGCCTTCGGATCCTCCGGCCCGTCGAGATCGCTCGCCGCCCGCCCGAGCTCGGTCCACGTCGGCTCGCCCGTCCACGGGTGGACGTCGAGCCGCCGCACCGAGCCGTCGGGACCGCGGAGCCACGCCGGCCGCGCGAGCAGCGTCGTGCCGTCGGGCATCGCCACGAGCAGCCGCACCGGCGCCGCGTCCTCGAAGAGATCGGCCACCGCGCCCGCGAGGCTGTCGGCGAGTCCGGCGTCCGCGCCGCCGCTCGCGGGCGGGGCCGCCGTCCCGAGCGGGTCGCCGAAGCCCAGATCGTCGCCCCCGTCCGGATCGAGCACGTCCGGCGGCAGCGGCGACAGCCGGATGCCGCGGCCGAGGGCGAGACGGGCCCACGGCTCCTCGACGGTGCGCCGCTCGACGTCGTCGTCGAAGCCGACGCCTGCGGTCCCGTCGCCCGCGCTCGGCTCGTCGAACAGCCCGGGATCGACCGCGGGCCTGGCGGCGGCCCGCACGCCGGCCCCTCCCCGCTCCTCGGGCGGGGCGAGCAGCCACTGCGCCTCGAGCCGCCCCGCGACCGGGTCGAGCGCGATCACCACCGGCTCTCCGGTGCGCAGCGCGAGGTCGCGGACGTCGCGGACGAAGCTCGCGATCCGGTCCGCCGCCGACCGGGTGCGGGCCGAGTCCCGCAGCGGGGTGAGCGTGGCGAAGACGATCCCGCCCAGCGCCGCGACGATCGCCACCCCGAGCAGCACCTCGAGCAGCGTCAGGCCGCGGCGCGCGGCGGGCGCCGGCCGCGCCGGGCGCCAGCGGAGCGCGCGAACGCGGCGATCGACCGCCGGGCCACGGGGGGCCGGCCGTCGATCGCCGCGCGTGCGGTCGGACCGGGTCATCGTCGGGCTCGCGGGCTCAGCCGCCGGCGCCCATGCCGCCCATGCCGCCCATGTCGTCGCCGCCCTCGACCGAGAAGTCCTCGAACTCCTCGCTCATCTCGCCGTCCTCGCCCCGGAAGCGGTCCATCGAGCTGATGTCGTCCTCGGTGTCGACCTCGCGGTCGGGGCCGGCGGAGACGATCTCGTAGAAGCCGGGACGATCCTCGCTCGGGAAGATGTACGTCCACTCGGTGCCCCACCGGTCGTTCGGCGTGGGCTCGTCGAGGTACGGCCCCTGCCACCGCGCCTCGTCCTCCTCGTTCTCGAGGTTGGCGCTCGACCAGAGGACGGCGAGCCCCTCCTCCTCGGACGGGTAGCGGTCCAAGTGCAGCCGGAAGAGCTTGAGGGCGTTCTCGAAGCCCTCGATCTGGGTCACGACGAGGTCGCGCTCGGCGCCCTCCTGCGTCGGCCGGAGGTTGATCGCCACGAGTCCGCCGATCGCGAGCAGGATCGCGATCACGATCAGCAGCTCGATGAGCGAGAACGCGCGGCGAGCGGACCGGCGGAGCGGGCGGGGGCGGGCGGTGCGATGCGGGGGCATGTCGTCGAGTCCTTCTTCTGGTGCCATCCGGGTGACGCGTCGTCGGGGAGCCTCGCGGCGGCGGCGGAGGGCCGTCGTGCCGCCACGGGCTCCAAGGTCCGATGGTACCGGTCCGGTCCACCCCGGAGGCAGCCCGCCCGGATCCCGAACCCGGCCCGCCGCGCTCGGGCGAGCGGCGGCGGCGGGCGGCGGCGGTCGGCGGCGGGCG
>CAYLNM010000115.1:0-15148 GCA_964385045.1 uncultured Isosphaeraceae bacterium
GGGGGGCGACCGGCGTGCGCGGCGGGTGCCGGGTGCCGGGTGCCGGCCCGGGACGTCCGCCCGTGGTCCGGCCCCCTCCGGCACCGGTGGCGGCAGGTGGCTGGCCGGTCGTCGCCGGGGGTGGCCGGGAGCCCGCCGGGAGCCGCGCCGGCCGCGGGCCCCGCTCAGCCCTCCGCCGTCTCCACCGGGGCATCGGCCTCGAGGTGCCGCCGCACCGCCTCCACGTGCTCGGCCGCCCCCATCACCACGCTCGTCCGCTGGTGCAGGTCGGTCGGCCGGATGTCGAGGATCCGCTCGGTGCCCGCGAGGGCGGTGCCGCCGGCCTGCTCGACGATCATCGCCATCGGATTGGCCTCGTACATGAGGCGGAGCTTGCCCCCGGGGTGCGAGCGGGTGGGCGGGTAGAGGAACACGCCTCCCTGCAGGAGCGTGCGGTGCACGTCCGCGACCATCGACCCGATGTAGCGGCTCGACCAGCCGTCGGCGTGGCAGTCCGAGAGGAACCGGCGGTAGCCCTCGGGGAAGCTCGCCGCGTACGCCTCGTTCACCGAGTAGACCTTCGCGTCCGACGGAATGTGGATGCCCGCGGCCACGCGGACGAACGCCCCGATCGACTGGTCGAGGACGAACATGTCCACGCCGTTGCCCGTCGTCAGGACGAACACCGTGCTCGAGCCGTAGAGGATGTAGCCGGCGGCGGACTGCCGCCAGCCGGGCTGCAGGCAGTGCGGCACCTCGCGGGGCTTCCGCCGCTCGTTGCGCAGGATCGAGAAGATCGTGCCCACGCCGACGCCGAAGTTGAGGTTCGACGAGCCGTCGAGCGGGTCGAAGAGCACGCAGTAGCGACCCCCGTCGTCGCGGCTCCGCAGCACCAGTGGCTGCTCGTCCTCCTCGCTCGCGAGGATCGCGATGTTCGCCCGGTCGCCGAGGCACCGCATGATGATCTCGTTGGCGATGACGTCGAGCTTCTGCTGCCGTTCGCCGTGGAGGTTGTCGTCCCCATGGTCGCCGAGGACGTCCTCGATCCGGGCCCGCCGGACCTTGTTGCCGATCGTCTTCGCCGCCAGCGAGATCGCGGAGAGGATCCACGAGAAGTCGCCGGTCGCCCCGGGGTACTTCTGCTCCTCGGCGAGGATGTGCGACTGGAGCGTGGTGAGGTTGTCCCGGGTGTAGGTCGGGGAGATCGGCGCGTCGATGCGGCAGCCGGTCGACGGGGGGTCGCTCATCGGGGAGACTCCTCGGGACGCCCCGGGGCCGCGTCGGCGGCATTTGTGCGTTTGCACTATACTCCCGGCCGTCCGGTGGCCAGCATAGCGGGAGCCCTCGCGACGCCCGCTCCGTCACGCTGCGTTCCCGCGCCGTCCGCGGCCGGGCCGGATCATGAACGGACGCGGCGCCCCGGACGCACGGCCCCGTCCTCGGCCGATCTCCACGGCCGCCCGCAGATCCACGTCCAGGAGCCCTCCCATGGCCACGCCCGTCATCCTCGCCGCTCGCCGCACCCCCATCGGTCGCTTCATGGGCGGACTCGCCCGCACCCCGAGCCCGGTGCTCGGCTCGTACGCCGTCGCCGCGGTGCTCGAGGACGTGCCCGCGGCGAAGGACCACGTGGACGAGTGCATCATGGGCTGCGTGCTGCAGGCGGGACTCGGCCAGAACCCCGCCCGTCAGGCGGGACTCAAGGCGGGCCTGCCGGACACGCTCAGCGCCCAGACCGTCAACAAGGTCTGCGGCTCCGGCCTGCAGGCCGTGATGACCGCCGCCCAGTCGATCAAGGCGGGCGACAACGAGCTCGTGATCGCCGGCGGCATGGAGAACATGTCCGCCGCCCCGCACATGGCCGCGGTCCGGGCCGGGATCAAGCTCGGCAACGCGCCGCTCGTCGACCACATGCAGGCCGACGGGCTCGACTGCGCGTTCGAGAACTGGGCGATGGGCTGCGCCGCCGACCACATCGCGTCGAAGCACGACATCAGCCGCGACGAGCAGGACCGCTTCGCCGCCCAGTCGCACCAGCGGGCGGAGGCGGCCACCGCCAACGGCTGGTTCGACGGGGAGATCGTCCCCCTCGACGGCGCGCAGGTCGGCAACCGCAAGGACCCCTCGCCCGAGGGCGGCGTGCGGGCCGACGAGGGCATCCGCCCCGGCACCACGGCCGAGAGCCTCGGCACGCTGCGGGCGGTGTTCGCGAAGGACGGCACCGTGACCGCGGGCAACGCCTCGCAGATCTCCGACGGGGCCGCGGCCACCATCGTGGCGAGCGAGGAGAAGGCCAAGGCGATCGGCGCGGCGCCGATCGCCCGCGTCGTGGACTACTTCACCTCCGGCGTCGCCCCCAAGGACATCTTCCACGCCCCCGCCATCGGCGTGGCCGAGGTGCTGCAGCGCAACGGCCTGACGCCGGCCGACGTCGACCTCTTCGAGATCAACGAGGCGTTCGCGGCCCAGGTGCTCGAGAACAACAAGCACCTCGGGATCCCGGAGGACAAGCTCAACGTCTGCGGCGGCGGCGTGGCCCTCGGCCATCCGATCGGGGCCTCCGGTGCCCGCGTGCTGACGACCCTGCTGCACCAGCTGAAGCGGACCGGCGGCTCCAAGGGCATCGCCAGCCTCTGCCTCGGCGGCGGCAACTCGGTGACGATGCTCGTCGAGATGGTCTGAGCCCCGGGAGGGCCGGGCTCCGGGTCCCGGGTCCACGGGCGAGCGGTGATCGAACGGCGGCGCGGCGCCCGGACGGGGGCCGCGCCGTCGCGCGCGGGCGCCGGACCAGGGCTCCGTTCGCGGCGTGCCGGGCCGCCCCCCGCCCCCGCGGCCGGACTTGCCGGCGCCGCCGCCCCGCCGCAGAATGCGAATCCCGCGGCGAGGGCCGGGAGCGGCCCGCGCCGCCCCTCGCCGCGACACGAGGAACCGGCCGGCCATGAACATCCTCATCTGCGGCGCGGGCGAGATCGGGTCGCACGCGGCCGAGGTGCTCAACGCCCCCGACCGGCACATCACGGTCGTCGACCTCGACCCCGAGCGGCTGCGCCGGATCGAGGAGGAGATGGACGTGGGGACCTGCGCCGGCAACGCGGCGCAGGCCGAGGTCCTGATCCGGGCGGGCGTGGACCAGGCCGATCTCGTGCTCGCGGCCACCGACGAGGACGAGGTCAACCTCCTCTGCGCGGCGGTGGCCAAGCGGCTCGGCGCGTCCCGCACGATCGCCCGCGTGCACCGCGGCTCGTTCTTCCACCACCGCGGCCTCGACTACGGCAGCACGCTCGCGATCGACAAGCTCATCTGCCCCGAGTTCGCGACCGCCCAGGCGGTGGCCCGCGAGCTCCGCAATCCCGGCGCGATCGCGATCGAGCGCTTCGGCCGCGGGGCGATCGAGATGCAGGAGTTCGTGGCCGGCGACGGCCCGGGCGTCGGGCGGCCGCTCGCCGAGGTCGAGCTGCCGGCCGGCCTGCGGCTCACGATGGTGCAGCCGGCCGGCGGCGACGAGGCCTTCGTGCCCGGCGGCCGTACGGTGGTGCGCCCGGGCGACACCGTGATCCTCGTGGGCAACGCCCGCGTCTTCGACCGCGGCCGGACGGTCTTCCGCCGCGAGAGCCTGCCCCGCCGCAAGATCGTGATCATGGGCGGCCCGCCGATGGCGGTCTGGCTGTGCCGGGCCCTGCACGACCGGCGGTTCGCGATCCGGCTCTTCGAGTCCGACCGCGCCCGGGCGGAGGAGCTCGCCGAGAAGCTCGACTGGGTCACCGTCATCAACGGGGACCCCACCGACCGCGGCGTCTTCGACGAGGAGAACCTCGCCCAGGCCGACGTCTTCATCAGCCTGCTCGAGGAGGACGAGGCGAACATCGTCGCCGCGGTCTTCGCCAAGACGCGGGGCGTCGAGCGGGCGTTCACCGTGGTCCAGAAGTCCAAGTTCATCGACGTCGCGCTCGACATCGGCATCGACCGCACATTCAGCACCCGCCGCGAGGCGGCCCGCGAGATCGAGTCGGTGCTGCGGACCGAGCCGGTGCAGATCGTGGGCACGATCGCCGCGGGGGCGGTGGACGTCTACCAGATGCGGGTCGAGGCCACCTCGCCGGTGCTCGGGCGGCGCCTCCGGGACCTGCCGCTGTCGCCCGACTGGATCGTCGCCGCCCTCGCCCGGGTGGACGAGGTCTTCGTCCCCGGGGCCGACGACCAGGTCAACCAGCACGACACCCTGCTCGTCGTGGGCCGCCACGCCTCGGACGCCCACGAGAAGCTCCGCCGGATCTTCGACGTCGAGGTGCCGGACCCGGACGAGGTCACGGCGTGAACGTCCGCCTCGTCGTCAACCAGCTCGGCCTGCTCCTCCTCGCGATCGCGGCCGGGTTCCTCGGGCTCGCGGGATTCGCCCTCCTCCAGTCGCGCTTCGACCCGCACGGCCCCTCGGAGCGGGCCGCCGCCGCCGCGTTCGTCGTCTCGGCCCTCGTGGGCGTGGTGGCGGGCGGCGTGCCGTGGCTCCTCACCCGGACCGCCGACCGGCGCCTCGGCCGCCGCGAGGCGCTGCTGCTCGTGGGCCTGACGTGGATCGTGGGCGGGGCCCTCGCCGCCCTGCCCTACCGGCTCTGGGCCGCGCTCGATCCCGTGATCGGGCCGGACCAGCCCTTCCACCGCTTCGTCGACTGCTGGTTCGAGGCGATCAGCGGGCTGACCACGACCGGGGCCACCGTGCTCTCGGCGATCGGCGAGCTGCCGCCGAGCATGCTCCTGTGGCGATCGATCACCCACTGGCTCGGCGGGCTCGGGATCGTCGTCCTGTTCGTCGCGGTGCTGCCGTCGCTCGGCACCGGCGGCAAGCGGCTGTTCCGCGTCGAGGCCCCGGGGCCGCGGCACGAGGGCGTGCGGCCGCACATCCGCGAGACGAGCCGCATCCTCTGGATGATCTACCTCGTGCTCACGGGCTCGTGCTTCCTCGGCTACCTCGTCTTCGGGATGTCGTGGTTCGACGCCCTCTGCCACGCCTTCAGCACCGTCTCGACCGGGGGGCTGAGCACCCGCGACGCGTCGATCGGGCACTACGACTCGCTCGGCATCGATCTCGTCGCGATCGCGTTCATGCTCGCGGCCGGCGTCAACTTCCACCTGTACTACCACGTCTCCCAGGGCCGCTGGCGCCCGCTCTGGACCGACGTCGAGCTGCGGGTGTACCTGATCACCAAGCTCCTCGTCCTCCTGATCATCCTCTGGCCACTGCTCGGCCGCACCATCACGCTCACCACCGGCGAGGAGGTTGCGGGGACGACCGGCACCGTCCTGCGGCAGGCGTCGTTCACCGTCGTGGCCCTGCACACCGGCACCGGCTTCGGCACCGCCGACTACGACCTCTGGCCCGCGTTCGTGAAGATGCTGCTGGTGGGCACGATGTTCGTGGGCGGCTGCGCCGGCTCGACGGCGGGCGGCATCAAGGTGATCCGGCTCTGGATCGCGATCAAGATCATGGCCGCGGAGCTGGAGAAGGCCTTCCGCCCCGACGTCGTCCGGCCGATCCGGATCGGGGGCACGACCATCGACCCGGAGCTCAAGCTCTCGGTGATGGCGTTCCTGATCGGCTTCCTGATCATGCTGCTCGGCGGAGCGGCGGTGGTGCATCTTGCCGAGGGCGGACGCGCCGACACCCTGACCAGTCTCTCGGCGGCCCTCTCCTGCCTCGGCAACATCGGCCCGGGCGTCCACGCGGTCGGCCCGACCGCCAACTACGGCTGGATGACGCCCGCGAGCAAGCTCGTGCTCGCCATGCTCATGGTGCTCGGCCGGCTCGAGTTCTTCGCGATCGTGGTGCTCTTCGCGCCGCGGTTCTGGCGCAGCGCCTGAGGCGACGGGCTCGCACCGCGCCGGCACTGCGCAGGTCGCGCAGGACGCGTCGTCCCCGCGCGGCGGCGACGCCTCGCGCGGGGCGCGGACGCCGATGCACGCCCCGCGCGACGTTCCCGGACCCGAACGGACGCCGTCGCCTCCCGCGTGGCCTGCTCGGCGGCGCCGTGCCGATGCGGAAGCGTCGTCCCCCTGCATCCGGAGCCGCCATGAGCCGCCCCGCGTCCCCGCCGTCCTCGTCCCCGTCCTCGACCTCGCCCACCGTGGCCGCGTCAGAGGCCGACTCGACCTCGGGCGCGACCCGCGCCGCCCTCCGGCCGTCTCCGGGCGAAGGTCCCCCGGCCGTCACGCCCGCGCCGGCGACCGGCGCCCGCCCGCCCGCCGAGACCGAGCTCGTCCCGGGCCCGGGCCCGGGTCCCTCCATCGACTCCACCGTCACCGACGGCCTGCTCGCCCGCGGCCGTGACCGCGACCGCGATCGCCCGGGTCGGCCGTTCGCCGGCGGCGGCAACCTCGCCGGGGTCGTGGCCCTCGCGGCCCGGCTCCACGACGACGGGCACCTCGAGGAGGCGGCGCGGCTCTACGAGCAGGTCCTCGACACCGATCCCGACCTCGTCGACGTCGTCCACCTGCTCGGCGTCCTGCGGGCCCAGCAGGGCCGGAGCGTGGCCGCGGCGGCCCTGCTCGAGCAGGCGGTGCGCACCGCCCCGAGCCTCGACCGGCTCATGGCCCTCGGCGAGGTGAGCTTTGACCTCGGACGCTGGGCGCGGGCCGTGGAGTGCTTCACCGAGGCGGCGGACCTGGCCCCGGACGATCCCGAGCCACTCCGCAATCTCGGGCACGCGTGGTTCGCGCAGGACCGCTTCATCGATGCGGCGGCCGCCTACCGCCGGCTGCTCGGCCGGCATCCCGAGGACGCCAACGCCTGGTCGGCCCTCGGCTTCACCCTCGTGCACCTGGACCTCGCCGACGCCGCCGCCCGGTCCTTCGCGCTCGCGGTGCGGCACGATCCGTCCGACGAGGAGGCCCGCCACCTGCTGGCCGCCCTCGAGGGCCGGACCACCCGCCGGGCGCCCGACGACTACGTCCGCGGCCTCTTCGACCGGTACGCCGATCGCTACGACCGGCACCTGCAGGGTCGGCTGGCCTACCGCGTCCCCGAGCTGCTCCACGGCCTCGTCGAGGACGTCCTCGCGCCCGCCGCCGGCAGCCTGCGGATCGCCGACCTCGGCTGCGGCACGGGGCTCGCCGGAGCCGTGGTCGCCGACCGGGCGAGTCGCCTCGTCGGGATCGACCTCTCCCCGAAGATGCTGGAGCACGCACGCGGCCGGGGCTGCTACGACGAGCTCGTCGAGGCCTCGATCGAGGACTGGCTCGAGGGCACCCGCGAGGCCTTCGACCTCGTCCTCGGCGCCGACGTCTTCATCTACGTCGGCGCCCTCGACCGCGTCCTGCCCCGGATCCGTGAGATCCTGCGGCCCGGCGGGTCGCTCGCGTTCTCGACCGAGTGCGCGCACGGCGCCGACTACGAGCTGCGATCGACCGGCCGCTACGCCCACTCGCTGCCGTACCTCGACCGGCTCGCGGCCGCGGCGGGGCTCGAGCTCGTGGAGCGGCGTCCGACCGTGATCCGCGTCGAGCGGGAGCGGCCGCTGACCGGCCACCTGACCCTCCTGCGCCGGCCCGCCTGAGACCCCGGGGCCGCCTCGCGCCGGCGGCTGGTGCGTGGCCCGGCCGGGGTCTCGCCCGGGGCCCGCGCGAGCCGACGCCGCCCCTGCACCCGCCTATAGTGCTCCGCCGCGCGGCCCCGTTCCCGTCGGGACGGGGCCGTTCCTGCATGCACGCGGCCCCGGGCCCCCGCCGAACCGATGCCGACCCGCAACTTCTCCATCATCGCCCACATCGACCACGGCAAGAGCACCCTCGCCGACCGCCTGCTGCAGGCGACGAAGGCCGTGACCGAACGCGAGTCCCGCGAGCAGTTCCTCGACTCGATGGACCTCGAGCGCGAGCGCGGGATCACCATCAAGGCCTCCGCGGTCACGGTGAAGCACGAGTACCGGGGCGAGGACTACATCCTCAACTTCATCGACACCCCCGGCCACGTCGACTTCACCTACGAGGTGAGCCGGGCCCTGACCGCCTGCGAGGGGGCGATCCTCGTCGTCGACTCGACCCAGGGCGTCGAGGCCCAGACGGTCGCCAACGCGTATCTCGCGGTGGCGGGCGACCTCGAGCTCATCCCGGTCGTCAACAAGATCGACCTGCCCGCGGCCGACCCCGACCGCGTGGCGATGGAGATCGAGCAGGTCCTCGGCTTCGACGCCGCCGACTGCATCTACTGCTCGGCCAAGACCGGCGAGGGCATCCCGGAGCTGCTCGACGCGATCTGCGAGAAGCTGCCGCCGCCGCGCGAGCCGGTCACCGATCGCACCCGGGCCCTGATCTTCGACAGCCACTACGACGACTACCGCGGCGTGGTGGTCTACTTCCGGCTCTTCGACGGCCACCTGAAGGTCGGCGACAAGATCCGGATGATGGGCACCGGCCGCACGTTCACGATCAGCGAGCTCGGCCGCTACACCCCCACCCCCCAGAAGGTGGACGCGATGGGCCCGGCCGAGGTGGGCTACATGGTCGCCTCGATCAAGACGCTCGGGGACGTCCGGGTGGGCGACACCATCACGCTCGAGCACGCCCCGGCCGAGGAGGCCCTGCCCGGCTACGAGGAGCCGAAGCAGATGGTCTTCTGCGACTTCTACCCCGCCACCGCGGGCGACGGGTCGAAGAAGGGCGACTTCGAGGCGATGCGGGAGGCGATCGAGCGGCTGAGTCTCAACGACGCGTCCTTCACGTACGAGGTGCAGCACTCCGAGGCCCTCGGCTTCGGCTTCCGCTGCGGCTTCCTCGGCCTGCTGCACATGGAGATCGTGCAGGAGCGGCTCGAGCGCGAGGGCAACGTCGACATCGTCCAGACCGCTCCCACGGTCTCGTACGAGGTCGAGCTGACCGACGGCGAGCTGGTGATCGTCCAGAACCCCGCCGACCTGCCGGACCCGGCGACGATCAAGGAGATCCGCGAGCCGATCGTGAAGCTGGAGATCATCTGCCCCGAGGAGAACATCGGGCCGCTGATGACGCTGTGCGACTCGCGGCGCGGGATCTTCAAGAGCCAGCAGTTCATCAGCGACACGCGGCAGATGCTGACCTACGAGCTGCCGCTCGCCGAGATCATCTACGACTTCTACGACAAGCTGAAGTCGGTCACCCGCGGCTACGGCACGATGGACTACGAGATCATCGGCAACCGCGTGGACAACCTCGCCAAGGTCAACATCCTCATCAACGGCTCGCCGGTGGAGGCCCTGAGCCTCATCTGCCACCGCGACACCGCCGACCGCCGCGGCCGGCTGATCCTCCAGAAGCTCCGCAAGCAGATCGACCGCCACCAGTTCGAGATCCCGCTGCAGGCGGCGATCGGCGGCAAGATCATCGCCCGCGAGACCATCAAGGCGGTCCGCAAGAACGTCACCGCCAAGTGCTACGGCGGCGACATCACCCGCAAGCGGAAGCTGCTCGAGAAGCAGAAGGAAGGCAAGAAGCGGATGAAGACCGTGGGCTCGGTCAACATCCCGCAGGAGGCCTTCATGGCGGTGCTCGAGGCCGAGGACTGAGTCGCCCGGCCCGGGGACCGGGCCCGATGCACGCCGACATCGGCCGCGGACGAGCGACTCGGGTCGTGCCCCGGCCGCAGCCCCGGTGCTCCCCCCGCACCCGCGGCACGCCGAGCCCGTAGAGTGAGACGGCGTCGACGGAAGCCGCGGCCCGGGCCGCGGGTCCGCTCGTCGATGCGCCCCCCGATCCCGCTCCCGGAGCCCCGCATGTCCCGCCGCGAACGACTCGTCCTGCACTCCCTGCTCGGCCTCTCGCTGCTGCTCCACGCGGTGGTGCTCGCGGGCGGGACCCCCGCCGCCGCGATGGCCGCCGTCCGCGCCGTCCTCCAGGATCTCGGCCCGGCGGAACGGGTCACCCTCGTGCCGACGGCGGCGGCGGACGCGGACGACGGGCCCGACGAGCTCGACGCGCAGCCGGCCGACGACCTGGTCATCGCCAACCGCGGCGGCCGCCTGGCGTGGGACGAGGCTCCGACGCACCGCGCGTGGTCGATGGCCACCGTCAACGACCAGCGGGTGATCTCGGCCCTCATGGCCACCGGCTCGATCGAGGAGCGGCGGACCGCGCTCCGCGAGGAGCTGCAGGCCCAGGCCGCCGAGTACGAGCAGCAGATGCAGTCGATCATCGCCGAGGCCGAGGGGCTCGACCCCGAGACCAATCCCCGCGACGAGCAGGCGGTGCAGGAGGCCTTCCAGCGGTACCAGCAGGTGCAGGCCGAGTACCAGCGGTGGCAGCAGGAGGCCCGGGCCCGCGGCGACCGGCTGGAGGCCACGATGCTGCAGGACGCCTACGAGGAGCTGGTGGCCGCGGTCGAGGTGGTCGCCGACCGGCGCGACGTGGACCTCGTGCTGCGGGCCGTCCCCCCGGACGCCGAGTTCACCGGCCCCGACCCGCGGTCGGTGTCGCTGTCGATGCGGATGCGGACCGCCCTGCTCGCCCCCGACGGCCTCGACCTGACCGACGACGTCCTCGGGGAGCTGGGGCTCTGAGCGGGGAGCGCCCCCGCCACGCCCGGTGCACGCGCGATGAGTGACGAGTCCCGACCTTCGGCTACGAGCGGTGGTGGTGGCGGCGGCGGCGACGCCGCGGCCGGCCGCGACGCGGGCGGCATGTCGCTGCCGCTCGGCGGTGGTGGCGGCGGCGGCGCGATGCCCGGTCGGCCTCCCGCCGGCGCCGGCCGCTCCGGCGGCGCCGGCCCCGCGCCGGCCCCGCCCGCCCGCACGCCCCACGGCTTCGGGCCGGACCACACGCCCTACGACGCGATCGGCGGCGACGCCCGCGTCCGGGAGCTGACCGACCGCTTCTACGACCGCATGGACGCCGAGCCGGCGTACCGCGTGATCCGCGACCTGCACCCGGCCGACCTCGACGAGGCGCGGCAGAAGCTGTACGAGTTCCTGTCCGGCTGGATGGGCGGGCCGCAGCTCTACATGCAGCGCCGCGGCCATCCGAGGCTCCGCATGCGGCACGCTCCCTTCCCGATCGGCGAGGCCGAGCGCGACCAGTGGCTCGCCTGCATGCGGGACGCGATGGACGCGATGGGGATCGACGGCGACCTGCGGGCGTTCCTCGAGCAGCGGTTCGCCCACGTGGCCGACTTCATGCGGAACCGGCCGGGCTGAGGCGGCGGGCGGGTCGCCGGGCGACCGCGAGCGTGCCCGATCACGGTCGCGGCGCCCCCCGGGTTCACGCCGGGCCGAACGCCCCCGCCGCTCCCGCGGCCTCGATCGCGAGCCCGCGGTCGAGCTCGGCCACCAGGGCCGCCTTCACGGCATCCATCGACGGGCACGCCGCCCCGATCTCCCGCTCGAGGCTCGTCACCGGCCGCCCCGCGAGCCCGCAGGGAACGATGAGGTCGAAGTGCGCGAGGTTCGTCGTCACGTTCAGGGCGAGTCCGTGCATCGTGACCCAGCGCGAGACACGCACGCCCATCGCGCAGACCTTCGCCCCCCCGGCGACGGGGCCGGCCGCGGCGGACGGAAGCCAGACGCCCGTCGCGTCCGGGTCCCGGACGGCCGCGAGCCCGAAGCGGGCGACGGTGTCGATCACCGCCTGCTCGAGCCGCCGCATCCAGCCGTGGAGGCGGAGCCCGAACCGGTTCAGGTCGACGATCGGGTACGCCACGAGCTGCCCCGGCCCGTGGTAGGTGATGTCGCCGCCCCGGTCGGTCTCGGCGACCTCGACCCCGGCGGCGGCGAGCTGGGCGCCGGTCGCGACGAGATGCTCGCGGGCCCCCCGCCGCCGGCTGACCGTGATCACCGGCGGATCGTGCTCGACGAGCAGGAGGTGCATCGGACCGGGCGGGCCGCCGTCGCCCGCCTCCCGAGCCGCGATCACCTCGGCCTGCAGGCGCCGCTGCCGCTCGAAGGCGGGGGCGTAGGCCATGCGTCCGAGGTCCCGCACGCGGATCTCGTGGCCGCCCGGATGGATGCTCGCGGGGAGGGTCACCGCGGGAGGGTAGACGCGGCGCCCGCACCATGCCGGTTCCACGATGCCCGCCGGTCCGGAGCGGACGCGAGGACTCGCCCGACGGTGCCGCCGGACGATGGCCGCCCCGCCGTCCACGGCGGCGGGGACGGCCACGCCTCGAGCGGGATGCGTCACCGACGCCGACGGCCTCGTCCCGCCAGTGCCGTGGAGGCGAGCAGCGCCGCCACCGACGGACCCGGGATCACGGAGTAGTGGAGGTCGTCGACGATGATCTGGATGCCTGCCTCCTTGCGGATCCGGATCGAATTGAACGGCACGGTGGACACGAAGCCGTTGAACGTGAAGATGTTCTCCGCGACATCCGCCACCAGCACGTCGTCCATCCAGAGCTGATAGGACTGCGTCGGTTGAACGGCCGCGTCGACCGCCAACGCAGTGATGGGCTGCGTGAAGTCGATCCACATCGTGTGATCGGAGTTGAAGTTCTGGATGAACCAGTCGTCACCGACTCCGACACCCTCGAGGTTCGCCAGCTGGACCCAGTCGTCCTCGCGGAACGTGATTCCCGAGTCGGCGAGCTGGTCCGTCAGGAACGTCCCGGACGGCAGCCCCGTGTCGGTGAAGTCCATGGTCATGATCTCACCCGCAGCGGCCTCCCACTCCTCCAAGGTCGAGTAGGTCGTGACGCCCGCGAGGGCGACGGAAGACGGGGCTGTCGCCATGAGGATTCCGGCGGACACCGCCCGGCGCGTCGTACATCGAACGATCATTCGATCACTCCCAGAAGGTTGACGAAGGTGGTGACCTGGCTCTCGGGGTCGTATGCCGACTCGACCACGGCTGCAGCGTCCGGGTCGGACTCCAGGAACTGCTCGCCCCCGGCCGCCATCCATGTCGCGGCGAGTGGAGCGGCGAGCGTCTCCCCCGTTGCGCATTGCTGCGTCGTCAGATACCGCAGCACGATCTGCACGTCGGCCGCGTCGACGCGGCAGTCGCCGTTCACGTCTCGCCAGCAGATGGTGCGCGGCGGGCACGCCCCCGTCGCCGTCTGGACGAGGGCGAGATCGGTGGCGTCGACGTCCCCGTCCCCATCCACGTCGGCCGGGCACGAGCCGAGGGGCACCAGGAGGACGCCGACCCGTGTCGCCATGTCGTCCTGATCGAGGGATCGAGCCACACCGACGATCCAGCCGTCGTCGTTGACGTCGTGTGCCGACTCGAGTGCGATGAGATCGCAGTTGGAACAGTCGGTGACGTCGTTGAGATCGACGCACTGGCCGGGAATGGCCCAGCGGATCGCCGAGTCGTTCGTCAGATTCATTCCCACGGTCGCACCGGCACCGTTCGTCGCGATGGCGACGGTGGACTGGTTTGGCGCCGCGGGGTTGGATGCGAACAGTTCGAGCTGCGTTGGCGCCGGCCAGTACGCCGCTCGCCGGACGCAGGCGGTCGTGTCCTCGTCGCCGACGTAGCCCACGACGAATCCGGCGTCGTTGACGTCGCGGGCCACGCCGTTGATCGTCGTCGGCGGCGGACTCGGGTTCGAGAAGGTCAGCTGCTCGAGGATCGTTCCGTCCCAACGGATGGGGAGCAGGTCGGCTTCCTCGGCACAGAAGGTGTTGCGCGCGGAGGTTTCGGTCAGCGCTCCTGCGATCCATGTGGCGGCCGCCGGACCGGGCCGGATGCCGCTCGCTCGCCCCTTCTCGTAGAAGTCGGGGCCGCTCGGACCGATCACCGGCAACGGTGTCTGCGTCAGCGACCGGGCGTCGAACGCGTAGGGAGCCTCCAGGGCCGTGGCGGCGTCGGGCTGCCATCCGACGGCGGTCGCGGTGACCGGCCCCCCGATCCCGTTCGTCCGGTCGCTGATCGACGCGGCTCCCGCGGACGAACTTCCGTCAGTCGGGAGGAATGGATCCAGCTGAATCATGGTGCTGGCAGAATGGTCGAGCCCCGTGTCCGGTGACCACACGAAGGCTCGGTACGGTGTGGGAGAGCCGGCGTCGCACTGCATGCCGATCCCGACGACGTCACCGTCGGCGTTCACGTCGAAGGCCGCCCCGTGGGCGAAGGGCTCGCATTCGCCGGTGGCCCACCATTCCAGCGGGTGCATGGTGTCGACGCCGAACGCACCATGGATCGGCCCCGGCTGCCAGACGAATGGACGGGAGACGACATCGAACGGTGGGATCCCGCCGGGAACGTCGACGTTGGCCATGCCCACGACCACGCCATCCTCGTTGAGCCCGAAGGCTGCGCTGGCGTAGCGATCACGGATGCCGAGTCCGAGGACGGGATCGGGAATTCGTTCGTCCGGCTGCGTCGCCGGCTCGGAATCGTCCGTCGAGAACTCGACGTCGAACCGCACGATCCGGTACTCGACCGGTCCGGCCGACGCGATCGAGGCCGACGTCATCGCGACCAGTGCGACGGCGACCCGCGGGACCAGTCCGTGCCGATCACGGTCGGCGGACGGGATCCTGTGTTGCGTTGCGTTGCGTTGCGTTGCGCATGATGCGCTCCCCGGCTCGAAGAGCCCCAGACTCCGGGGGGCCGGCGTTCGCGACGCGGCATCCGACTGGCGTCGCTCGTCCCCCGGATCGACACGGTTCGGACGCCGGGGGCGAGGCTACGGGGCCTTCGGCCGCGATGCAAGCGTCTTCGGCGATCTCGCCCGGAAGCCCGTCCGTCGTTCGGCCGGCCCGAGGCTGTTCGACGATCCCGCGGGATCCGATCGCTCCCCGAACAGCGACGCCTGCACCATCCGCTCGCGGGTCGCGTGCACCACGATCCACGGCGACGGGGCGTCCTGCTCGGTGAGGACCAGCCGTGGAGCCAGATGGGCCGCCCGCCGCTCCCACAGCGAGCGGACGAGCCGCGGACAGTTGCAGTCCCGCGAGAGGTGCAGCAGCACGACGTGCCGGAGGCCGCCGGGGCTCGCGCCGTCGACGGCGAGCACCGCGTCGAGGGCCCGTTCGTTGTCGAGGTGGCCGCTGCCGCCCATGATCCGGTCCTGCAGGAACGCCGGCCGCCCGCTCGCCCGCTGCAAATCGGGATCGTGGTTCGACTCGATCGCCACCGCGTCCAGGTCGGCGAAGCGGGCGAGCAGCCGCGGCGGCACCCGGCCGAGGTCGGTGGCCCAGCCGAGGCGCGTGCCCCGGTGCTCGATGACGAAGGCGGC
Organism: uncultured Isosphaeraceae bacterium; assembly: GCA_964385045.1. Classification (GTDB taxonomy): domain Bacteria; phylum Planctomycetota; class Phycisphaerae; order Phycisphaerales; family SM1A02; genus CAYLNM01. Next base: position 15,116 of record CAYLNM010000115.1, read on the forward strand.
GCTGCCGGTGTCGTCGTGCACGCAGAGGACGGG
>CAYLNM010000116.1:0-6344 GCA_964385045.1 uncultured Isosphaeraceae bacterium
GGATCGCGCAGCATGAAGGTCAGCGCCAAAGCTGCCACCGCCCCGCCGCCCGCCCACGCCGGCAGCGCGGTGACGGCCAGCGGCGTGAGCGTCGCCGCCGCCGCGAGGCAGCCGCACGCCCCGGCCATGGCCCCCGCCACCGCCCATCGCGGGCTCGCCCGCAGACCCGGCGGGAGTCGGTCGCGCACGTGCCCGGCCGCCGACCGCATGGTGGCGGCCAGCGTCTCGGGCGAGGCGTCCGAGAGCGACCGCAGGCCGGCGCGGGCCCGCTCGGCCGCCGCCGCCGCTGCCGCCCCTGCCCCCGCTCGCGCCGCTCCCTCGCCGCCGGGAGCGCCCGCCGCCCCACCCGGGCCGGCATCGCCGTCCGCGTCGGCGATCCCCAGCAGCCGCGCCAGACGCCCGCCGTCCACCCGGTACCGCCGCTGGATCGCCCGGTGCAGCTCGGCCTGCTGCGCCACGTCCGGCGCGGTACGCCAGCGGCCCACGGCCTCCGCGACGAGCTCGAGCGCCGAGTCGAGGTGGCTCTCCCGCGGCGCGCCGCCCGCGTCGCCGGGCGCCCCCGCCCCGTCGGCCGCCGGCGCGAGGGCCAGCATCGCCGCCAGTCGGTCGAGGCTCGCGGACGTCGCGTGGTCGAGGTCCAGCTCGAGCACCTGCGCCGGATCCAGGCCGATCCGGGCCCCGGCCCGCCGCCACGCGTCGACGCGGGCCTGCACCGCCGCGGCCCCCCGCCGGCCCCGCAGGGACTGGCCCCCGGTCAGGACCAGCCGCAGTCGCCGCCGCCCCTCGTCGCGCAGCGTGGCGAGGAAACGCTCGTGTCCGCGGTCGGGCGTGATCGCGAGGTCGATCACGGCCACCACCCGCGACGGCGGCGGGTCGAGGGTCCGGAGGGCGTCCGCGACCCGGTGCTCGTCCCGCCGCCCGTCGACCATCCCCAGCTCCCGCCAGTCGGCGCCCGGCACCGGCGGCGGCCACGCGCCGCCGGGCAGGTCCGTCTCCAGACGCACGATCACGGGACCGCCGGCGGCCTCGTCCGCGATCGCCGGGGCCTCCGCCGGCGGCGGCGGACGCTCGGGCAGCCGGCCCTGGCGATGCTCCGAGGGCCGTGGATGCGAGGCGGGCCGCAGCGCCGCCACGAGCCGGGCGTGGCCGGGCCGCTCGAGGTCGAGTCTCCAGCGACGGCGGCGACGGGACCGCAGGGCCGCGGCGAGCGCCAGCAGCACCGCCCTCGGGGCGAGACCGTAGAGGGCCACCATCGCGAGCGTGGCCCGCGCCCACGCCTGCCGGTCGGCGTCGGACAGGGCCCCCGCGGTGCCCGGGCGGGCGAGCACGATCGCCTCCTCCCCCGGACCGGACACCCCGATCGCCGCGGGCCCGGCGAGCAGGGTGCGCACGACGCGTTCGCCCGCGGCGTCCGAGAGCAGCGTCGTCTCCCACGTGAAGCGGTACTCGCGGCCGACGAGGAGCACCACCATCACCGCGAGCGCACCGAGGGTGAAGCTCGCCCAGGTCCCGTGCGCGAGGCTCGACGCGGTGGCCCGCGCGAGTCCCGGGGACGTGAGCGGCTCGGCGGTCGCCCGGGCGGCGGCGGCGAGGCGGGATCGTCCGCCCAGGGCCTCGGGGCGGCGGTCGCCGAGCCGGGCGAGGCGCCGCAGCACCGCGCCGGGCAGCCAGAGCAGCGGGCTCGTGGTTCGCAGCCGCGGCCGCGCGACGCTCAGGACGAGCCACGCCAGCAGCAGCAGCGCCTGGAGCCCCAGCACGGCGACCAGCGTCTCGATCAGATTGAGGGTGCGGACCCCGGACTCGTCGGGCGGGCCGCCCATGGCCGCGGCCGCGGTGGCCCCGCCGGCCACGAGGGCGGCCGCGAGCAGTCCCGCCACCACCCAGCGCAGGGCGTGGTCGACCTGCCCGATCGCGGCCGAGAGATCCTCGGCGACGGCCGTCCCGCGGGCGCGGGCGACGATCGCGGCCTCCACCGCGTCGCCCTCGGCCTCGACCGGCGGGGCGGCGAGCGGAGCCGCGCCGTCGCGCTCGAGGAACCGCACCGCCTCGGCGAGGCGGCGGTCGTCGAAGTCGGGGCGGGTGCTCACGCGGCGGCTCCCGGGCAGGAGCCGGGCGAGGGCGGCGGCGCGCACGTGCTCTGCGCCGCGGCCGCGTGCCGCGACGCGGACGAGCCGCGACCGTCGGGGGCCGCGGCTCGGGCGGGTGCGTGCATGACGAGGCGGTGCCGGCGGCTCAGGAGCCGCTCGTGCTGCCGGTGGTGCTGCCCACCGGCGTGCCGGTGTTGGTGGGACCGGCGTCGGCCATGTTGCCGCCGGGCAGCGTGCCGCCGGGCTGCTGGGCCGAGGGCATGCTCGGGGCGCTCTGCGTGGCCGACGGGCGCTCGGTCGCATCCTCGATGTCGTCGTCGATGCCCTTGAGGCCCTTCTTGAACTCGACGATGCCGCGGCCCACGCTCCGGCCGACCTCGGGCAGTCGGCGACCGAAGATCAGGACGCCCAGCACCAGGACCACGATCCACTCCCAGCCGCCGGGCATGCCGAACAGGGCGAGCGTCGTGGGAAGGGTGGAAGTGCACATGCCGGTGACTCGGGGGGCGGGAGGAGGTGGGCGAGCGCGGCGCCCGGTGCGACGTCCAGCGGATTGAGGGCCGACCATCGGCCCCGGCAGGTCGCGGTCCGTGCAAGCAAGTGTACGGGCAATCCACGGTTCGGTCCCGATCCGATCTCCATCCCCCATCGGTTGGGGATCGGCCGGCCGGGATGTCGGGCGGGGACCGTGGTGGACGCCCCGGCCCCACCGTCCGAGAATGTCGCCACCGCGACCGGCCACGGACGGCCGGTCGGCGTGGTCCCACGCGGTCCGCGGCGGGGCGTTCGCCTCGCCGCCCCGGAGCCCCGTCGTGCGCAGGACGCCCGCCCCCCGCCCCCGCTGCCTCCCCGCTCTCCTTCACCCCCGTCCCGGCGCCGGGGGACGCCCCGGCCGGGCCGCTCGCGCGGCCGCGAACGCCGCGACCGCCGCCGGCGCCGTCGCCGTCGCCGCCGCCCTGCTGCTCGGCCTCGGCGGCTGCCGCTCCGCCCCCGAGGAGGCCCCCGCCGCCACCACCTTCTCCCGGCCGCTGCCGCCCGGGGCCCCGTCGCTCGAGCCGGCGCCGGCCTCGGCGGTGCGGGCCGAGCTCGTGCGGGCGTACGAGGCCCGCGACGGCGAGCTCCTCGACGCGATCGACGCGAGCCTCCGGTGGTTCGCCGCCCCGTCGAGCCGCCGCGCGTTCCCGTTCTCGACCGGTCCCCTCGTCGTCACCCACGACCGCGCCCGGGCGTCGGTCGAGGCGCTCCGCGAGATCCTCCTCTCGGCCCCGGACGCCGAGTCGTTCGCGGACGCGGTGCTCGCCCGCCTCGAGCCGTGGGCGAGCGTCGGCTGGGACGGCTCCGGCGAGGTGCTGTTCACCGGCTACTACGCCCCCGAGTTCCCCGCGAGCCGCGTGCGCACCGAGCGCTTCCGCGTGCCGATCCACGCCCGGCCGGCGGACCTCGTGACCGACCCGCGCACCGGCGCGCCGCAGGGTCGCCGGACCGCCGGCGGCGGCGTCGAGCCGTATCCGACGCGGGCCGAGATCCGCGCCGGCAACCTGCTCGAGGGCCGCGAGCTCGCCTGGCTCGAGAACGAGTTCGACGCGTTCCTCGTGCACGTCAACGGCTCGGCCCGGCTGCGGCTGCCCGACGGTGCCGACCTGTACGTGGGCTACGCGGGCAAGACCGATCGCCCGTACCGCAGCCTCGGCAAGGCGATGATCGCCGAGGGCATGATGCCCGCCGACTCGGCCAGCATCACCGCGATGCGCCGCGTCTTCGAGGCGCGGCCGGCCGACGTGATCCGGCTGATGGACGTCAACGAGTCGTACGTCTTCTTCACCGAGTACGGCGGCGGCGAGTGGCCGACCGGGTCGCTCGGCGTCCGCGTGCACCCGATGGCGTCGGTCGCGACCGACAAGTCGGTCTTCCCCCGCGGCGTGCCGCTGCTCGTCGACACGCGGCGCCGCACGTTCTCCGGCACCAGCACGCCGTTCGTGCGGCTGATGCTCGACCAGGACACCGGCGGCGCGATCACCGCCCCCGGCCGGGCCGACCTCTTCATGGGCACCGGGGCCGCCGCCGGCATCCTCGCGGGCGAGCAGCACGCCACCGGCCGCATGGTCTACCTGCTCCTGCGCGAGGACCGGCTCGCGTCGGTGGACTGACGCCGCGCGGAGACGCGGCCGGCGACCGCGACCGCGACCGAGACCGAGACCGCGGCCTCGGCCCGTTCCCGGCCCCTCCCCCGTCCCCGGCCTCACCCCCGCGGCTCGAGCCCGAACGCCGCCGCCCGCTCGTCCACCCGCCGCTCGACCTCCTCGTCCATCGCGAGGATCGGCGGGAAGTCGCGCACCGGCTCGCCGTCCACGCCGGGGCCGGGCCGCTTGGGCGTCGCGTCGAACGCGAGCCCCGTCTCGCCGGCCACCCGCGGCGCGCGGATCGCGTCGCGGCCGGGATCGGCGTTGGCGGCGAGGTGGAAGAGGACGGTCTCCCAGTCGTCGAGGTCGACCTCGGGGCCCACCGCGATCGCGAGGTCGCCCGCCCCCGGCTCGCCCGCGAGCCGCTCGCGCACGGCCGCGAGCGCCGCCTCCACCGCGGTCCGGCCCGCGGCGTCCGTGGCCACGAAGACGAGCCGTCCGAGCCCGTCGGCCGGCACCGCGGTCCGCACGATTCCCGCCGCGCCCGCCAGGCCGTCCAGCCGCGCCGCCACCGCCTCGGCGGAGGCCGGCCGCGCGACCGGATCCATGCCCACGCCCGCCGCCTCCTCGCCCGGCCATCGCCGCGTGGCGTCGAAGCCGATCTTGGTGCCCGCCGCGAGCCGCGGGGCGGCGTGATCGAGGATGTCCAGCGGTCCCCGCACCGTCTCGACGTCGCGCCGCAGGTGGCAGCGCACCGCGATCGCCCGCAGCACCGCCGCCTCGTCGTGCACGTCCACGTCCTCGTCGACGACCACGATCGACTTGGTCCACGCCATCTGCCCCGCCCCCCAGATCGCGTGCATCACGCGGCGAGCCTGCAGCGGGTACGCCTTGTGGATGCGGACGAAGGCGCAGTTGTGGAACGTGCCGAACATCGGCAGGTGGTAGTCGTCGATGTCGTGGATGATCGTCTTCAGCAGCGGGAGCATGATCCGCTCGGTGGCCTTGCCGAGGTAGTAGTCCTCCTGCGGCGGGAGGCCGACGATCGTGGTTGGGTAGATCGCGTCGCGGCGGTGCGTGACCGCGGTGACCTCGACCACCGGGTAGCGGTCGGGCAGCGAGTAGAACCCGGTGTGGTCGCCGAACGGCCCCTCGAAGACCGCCCCGGGACCGAGCGGCTCGCCCGCCCGCGGGTCCCAGCCAATCGGGCCGCACTCGGTCGACACCCAGCCCTCGATCACGATCTCGGCGTTGGCCGGCACTCGCAGCGGCACGGTGCGGGCGGGCACGAGCGGGATGCCCCGGCCGTTCAGGAAGCCGGCCATCAGCAGCTCGCCGATCCCCGGCGGCAGCGGGCACGTGGCCGCGTACGGCATCACCGACTCGCCGCCGAGGACGATCGCGATCGGCATCCGCTCCCCGATCGCCTTCCACGAGCGCCAGTGGCTCGCGCCGTCGTGGTGCACGTGCCAGTGCATGGCCAGCGTGGTCGGACCGAGCAGCTGCGATCGGTACATGCCGATGTTGTGGGAGGACGGCTTCGCCGCCCCGCGGTCGCGGGCGTGGATGGTGTGCATGCCCGCGAGCGTGATGTACCGCCCGTCCCCCCCCGCCGTCCCCGCCTCCTCGGCGGTGATCGGGGAGCCCACGGCCGCGGGGTCGCCGTCGAGCGGCCAGCACCGGATGATCGGCAGGCGGGTGAGGTCGACCTCGTCCCGCTCGGTCAGCCGGACCACCTCCTGGCACGGGGCCTTCGCGGCCCGCACCGTGCGGGGCGGGATCCGCAGCAGCGGCAGGAACTCGCGGCCGCGGGCCACCAGCTCGCCGAGGCTCCGCGGCGGCTCCGGCTTCGTGAGCGAGGCGATGCGGGCCGCGATCGCCTCGAAGCCGCCGCCCCGCTGGCCGGGGAGGCCGTCGGCGCAGCCCAGGGCCATCTCCATCCGCCGCCAGGACCCGAAGACGTTGGCCGCCAGCGGGAAGTCGCAGCCCTCGATCCGCTCGAAGAGCAGGGCCTGACCGCCGAGCCCGGCGTGAGCGGGGTCGACCCGGCGGCCGGCGGCGCTCGCCACCGGGGCCGGGGCCTTGCAGTGCCGGTCCACGATCGCGGCGACCTCGAGCCGGGGGTCCACCGGCTCGG
>CAYLNM010000116.1:6444-10286 GCA_964385045.1 uncultured Isosphaeraceae bacterium
GTGGACCGCGGCGTCGTCTTCGGCCTCCTGGGGCCGAACGGCGCCGGCAAGAGCACGCTCGTCAAGATCATGATGACGATCGTGCGGGCGAGCCGGGCCGAGGGCACCGTCCTCGGCCAGCCGGTCGGTCACAAGCCGACCCTCGGCCGCATCGGCTTCCTGCCCGAGCACCATCGCATGCCGACCTTCCTGACCGGGCGGCAGGCCGTCGACCACTTCGGGGCCCTCGCGGGAGTGGACCGCGCGACCCGGAAGCGGCGGATCCCGGGCCTGCTCGAGCTCGTCGGGATGACCGACGCCGCCGACCGCCGCATCGGCGGCTACTCGAAGGGCATGATGCAGCGGATCGGCCTCGCCCAGGCGCTGGTCAACGACCCGGACCTCGTGGTGCTCGACGAGCCGACCGACGGCGTCGATCCCGTCGGCCGCCGCGACATCCGCGACCTGCTCGGCCGCCTCCGCGCCGAGGGCCGGACCGTCTTCATCAACAGCCACATCCTCAGCGAGCTCGAGATGATCTGCGACCGCGTCGCGATCCTGATCGGCGGCGTCGTCCGCCGGCAGGGAACGATCGACGAGCTGACGCGGGAGAGCCGGCGCTACGAGGTCGAGGTGCTCGGCGACGCCCCGCCGTGGTGCGCGGGCGAGCCCGACCTGCGATGCGAGCGCGACGGGGCCGTGACCCGGATCGTCCGCGCGGGCGACGAGGCCGCGTCGGTGCAGCCGCTGATCGACCGGCTGCGGGCGGACGCGGCGACCATCGTGTCGGTGCGGCCGCGACGGGAGAGCCTCGAGGACCTCTTCGTCCGCACCGTGGGCGACGGCAACGGCAGCGCCGCGGTCCCGGACGCGACGGCCCCCCCGCCGGACGAGCCGCCGCCGGCGGACGAGCCGTCCCCGGCTCCCCCGCCGCCCTCGTCCCCGAGCCCCGCCGCGAACGGAGGTGCCGCGTGAACGCCTTCCTCGCGATCATGCTCGAGTCGTACCGCGAGCTCAACAGCCGCAAGCTGTTCTGGATCACGATGATCCTCTCCGGCGTGGTGGTGCTCGCCTTCCTCGGAATCGGCCTCGACGAGGGGGGGCTCTCGCTCCTGGGATTCGACCTGCCGGACTTCGGCGTCAACAGCACCACGATCCCGCCCGAGGTCTTCTTCAAGCAGATGTTCATCCAGTTCGGGATCGCCTTCTGGCTGGCCTGGATCGCGAGCGTCCTCGCGCTGGTGACCACGGCCGAGATCTTCCCGAGCCTGCTCAGCCACGGCGCGATCGACATGGTGCTGTCGAAGCCGATCCGCCGCCTCTCGCTGTTCACGATGAAGTTCGTCGGCGGCCTGCTCTTCATGGGCCTGCAGGTGGCGGTCTTCTGCGCCGCGTGCTTCGCGGTGATCGGCGTCAAGACCGGCGCGTGGGAGCCGGGGCTCTTCCTCGCCGTCCCGATCATGATGCTGTTCTTCAGCTATCTCTTCGCGGTCTGCGTGCTCTTCGGGATCCTCACCCGATCGTCGATCGCCTCGCTCCTGCTCACGCTGCTCGTGTGGTTCGTGATCTGGATCGCCAACACCGCGGACGGCGGACTGGTGACGTTCCGCTCCATGGCCGAGCAGCGGACCGAGAGCATCGAGACGCGGCTCGAGCGGCAGGACGACCTGCTCGGGCTGCTCGAGCAGCGGGTCGAGGAGGCGACGGACGAGGAGGCCCGGACCGCTCGGACCGCGCGACTCGAGCAGGCCCGCTCCCTCCGCGCCCAGCTCGTCGAGGAGCGGTCGGACGCCGAGTCGTCGCTCGAGGACCTCGCCTTCTGGTCGGACATCGTCTTCGGCGTCAAGACGGTGCTGCCGAAGACGGCCGAGACGGTGGGCCTGCTGGAACGGTGGCTGGTCGCGGCCGCCGACCTGCAGCCGGATCCCGAGGCCGAGGAGAACGAGGAGGACCCCGCGGCCGCGGACGAGGCGGCCCTCCTCGGCGACGACCCGGACGCCCCGCCGCCGCCGTCGGTCTGGAACTTCCAGCCGGACCAGGACGAGCTCGAGGCGGACGTGCAGGCCGAGTTCCGCGGCCGCTCGGTGGCGTGGATCATCGGCACCAGCCTCGCCTTCGAGCTGCTGGTGCTGGCGTTCGCCGCGTGGCGGTTCCAGCGGCGGGACTTCTGAGCCTCGCCCGCCCGCGGCCACGCCCACGCCCGTCGCGCCCGCGGGCGGGCCCGGCGCCTGGGATCGAGGCGATCAGTCCTCGGCCATGAACCCGTACCGGTAGGTGATCGGCGGCACCATCGTCTCCTTGATGGTGCGCGGGCTCGTCCAGCGGATGAGGTTGAGCGAGCTGCCGGCCTTGTCGTTCGTGCCGCTGGCCCGGGCGCCGCCGAAGGGCTGCTGCCCGACCACCGCCCCGGTCGGCTTGTCGTTCACGTAGAAGTTGCCCGCCGCGTACCGCAGCCGGTCGCGGGCCTGGTCGACCGCGGCCCGGTCGGTGGCGAAGACGGCGCCGGTGAGTGCGTAGGGGCTCGTCTCGTCCACGAGGTCGAGGGCCTCCGCCCAGTCCTCGTCCTCGTAGACGAAGACGGTGAGGATCGGACCGAAGATCTCCTCCCGCATCGACTCGTAGTCGGCCTTCGAGGCGTGGATCAGCGTCGGCCGCACGAACCATCCGGTGGAGCCGTCGCACTCGCCTCCGGCGAGCACCTCGGCGTCGGGCGAGGCCTTGGCCCGCTCGATGTAGCCGGCGCACCGCTCGTACGCCTGCTCGTGGATGACCGCCCCCATGAAGTTGGTGAAGTCGGCGGGGTCGCCCACCGAGATGCCGTCGATCTTGGCCACCAGCTCGTCGCGGATCGCATTCCACAGGCTCTTGGGCAGGTACGCCCGGCTCGCGGCCGAGCACTTCTGGCCCTGGAACTCGTACGCCCCGCGGACGAGGGCCGCCCGCACCGCCAGCGGCTCGGCCGAAGGGTGGGCGACGATGAAGTCCTTGCCGCCGGTCTCGCCCACGATCCGCGGGTAGTTGCGATAGGTCTCGAGCTGCTCGCCCATGCGGTGCCAGAGGCCCCGGAACACCGCGGTCGAGCCGGTGTAGTGCAGGCCCGCGAAGGCCGGGTGCCCGGTCAGCCGGTCGGTGATCTCGATCGCGTCGCCGGGGATGAAGTTGATGACGCCGTCGGGCAGGCCCGCCTGCTGCAGCAGCTGCATCCCCACGTAGTTGGACAGCAGCGCCGAGGGCGAGGGCTTCCAGATCGCGACGTTGCCCATCATCGCGGGGGCGGCAGGAAGGTTCACCGCGATCGAGGTGAAGTTGAACGGCGTGACCGCGTAGACGAAGCCCTCGAGCGGCCGGAACTCCATCTGGTTCCAGACGCCCGCCGGCGACACCGGCGGCTGCTCCTCGGAGTAGATCCGCTCGGCGTACATCGCGTTGAAGCGGAAGAAGTCGATCAGCTCGCACGCGGCGTCGATCTCGGCCTGGTGGCACGTCTTCGACTGGTTCCGCATCGTGGCCGCGTTCATCCGCATCCGCCACGGGCCGGCGAGCATGTCCGCCGCCTTGAGGAAGATGGCCATCCGCCGGTCCCAGGGCATGGTCGACCAGTCGCGGTGGGCATCGAGCGCCGCGTCCACCGCCATGTCGATCTCCTTCGGGCCCGCGAGGTGGCAGGTCGCGATGACGGTGCCGTGCTCGTGGGGCATCACCACGTCCTGCGTCCGCCCGGTGCGGATCTCGCGGCCGCCGATGACGAGCGGGATCTCGACCACCTCGCCCGCCTGTCGCTGCAGCTCCGCCTGCAGCTGGTCGCGCTCGGGCGAGGACGGGACGTAGCCGAGGACGGGCTCGTTGACGGGCGTCGGCACCGA
>CAYLNM010000116.1:10386-12798 GCA_964385045.1 uncultured Isosphaeraceae bacterium
CGGAGCATGCGGCCGGCCCCGATGATCGTCTGCTCCACCAGCAGGCGGGCCGCGGGCTCGTCGAGGCCCAGCTCGCGGGCGGCGTTCGTCATGAGCTCGGCGAGCAGGTAGACGTAGGCGGGGCCGGAGCCGCTCACCGCGGTGACCGCGTGCATCAGGTCCTCGGGCACCATCGCGACCCGGCCGACGGCGCTGAAGATGTCGCGGGCGAGGGCCTCGTCGCCGGGCTGCGCCCCCGCCCCGAGCGCGATGCCGGTCATGCCCTCGCCCACCTGGCACGGGGTGTTCGGCATCACGCGGACCACGCGGGCGGCGTCCCCGAGGTGGCTGCGGATCGCGCGCGAGCCGAGGCCGGCCATGATCGACACGACGACGGTCGGCCGCTCGAGCCGGCCGAGCCGCGCGGCCACCGCCTCGAAGTGCTGCGGCTTGACGGCGAGGAGGAGCTCGTCCGCGGCCAGCGCGCCCTCGGTGCGGTCCGACAGGGGGCAGCCGAGCTCGCGCAGCCGCGCGTGCTTGGCCGCGTCGTGCTCGGCCACGAGGATCTCGTCCGGCGCGAGCACGCGGGCGGCGAGCACCCCGCGGGCGATGGCGAAGCCCATGTTCCCCCCGCCGACGATGCCGAGCCGCGGCCCCTCGCCCATGTCGTCGCCCTCCTCCGGCGGCCCCGCCGGGCCGCGGCCTCCCGCGCGCGGCCGACGGCCACCCTGAATCGCACCGGGGCGGTCGGTACACTACCGGATTCGCGGCGTCCGACCGGGCGTGCGCACGACGCCCGCCGCCCCCGCCGCGGGCGTCCTCTCCGCCCGTCCGTGTCACTCCTCGCCCGTCTCCGCCCGTCTCCGCCCGCCTCCGCCCGGAGCCCGTCCCATGAGCAGCGCCGCCTTCGCCCTGCCCTTCGAGCGACCCGTCGTCGAGCTGGACGAGCAGATCGCGCGGATGGAGGCGGGGTCGGCCGCGGCCGGGCTCGACGAGGAGCTGCAGCGGCTGCGCGAGACGCGGGACGCGATGCTGGCGAAGGTCTTCACCGACCTCGGGGCGTGGGACACGGTGCGGGTGGCCCGGCACCCGGACCGCCCGCAGTCGGTCGACTACATCGCGCGGGTCGCCCGCGACTTCCGCGAGCTCCACGGCGACCGGCAGTTCGGCGACGACCCGGCGATCGTGACCGGGCTCGGCCGCATCGGCCCGCACAAGTGCATGATCGTGGGCCACCGCAAGGGCCGGACCACCGCCGAGAAGATTCGCTGCCACTTCGGCTGCGCGCACCCCGAGGGCTACCGAAAGGCCCTCGCGAAGATGCGCTTCGCCGAGAAGTTCGGACTGCCGATCGTCACCTTCGTCGACACGCCGGGGGCCTATCCGGGGCTGCGGGCGGAGGAGCGCGGCCAGGCCGAGGCCATCGCGATGAACCTGCGCGAGATGAGCCGCCTGCGCGTGCCCATCGTCTCGGTGGTGATCGGCGAAGGCGGCTCCGGCGGGGCGCTCGGGATCGCGGTGGCCGACCGGGTGGCGATGATGCGCTACAGCTGGTACTCGGTGATCAGCCCCGAGGGCTGCGCGGCCATCCTCTGGAAGGAGGCCAACGAGCGGACGAACGCCGCCGCGGCCGATGCGCTGGCCCTCACCGCGGAGGAGAATCTCGGCAACGGGCTGATCGACGACGTCATCGAGGAGCCGCTCGGCGGCGCCCACCGCGACCCCGCCGCCGCCGCCGACGCACTCGAGCGGTGGATCGTGGACGCGGTGGCCGATCTTCGGCGGTTCAAGCCGGACAACCTCGTGCGGCTCCGCTACGAGAAGTTCCGGCGGATCGGGGAGCTCGGGACCGTCTGACCCCCGACGTCCGCCCGCCGGGCGGAGCGGCCGAGGGCGTCCGGGATCCCCGCCCGCGTCGCCCCCGGACCCGTCCTCCGAGTCCGGCCCCGACGATCACCACGGGCCGCGGCCCGCCGGCGGGGCATTGACGCGCGCTCGCGGTCCGAATATCCTTCCTCGACCCGGGCCGATCCGAACACGCTCCGAACATCGGCCGAGGGCCGACGGGGCGAGCCTCCCCGGGTGCCTGCAGAGGACCCGCACGTGGCCCGCAAGAAGACCGCCTCGGCCGCTTCGAGCAGGAAGAAGACGACCCGCCGCTCGACGAGCTCCTCGTCCGGCGGCCGAACCGTCACGCGCCGCGCGAGCGCGGCGAAGAAGGCGACCACGAAGAAGACGACCGCCCGGAAGAAGACCACCGCGCGGACCGCGAGGAAGGTGACGTCGAAGAAGAAGACGTCCACCCGTGCCGCCGGGTCGAAGAAGGCGGCGACCGGCACGAGCTCCGCGAAGAAGAAGGCCCCGGCGAAGAAGGCCCCGGCCAAGAAGACCTCGACGAAGAAGGCTCCGGCCAAGAAGGCCCCGGCCAAGAAG
>CAYLNM010000116.1:12898-14929 GCA_964385045.1 uncultured Isosphaeraceae bacterium
CCGGCCAAGAAGGCCCCGGCCAAGAAGACCTCGACGAAGAAGGCTCCGACGCGGACGCAGACCACCGCGAAGAGCGCGGCGTCCGGGAGGAAGACGACGTCCACGAAGAAGACGACGGTCAAGAAGACGACCGCGAAGAAGAAGACGACCACGACGAAGAAGACCACGGCCAAGACGTCGGCGCCGAAGAGCTCGGGCTCGAAGAAGAAGACGACGGCCACGACCACGACCAAGACGAGCGGCGCCGCGGCGAAGTCGTCGACCGGCGGCGCGACCGGACCGGCCTCGAAGAAGACATCGAAGACCGCGAAGACCGCGAAGTCATCGGCGCCGGCGGGCGGCAGCAAGCGCCGGCGGGCCACCGGGGCGCGGAGCGTCGCCGAGGCGGCGAGCCAGGCCCAGGCCGACGCCCACGGCTACGTCTTCATCAACGGACGCCGCGTCCGCATGGTGTCCACCGGCGGCAAGGGCCTGCCCCGCAAGAAGACGGTGTCGGCGGCCGCGGTCGAGGAGGAGCGGCCCCGCGACCTCGAGAAGCCGGCCAAGACCACGCTGACCGCGAAGCAGCTGCGGCACTACCGCGACGTGCTCCTCGCCCGCCGGGCGGAGATCGTGGGCGACCTCGAGTCGATCGGCGGCTCCTCGTCCGACAGCGGCGACATCTCGAAGCTGCCGCTGCACATGGCGGACGTCGGGACGGACGTCTACAACCAGGACCTGAACATCGGCCTGGCCGAGAACGAGCTCGCGCGTCTCAAGGAGATCGACGAGGCGCTCGGACGCATCAAGAGCAAGACGTACGGCATGTGCCTGCTGACCGGCGACCCGATCCCGGAGGCCCGTCTCGAGGCGAAGCCGACGGCCAAGTACACGATCGAGGCCGCGCGCCGCATCGAGCGCGGCTGGGGCTGAGTCTCCGCGTCAGCCGGTCCGCCACGCCGCCAGCCGCTCGCGCACCCGGTCGAGCGACAGCAGATCGCCCTCGCCGATGGTCTCGGGCAGGTCGTCCAGCCGCGTCGCCTCGTCGGCCGTGAAGGGCCCGATCGCCTCGCGCCGGATGCTCAGACAGGTGCCGCCCGTCCCGAGCCGCTCGCCGAGGGCGCGGGCGAAGCTCCGAACGTAGAAGCCCTTGGCACTGCGAAGCAGCACCTCGGCCTCGGGCCAGTCGTACCGCTCGAGCTGCGCGAGGAAGACGTGCACCCGTCGCGGCGGCAGCTCGGGGGCGTCGCCTCCGCGGGCCATCGCGTAGGCCCGTCGCCCTCCGACCTTCACTGCGCTGAAGGCGGGCGGCCGCTGCTCGTGCTCGCCCCGGAACGCCTCGACCGCGGCCCGGACCGCCGCCTCGGTGGGTGGGACGTCGACCGTCACCGGCTCCCGATCTCCTTCCGAGTCGTCGGTGCTCGTGAACGCCGACAGGTCGATGACCGTCCGGTATGCCTTCTCGAGGTCCATGAGCGTGCCGAGCTCGCGGGTCGCGGCCCCCACGCCCACGAGCAGGACGCCTTCGGCGAGCGGATCGAGCGTGCCTGCGTGGCCGACCTTGGGCCGGCGGCGGCGTCGACCGCGACCGGGCCCCGGCGCGGAGGGATCGGGCGGGCCGGCGGGCACGGTCGCGCCCGCGGCGTCGCGGCGTCGCAGGCCCTCGGCGACCCGCCCGCGGACGATCGCCACCGCCTTCATGCTGGACGGACCGCGCGGCTTGTCCAGCACCAGGACGCCCGCCGGCACGGGGCTCGGCGGGGCGTCCGGAGCGCCGGGGCGCCTCGCGGCCGGGTTGTCCGATCCCGTCATGGCGGTACACTACGTCGTCACGGACAGGTGTCCGAGCGGCTGAAGGAGCGGCACTGGAAATGCCGTGTACCGGTTTACCCGGTACCGAGGGTTCGAATCCCTCCCTGTCCGCTTTCCACCCGGCGACCTCGGCCCCGCACGGGACGACGGCGCCGACATCCCAACGGGCTGTGGCGCAGTTTGGTTAGCGCGCTTGACTGGGGGTCAAGAGGTCGGAGGTTCGAATCCTCTCAGCCCGAT
>CAYLNM010000117.1:0-14870 GCA_964385045.1 uncultured Isosphaeraceae bacterium
CTTCGCGAGCGCATCGGCCGAGGCGACGCTGGCGGCCATGCGCGAGGAACGCGGACGCTGATCGGCGGGCGCCGCCGCGTCAGATTTCGCTCTCGGCGCCGCCCGTGCCGGCGCCGCGGCGGGACCGGTCGATCCGGGGGGAGCCGGGGTCTCGGGGGATGGGGCGGACGTGGGGGACGCGGCGCGATCGGGGTCGGACGGCTGATGGGACGCGAACGCCATGCGGGGCTCCGGAGGACGGGCGAGACGGACCGCGGGGCCTGGGGTGCCAAGGCGGACCGCCGGGGGCGAGGTCGGGACATGATCCCCGTTCCCGCTCATCGACGGGCCCGAGTCGTCCGAAACCGCCAGCTGGTGGTGGTTCCCCTCGGCCCCGGGGGGAATAATTCAGCGGCCGCCGACTCCCGCCGGCCCCTGGAGGTGTCCGGTGCTCTCGACCCGTGAGCTCTTCGCCAAGCACGACTTGCGGTGCACGCGCCAGCGAACGCTGGTGTACGAGGCGCTCCGGGAGACCGATCGCCATCCGACGGCCGAGGAGCTGCACCGGATGGTCTCGGGCGGCGACGAGCGGCTCAGTCTCGCCACCGTCTACAACACGCTCGAGGCCCTCGAGTCGGCCGGGCTGCTCCGGCGGCTGCCCACCGAGGACGGGTCGGCCCGCTACGACGCGGACACGCACCCGCACGCCCACGTCCATCTCGAGGACACGGGCGAGATCATGGACGTGCCCGACGAGCTCGGCGACGCCCTGCTGGCGCATCTGCCGCGCGACGTGATCCAGCGGCTCGAGTCGGCGCTCGGCGTCCGCATCGAGTCCGTCTCCCTCTCGCTCGGGGGCCGCCGCGACCCGTCCACCGCCGGTCCCGAGGCCGCGTCGCCGGCCTGAGCCGGCGTTCCACGGTCCGGATCCACGGTCGCCTTCGCGCCCCCGAAGCCGTGGGCCTCCGTGTCGGCCGCGTCCGGCGGGCCGGGACGACCGAGCGCTTCAAGCCTCCACGTGGAACGTCCGATCACGTTCCGGGGCCCCGGCCGGGGCCCGGGAGCACGATCCGATGGCCCGACCCACCGAGCTGACCGACCCGCACGAGGCGAACGACCCGACCGGAACGACCGGCGCGACCGGAACGAGCGGTCCCCATGGGCGGTCGGTGCCGCACGGCGCGGCGACCGAGCTGCGGGCCCGGGACGCCGGGGCACCGTCCGTGGGAGACCTCGGCGGCGGGGAGCCGTCCGGGGCCGAGCGGCGGGTGCACCCACGGCGATCCGTGTCCGCGATGTACTCGCTGGTGGAGGCCAAGCCCCTCGGCGGGACCGGGCTCCCGTGCTCGGGTCACGTGTACGACGTGTCGCTCGGCGGCGTCCGCGTCGAGCTCGACGAGCACGTGGCGCCGGGCACCGAGCTGGAGCTGGCCCTCCACCTGCCGTCGGAGCCGGGGGCGATCCGGGCCCGGGGAACGGTGACCCGGGTCTACGACGCGGACGACGATCCCGTCTGCCGGCGGGCGGGCGTGCGCTTCGAGCGGTTCGACGACGCCTCCGACGAGCTGCGGCTGCGGCGATTCCTCGGCGCCGAGACGGCGTCGGTCCGCCGCGCGGCCTGAGCGATCCCGTCCGTCCGCGGCGACGGTGCGACGAGCCGGCCGGACCGCGGCGGTGGACCGCCGTTCCCCCCGCCGCCACGATGTCCGCATGACCGCCGAATCGCCTTCCGATGCAGGAACGTCGCCGCGGCCCGGCCGCTGGCTGGTGCTGATGGGGCTGCGGGCGAGCGGCAAGACGACCGTCGCGCGGCGACTGGCCGCCCGCCGCGGCGTCTCCGCCGTCGACCTGGACGATCGCGTGCGGGCGCGATTCGGCGGCCGCACGGTCACCCGAATCTGGGACGAGGAGGGGGAGCCCGCCTTCCGCGCGGCCGAGGCGGCGTGCCTCTCCGAGGTGCTGGACGAACCGCCCGGCGTCCTGGCGCTCGGCGGCGGCACCCCGACCGTGCCCGCCGCGGCCGCGCGGCTGCGGGCCGCCGCTGCGTGCGGTGAGGCCGACCTCGTGTACCTGCGGGCGCGTCCCGAGCGGCTCGCGGCGCGGCTCGCCGCCGACCGCGGGGATCGGCCGCCCCTCGGGGGGGACGTGGTCGCCGGCGACGCCCGATCCGGGGCCACCAAGGTGGGGCCGGACGCGCGAACCGCTCGCGCCGAGGCCCTGCGGGAGACCCGGTGGGCGTTCGAGACCCGAGATGGCCTCTATCGGGACCTCGCGCACCTCGTCGTCGAGCTCGAGGAGCTGCTCGGGCCGCCGGACGGGGCCCGAACGGCGGGGGCCGTCGCCCCGTCTGCCGCCGGGCCGGCCGATCGCGTGGCGGATGCGGTGGTCGCGGGGCTCGCGGGACGGGCGACCGGGAGGTGACGTCGCGGCCGCCCGCGAACGGGGGGCGGAGGGTCGGAAGCCCCAAGTACGAGCCGGACCTGACCCGAGTCTGCGCGCGACCGCGGCCCCGCCGAGGCCGTGGTGGCGTCGGCGGGGCCGCGGGGCCGCGGGGCCGCACGCATCGTCGTCGCGTCGCCGGAGGGCGTCCGACGACCGCGGGTCACTTCGCCGAGAGGCGGCGACCCATGCGGCGCTTGCGATTGATCATCCGGCGACCGGCCTTGGTCTTCATCCGGGCCCGGAAGCCGAAGCGGCGGGCCCGCTTGATCTTGCTGATCCGGCGCGGGTAGTGGATGGCCATGGCGTGAGCCTCGTCGGGGGGCGGGGGGTCGAGTCGGGAACCGAGCAGGATACCGCGCCCCTGCGTCGGGGGCCACCCGTGACCTGCCCGTGGGGGGAGCCTGCTCCGGGACCGCGCGACGCCGCGACCCCGCGCGGCCGCCCGGCCTGCCGGCCCGGTGGCCCCGCGCCCCCCGCGCGACCCAGCATCCGCGCACCCGGCGCGGCCCGCCGACCCGGTGGCCCCGCGCCGCTGCGCGCGCCCCGCGCCCCCGCATCCATCCGAGCACCCCGCGATCAGAGACGCCTCGATTCCGGCTCCGGTCGTCATTCCGGACCCTCGCGCGCGAAACCGAGTCGCCGAGGCGACCGATATACTCGACGTCGTTCGGCTGGCGCCGTTCGCCACGGCGCCTCCGACCGCACCGGTCGCCCCTTCCACTCGGCCCCGCCGCCGGCCCTCCTCCCGCGTCGCGGCCCTCTGGAACTCCGACCGGACCCCGGTGGCACGGCCCCGGCCGTGCCGTGATCCCCGCGAGCCCGCCCCCCGGGGGCGTCGCGGCGACGCTCGTCCCACGCCCCGGCACGGGGCCGATCGGTGTCCGCATGCCCATCGACCATCAGGCCGCCGAGCGAGCGCTCGGCTACGAGTTCGAGGATCCGGAGCTCCTCGAGATCGCCCTGACCCACGCCTCGATCGTGGACAGCCGCTCGGACAGCAACGAGCGGATGGAGTTCCTCGGGGACGCGGTGCTCGGGCTCGTGATCTGCGAGCACCTCTACACGACCTACCCCGACCTCGCCGAGGGCGAGATGACCAAGATCAAGTCGACGGTGGTGAGCCGCCGTCACTGCGCGATGGT
Source organism: uncultured Isosphaeraceae bacterium (assembly GCA_964385045.1). Taxonomy (GTDB): domain Bacteria; phylum Planctomycetota; class Phycisphaerae; order Phycisphaerales; family SM1A02; genus CAYLNM01. Next base: position 3,564 of record CAYLNM010000117.1, read on the forward strand.
GGCCGAGCGGCTCGGCCTCGGCGACCTGCTGCGGATCGGCAAGGGGATGTCGAACCGGGCGGAGCTGCCCCAGTCCGTGAGCGCGGCGGTCTTCGAGTCGGTGATCGGAGCGATCTACATCGACGGTGGTCTCGAGGCGGCCCGCGAGTTCATCATGCAGCACCTCGAGCCGCACACTCGCCGGGCCGCCGACTCGGGCCACCAGTCGAACTTCAAGAGCGTGCTCCAGCAGGCGTCGCAGCAGTACTTCGAGCTGACGCCGCAGTACGTCGTGCTCGACGAGAAGGGGCCCGACCACAGCAAGTGCTTCGAGGTGTGCGTGGACCTCGGCCCCCACCGCTTCGAGTCGTGCTGGGGCGCGAACAAGAAGCAGGCCGAGCAGAAGGCCGCCCTGCAGGCCCTCGAGGAGCTCGGGCTGGCCGAGATCGACGAGGACGGGCTGGTGCACCTGCTCGAGCCCGAGCACGATCCGGACCTCGACGAGCTGATGGCCCGGCACCGGGCCCACGACGGCTCGATCGGGTTCTGAGGCGGGAGGCCGGCCGAAGGCTCGGTCGGAAGGACCGCCGTCGCGCGGGCCGGCGCCGCGCCGCCGTCACGGCCCGCCCAGCAGCCAGCGGACGAGCAGCAGGTTGACCGCCGTCGCCACCGCGAGGGCGAGCAGGAACCGCGCCCATCCCGGCAGTCGGCGGCGCCGCGCCCGCGTCACCGGCGTCGCGATGAGTCCGAGCTCGGGGGCGACCTCGGCGAGGTGCCCGCCGCGCCGCAGGCGATCCTGCACCATCGCGATCACGACGCTCGCGTCGAAGGGGCGGATCCCGAGCCGCTCGGCGGTCCGCATGACCCGCTCGCGGCGCTCGGGCGTGAGGACGCCGCCCTCCATCTGGCTCGCGGTGCGCACCGCCAGCACCCACCGGGGGTCCGTCGGGTCGAGGTCCAGCCGGGTGGCCGCCTGGCGGTTCTCGCGGGCCACCGCGAACCGGGCCCGGTCGTCGCCCTCGGGGAGCGACGGTCCGTCGACGGGCCGGAGCGTGCGGGCGGGGTCGACGACGCGGCCCGGCCGCCGCGGCGGGACCGGCGGCCGCATGGCGCGTCGGCGCTCCGGGGTCCCGGGAGCGGACGCCGGTCGCTCGGGCTCGGGCTTCGAGCCGACCAGGCGAAGTCGGGGGCGGTCGGGAGGGCGGGACATGGGGCGGATTCGAGGGTCCGAGGCAGGGGAAGGCGGCGCGGGCCCGGCGCAGGAGCGGCCGCCCAGGCGCAGCGGCGGCCCCCGAGCGGGGGCGCGGGCTGCGCTCGACGCCGGGCGTGCGGCCGCGCGAGCGTCTCCGGGGGCGGTCGGAGCAAGCGGTGCGCCGGGGCGACCGCGCCCCGTCACCGTCGCTTGCCGGTGACGGGGGCGCCGGGTACGGTCGCGCGGCGCCGACCCGCCGGTCATCTCCAGCGGGCGCGCCCGGAGCCCCGCATGGCCCTCGACCTCACCGGCGGCGACCTCGTCGCGATGACGGACCTCACGCCGGAGACGCTCCGGCAGATCCTCGACACCGCCGACGTCCTCAAGGCCGAGCGGCAGCGGGGCCAGCCGCATCCGCTGCTCGTCGGGCGGTCGCTGGCGATGATCTTCCAGAAGCCGTCGACCCGCACGCGGGTGTCGTTCGAGACCGGCATGGCCCAGCTCGGCGGGCAGGCGATCACCCTCAACGAGCGCGACATCGGGATCGGCACCCGCGAGTCGGTCGAGGACATCGCGCTGGTGCTCTCGCGGTACTGCGACCTGATCACCGCCCGCGTACGGTCGCACGAGACGGTGGCCGAGCTCGCCCGCCACGCCACGGTGCCGGTGATCAACGCGCTGTCCGACCTCGAGCATCCGCTGCAGACGCTGGCCGACCTGCAGACGATCCGCGAGAAGACGGGCCGGCTCCGCGAGGTGCGGATCACCTGGGTCGGCGACGGCAACAACGTCTGCCACTCGCTCATGCACGGCTGCGCGATGTCGGGGGCCCGGATGACGGTGGTGACGCCGCCGGGGTACGAGCCGGACGAGTCGATCCGGGCCGAGGCCGAGCAGACCGCGTGGGAGCACGGCGGCAGCCTGTCGGTCACCCACGACGTCGCGGAGGGGGTGCAGGACGCCGAGGTCGTCTACACCGACGTCTGGACGTCCATGGGGCAGGAGGCCGAGGCGGAGGAGCGGCGCGAGCGCTTCGCCGACTACCGCGTCGACGAGGCCCTCATGGCGCGGACGGATCCCCGCAGCATCGTGATGCACTGCCTGCCCGCCCACTACGGCGAGGAGATCACCTACGAGACCGCCCGGCGCCCGCGGTCGGCGATCTTCGACCAGGCCGAGAACCGGCTGCACACGCAGAAGGCGGTGCTGGTGCTGCTGGCGGGGCGGCACCGGCGGTGAGGGGCGGGACGGCATCGCCCGACGGCCGCGGCGACGGCCTGGTGAACCGGGGCCCGGGTCTTGTTCGGGTCGCGTACGGGCGATATCCTCGGGGGTCCGCACGCCGCGGAGACGGGAGTCTCGCTCCATGCGCCCGATGCGCCCGATGCGCCCGATGCGCCCGATGCGCCCGATGCAGTCGCTGCATGGCCGCCGGCATCGGACGGCCCGGCCCTCACCGCCCGATCGCGTCGATGGCCTCCACGTCCGCCCGTCCGAACATGTGCAGCAGCAGGGCGACCCGCGCCCACTTGCCGCGGTCGACCGCCTCCCAGTAGCGGGCCCGCGGGTCGAGGTCGATCTCCAGCGGCAGCTCGTCGCGGCGGGGCAGCGGGTGCAGCACGCACGCGTCGGGCTTCATGCGGGCGGCCCGGTCGGGGGTGAGGCGGTAGCGGTTGTACTCCTGCCGCAGCGTCTCGCTCGTCTCGCCGTACTCGTCCTGCATCCGCATCATGTAGACGGCGTCGAGATCGGGCAGCACCGGGTCGAGCCCGTCGGCCCGGTCCCACCGCACGCCCGCGGCATCGAGGCCGTCGGTGACGTCGCGGGCCATCTGCAGCTCGTCCGGGGCGATGAAGACCTGCCGCACCTGCGGGTAGAGGCTGAGCACCGAGGCGAGCGAGCGGGCGGTGCGGGAGCGGCGCAGGTCGCCGACCACGCCGAGGGTGAACGGGGCGTCGCTCGTGGCGAGATCGAAGTGCGAGACGAGCGTGTAGAGCTCGAGCAGGGCCTGCGTCGGATGCTCGTGCGGACCCGAGCCGCCGTTGATCACGCGGGTCGCGAGGCCGCGGCGCCGGATCTCCCACGCGAGCCGGATCATCAGCTCGTGATCCTTCTGCCGCATGATGATCGAGTCGGCGAGCGCGGCGAGGGTGAGCAGCGTGTCGAGCTCGGACTCGCCCTTGTAGAGCGAGCTCATCTCGGGACTGCGGATCTCGTCGCACATCATGCCGACCGACCGCGCCGCGAGGGCGAAGCTGACGAACGTCCGCGTCGACGGCTGCGTGAAGTAGAGGGCCGCGGACTTGGTGTCGAGCAGGCGGCGCACCCCACGGGCGAAGGCCTCCTCGGGCCAGCGGCTCCGGATCAGCTCGGCGACGGCGAAGAGCTCGTCGAGCAGCGGCCGGGTGAACTGGCCGGCGTCGATGAGCATCTGGAGTCGCCCACCCCCGTCGAGCAGCAGCGGGGCACGCTCGGCGGCGGGCAGGGCGCGGAAGTCGTCCCAGTCGGGCAGGCGGTCGGACGGCGTGGCGAGGCTCATCGGGGCGGGCTCCGGGGGCGCGGGCTCCGGCGCGGAGGAGGGCGGAGGCGAGCCGTCGCCGGGCCGCGGCGGCGGCGGGCGGCGAGGATGCTACGGGGCCAGGGCGGGGCGGCCGGGCGGCTGCGCCCGGCGCGCACGGGGCGGCGGCGGCGTGTGGACATCGCGGCGGGTCGGCCGCGGGGCGGGGGCTGAGGGTGGAGGGGCCGGTCCATCGGCGGCTGAAGGAGCTCGCGGCGGGCTTCCTGCGCACCGAGGGCTTCCCGGTGGTGGGGCTCGAGGTGGCCGGACCGATCGGCCGGCACCGGGTGGACGTGGCGGCGTGGAGCGACCGGCACGCTCCGGACCGGGAGCCGCTGACGGTGGTCGTCGAGTGCAAGGCCTCGCGGACGGACTTCGTGCGCGATCGCCGCAACGCGGGCCGGCTGCGGCGGGAGCGGGAGCGACTCGAGGCCCACGCCCGCCGGCTCGAGGCCGAGCGGCTGCGGCACCGCGAGCCGGAGCTGCAGGTCGGGCCGCCGGCGCTGTTCCCGGGCATGGGCGAGTGGGACTACGGCCGCAGCCGGGATCCGGAGTACCGCGGATGCCTGCGGCGGCTCCGCCGGCTCGACGCCCAGCTGCACGGCGAGACCAAGTTCTTCGTCTTCGAGCGGTATCGCCTCGCCGACCGGCTGTACGTGTGCGCGCCGGCCGGCGAGCTGCGGATCCGCGATCTTCCGCCGGGGTGGGGACTGCTCGAGGCCACGCCGGCGGCGCTGCAGGGCGGGTCGGCCGCGAACGGGCCCGACCTCTTCGGCGACGGCCCGCTCGCGGTGCGGGTGCGGGCCCCGGCCCGGCGGCGGGCGGCCCGGCGCTTTCGCGAGCGGCTGCTGCGGAACCTCGCGGTGGCGAACACGCGGGAGGCGATGCGGCCGCTGGGGCTCGCCGGCGGGGGGATGGGGGCGGCCGGGGCGGCCGGGGCGGCTTGGGCGGCGCGGCCCGCGGCGGGATCCTCGCGCCGCGAGTCCCGTCCGCACCCCTGGGACCCGCCCGCGACGCCGCCGATCCCGCCGGCGCCGGACCGGCGCAGGCCGGAGCGGGCCGGCAACGTCCGATATGAGCGCAAGATTCTGTAAAGAAGGCACTTGTGTCCACGCGCCGTTGGCCGCGCCGGGAAACCCGGGGTACGACTTGTTCGTGGCAGTCCAGCCACCGGACAAGGAGAGAGAAAGATGACGTCCCGTACCCTTCGCGCCGCCTTCGGCGGCATCGCGGTCGCCGCCCTCGCATCGGCGGCGAGCGCTTCGTCGATCACCCCCATCATCGGGTACTCGCCGACCCAGGCTCTGACCGGCGACTATGCCGTCGCCCGCAACGCGTTCCTCGCGACCGGCCCGACCGGCGTCGAGAGCTTCGAGGACGAGACCATCGGGGCCTTCCCGGGCTCCCTCGACTTCGTCGGTCTGCCGATCTCGGTCGGGGCCGACTTCACCGCCAGCTCCCTCGATGCCGCCGACTGGCGCGAGGTGCCGCGGGTCGAGGACACCGATCCCGAGGGCCAGGGCACCCGCACGCCGACCGACGGCGAGCAGTTCCTCTACCTCGGCGTCAACTCCGGCGACAACCCGACGCTGACCCTCGACTTCGACCCCAACGAGGTCGTTCGCGGCTTCGGCTTCTCGATCAGCGATCTCGGCGACTTCGGAGCGTCGATCACGATCCGCACGACGGATGACGTGGTGCACGAGCTCGACATCGCGCCGGGCGCGAACGGTCTCCCGAGCAGCTTCGCCAACGGCAGCCGCATCTGGGCGTCCTTCACCACCGACGTGGCCATCGACCTGCTCGAGATCGAGCTGTTCGGCAACGGCAACGACAACTTCAGCTTCGACGAGTTCACCGTCAGCCTCGTGCCGGTCCCGCCGGCGGCGGCGATGGCCGGGCTCGGCCTCGCGGCCGTCGCCTGGCGGCGCCGGAAGATGGCGAGCGCCTGACCCGCACACCTCGGGCCCTCTGCCCCCTCGAGGGCCCGCCAGGACTCACTGACGACCCCGCGGCATGGGACGGCCGCGGGGTCGTCGCGCGCGGGGAGACGGGCGAGGCTCCGCGATGAGCGTCGTCGGCGCCATCTCGTCGAGCATCCCGCCGAGATGCGATGACCTCCCGGCAAGTCTCCTCCATGTCGACGATATTCGTACTCTGTACGGAGGAGGCAGCCCCGACTGACGCAGAATCCGCGTCGGATCAGTCTGATCATCGCGAAAGAGGGTTAACGTAGGCAAGATGGCGCGACTTCCGCGCTGCTCACTGGAGGAAAGACCATGAAGACCCTCGGACTCGGCGCCGGCCTCGCGGCGCTCCTGGCCACCGGCCTGGCGTCGGCGAACACGATCACGCCGTACATCGGGACCTCGAACGCGATCGGTCCCGACAACGGCTTCACCTTCGACGGCGACTACGTGGCCCAGCGGGACGCGTTCCGCACCTCGATGGGCCAGTGGGGCTCGGACAGCTTCGAGAACCTCTCCGGCTTCCTGGCCGACGACGGCACGACCGTGACCCCGCTCAGCTTCGGAACGTCGTTCGACGTCGACGGCGCGCTCACCATCGACGCCCCGAACGATGGCTGGCCCAGCAGCAGCACCTCGCTCGCCCCGCAGGTGACGGACACTGATCCGGAGCTTCAGAACGGCCCGAACGGCGCCTTCTCGCGGCAGGCCACCGACGGCGACGACTTCCTGTTCGTCGGGATCGACGGCGAGGGCTCGGCGCCCGGCGACGCCGCGGCGACGTTCACCGTGGCCTTCGATCCGGACGACGTCGTGCGGGGGTTCGGCTTCTCGGTCACCGATCTCGGCGACTTCGGAGCGACGATCACGATCTCGTTCTTCGACGGGACGTCGGAGGACTTCCTGATCGGCTCGGCGAACGAGGACTACTTCTCCGCCGACGACTTCCAGAACGGCGATCACATCTGGGCCGGCTTCACCGCCGACGAGACGATCGCCGCGGTCACGATGTCGCTCGATCCGGGCACCGACCGCGACGCGTTCAGCTTCGACGAGTTCACCGTGGTCGTGGTGCCGGTGCCGCCGGCCGTCGGCATCGCGGCCCTCGGCCTCGTGGCCGCGGCCGGCGCTCGCCGTCGTCTCCTCGGCGCCCGGCGGGAGGCCACCGCGTGAGCAGGCTCGCTTCATGCATCGTCGGCGTCCTGGCCGCCGCGGGGTCCGCGAGCGCCGGGACCATCACGCCGTACATCGGCGCCTCGGACGCCCACGCGGGCGACTTCGTCTTCGACGCGGGCTACGCGGCGGCGAAGTCCAAGTTCCTCTCGTCGGTCCCCGGGGCCGCGGTCGGAGTCGACAGTCTCGAGGGCAAGGGACGCCTCGGCGGCCTGCCGGCCGACCTGAGCTTCGGATCGACCGGCATCACGGGCGTGCTCTCCGCGTCCCTCACGTCGGGCCCGTGGCGGTTCGAGCCCGCGATCGTCGCGACCGATCCCGAGTCGCAGCCCGGTCCGCTCTCCGGCGGCCCGTTCTCGCGTCAGGCCACCGAGGGCGAGCAGTTCCTCGTGGTCGGGCTCGAGTCCGAGACCGAGGCCGTGCTCGACGTGACGTTCGAGCCGGACGACCTCGTCCGCGGCTTCGGCTTCTCGGTGACGGACCTCGGCGACTTCGGGGCGACGATCACCGTGTCGTTCTTCGACGGCACGGTGCAGTCGCTCCCGATCGCGCCGGGGGCCTACGGACTCGGCGGCGACGACTTCGAGAACGGCGATCACCTCTGGGTCGGCTTCTCGACCGACGAGGCGATCGCCGGGGTGTCGATCGACCTGCTCGGCGGCGACTCCGGCGACCTCTTCAGCTTCGACGAGTTCACCGTGCTCGTGGTCCCGGTGCCACCGGCGGCCGGGATGGCCGCGATCGGGCTGCTCGGAACCGCCCTCTGGAGGCGCCGTCGGCCGATGGCGGGCTGATCACCCGGGCTGATTCGTGATCCCTCGACCGACTCCCGCCGGAGCCTCCGGCGGGAGTCGTCGCGCGCCCAGACGCCGCAGGGTCTCCATCTTCACACCTCGGCGCGAGGTCGAGTCAGTCGAGCGCGAGCATTGCGCATAGTGTGGGACTTGCGGCGAAGTTCCGTACCACAGGGTGGATATGCTCGGTGTCGATGCGCGATGCATCGCCATTCCAGAGGAGGAAGAAGACATGAATCGCACGTGGATGCTTGCCGCGATCGCGGCGACGACGGTTTCCGGCGCTGCGTCGGCGACCACGCAGTTCTTCATCGGCGCGTCGGACTGGCGCGGCTTCAGCAACGACGGCGGCGACACGGGCTTCGACGCCCCCTACGCCACCGCCCGCTCGGATTTCCTCGATGCCACGGGGTTCGTCTCGGCCACGGACAGCCTCGAGGAGTTCGACGCGTCGAACGACGTGGAGCGGTCCGACTTCGACCTCGACTGGTCGTCGGTCGGCGTGATGGGCTCCGTGGAGGTCGAGGGCGACTTCACCCCGCGGCTGATCACGGACACCGACCCGCAGTCGGGCAACCGTCGTGACGGGACGGATCTGTTCAACATGTTCTACACCGGCCTCGAGGCCGGGAACGACGAGGTGCAGTCCGGCACCATCGGCATCGACTTCGATCCGAACAACAAGGTCCGTGGCTTCGGCTTCTCGATCACCGACCTCGGCGACTTCGGGGCCACGCTCGTGATCCAGACCACGGGCGGTACCGAGATCCTCGATCTCGAGCAGCTTGCCGAGGACGGTGAGTACGGGCTCGACGAGAACGGCTTCGACAACGGCGATCACATCTGGATCTCGTTCATCACCGAGTCGACCCTCACCGGCGTCGACATCCTCATGGAGAACGCTTCGGCGGGCGGTGACCGCTTCAGCTTCGACGAGTTCAGCGTGCTCGTCGTCCCGGTCCCGCCGGCCGTCGGCCTCGCGGCCCTCGGCCTCGCCGGCGTCGCCTGGCAGCGCCGCCGCATGAACCGCGGCTGAGCTCGCCGGTCCGACCCCGTCGGATCATCCGAGACCATCACCGGCACGCCCCCGTCGCTCGCGGCGGGGGCGTGTCGCGTTCCGTGGTGGCTGCCCGTCCGGCTATGGGGCGAGGATCGATCGTCGTGACCCGCGGCCGGCGGGGCGGCCGGGGACGTCCTCGCCCGGGGAAACGCGGCCGGAGGGATTCGAACCCCCGACACCCAGGTTCGAAGCCTGGTGCTCTATCCAGCTGAGCTACGGCCGCAACGGCCGGCGGGGAGCCGGCCGCCGCCGATGATACCCGCCCGTCCGCTCTCGGCACGCGACTCGCCCGGACCCCGGGGGCCGCGTACCATCACCGCTCGCGCCGCCCGGCTCCCCGGTCCGTCGACCGGTCGCCGCGGCCATCCGGAAGCCCCCCGTGTCCAGCCCCGACCCGTCCCGGTCCGCCGCGACGACGGCCGACGTCGCCGCCGCGGCCGGCCTCCGCAACGTGGCCATCATCGCCCACGTCGACCACGGCAAGACCACCCTCGTGGACGCCCTGCTCGCCTCCGCCGGCGTCCTCGGCGACCTGCACGCCGGGGCCGAGGCCTCGTCCGCCGCCGGCGGCCTGGTGATGGACAGCGACCCGCTCGAGCGGGAGCGGGGCATCACGATCTTCTCCAAGCAGTGCGCGATCGACTACCTGCCCGAGGGAGGCGAGCCGGTCCGCGTCAACATCGTCGACACGCCCGGCCACGCCGACTTCGGCGGCGAGGTGGAGCGGGTCCTGCGGATGGTCGACGGCGCCCTGCTGCTCGTCGACGCCTTCGAGGGGCCGATGCCGCAGACGCGGTTCGTGCTCGAGAAGGCCCTCGCCGCCGGCCTCCGCCTGCTCGTGGTCGTGAACAAGTGCGACCGCCCGGACGCCCGGCCCGACGCGGTGATCGACGCCGTCTTCGACCTGCTGGTGGCCCTCGGGGCGGACGACGAGACGCTCGACTTCCCGGTGATCTACGCCTCCGCCCGCGACGGCTGGGCGGCCGAGGTGCCGGCCGGCGGCACCGACATGAAGCCGCTGCTCGAGGCGATCGTCGGCATCATGCCGCCCCCGCGGGTCGAGCCCGACGCACCGCTGCAGATGCTCGTCACCTCGATCGACTGGTCGGACTACGTCGGCCGCATCGCCATCGGCCGCGTGGTCGGCGGCGAGCTCACCGCCGGCGACCGCGTCGCGGTGTGCCGGGCCGACGGCTCGGTGGCGCCCGGACGGGCGCTCAAGGTCCTGCGCTTCCGCGGTCTCGGCCGCGAGCCCGTGGCGTCGGTCGGGCCGGGCGACCTGTGCGCGATCGAGGGCCTCGAGACCTTCGACATCGGCGACACCGTGGCCGCCCCGTCGGACCCGCGTCCGCTCGAGCGGGTGACGGTCGACGAGCCGACGGTCCACATGGTCTTCCGCGTCAACGACTCGCCTGCCGGCGGCACCCACGGGCAGTACGTCACCGCCCGTCAGATCGAGGACCGCCTTCGCCGCGAGACGCACGCCAACGTCGCCCTCCGCGTCGAGCCGGGCGACGGGCCCGACGAGTTCCGCGTCTCGGGCCGCGGCCTGCTGCACCTCGGCATCCTGATCGAGAACATGCGGCGCGAGGGCTACGAGCTCACCGTCGGTCGTCCCGAGGTCGTGATCCGCGACACGCCCGAGGGCCGGCTCGAGCCGGTCGAGCGGCTGACGGTGCACGTGCCCACCGACGGTCTGGGGCCGGTGATGGAGCTGCTCGGGGCCCGCGGGGCGGAGGTGCAGCACGTGGAGCCGCGCGGCGACCGCATGCACCTCGAGGCCGAGATGCCGGCCCGCGAGCTCATCGGCCTGCGGCCGCGCGTCCTCACCGCCACCGGCGGCGACGCGGTGATGGACCACGCCTTCTCGCGCTGGGCCCCGGCCCGCCCCGGCGACCGGCGGCGGCCGGTCGGCGTGATGACCACGATCGAGGGCGGGCAGGCCCGGGCCTACGCCCTCGAGCAGCTCGGCGAGCGGGGGGTGATGTTCGTGGAGCCGGGCGAGCCGGTCTACGCGGGGCAGATCGTCGGCGAGCACGCCCGGGCGGGCGACCTCGACGTCAACGTCACGCGGAACAAGGCCCACTCCAACGTCCGCGAGTCGACCAAGGAGGCCACCGTCGTCCTGAAGGCGGTGCGGCGGCTCGGGCTCGAGGAGGCCCTCGAGTACGTCGAGGACGACGAGCTGGTGGAGGTGACCCCGGGCGCGATCCGGCTCCGCAAGCGGCTCCTCGACGCGACCGCCCGCAAGCGGGAGGACCGCCGGCGCAAGAACGCGGGCTGACGGGGGGCCCGCCGCGTCTCCGGGCATTCCCGAGACGCGGCGCACGGCCCTCCGCGGCGGGCCTGAACGCGCTGCCGGGCCGCCGGGCCGCCGGGCCCGGGGCCCCGGTCCGCGTACACTGATGCGTTCGCGTCCGATCGGCGTCGCGTCCTCCGGCCCCCACCGAGCGAGGACGACGTCGACGGCGGTGCCCGTCCCCTTCCGAGGTGCCCATGGCCCCAGCCCAAGTCGCATCGTCCCGCGCGGGCGGACGTCGCCCCCGTGGCGCCGCCGCCCACCGTCCCCTCGCCGCGGTGCTGCT
>CAYLNM010000118.1:0-14500 GCA_964385045.1 uncultured Isosphaeraceae bacterium
TCCTCGCGGCCACGTCAGGCCGGACCAGGCCCGACCCTCCGCCTCACGCCTCGGCGTAGAACCCGCGGCCGGTGTCGCGGAGCTTTCCCGCCTTCACCAGTGCCCGCCAGACGTGGGGCGGAAACTCCGCCGGCGGCTGCATGGCGTAGACCTGGCTCTGCCGCCCCCCGCTGGTGTAGCGGCCGCCGAGCTTCGACTCCTCGGCCAGCCGCGTGACCTTCAGCCGCTTGCGGAACGCCTTGAGCGCCCGCGTCATCTCCTCCTGCGACACGGGCGGGTCGTCCGCGATCGGGTCGGCGGCGGGCGCCGGCGGCTGCTCGAGCCGCGTCACCACCGCGTCGAGGGCGTCCGCGTCGCGGTCGGCCACCGCCTTCGCCGCCGCGGCCTGATCGGCCGGGACCCGCGTGAGCAGGCGGCCGGCGAGCTCCCAGTCCGCCTTCTTCGCCGAGGGGCCCGCGGCCCGGACGGTGTCGGTGAGCTGCCGCAGCTTCTGGACGATGTTCATGGCGGCACGATACCGCGGCGATCGGGCGCGGGACCGCGGTCCGGGCCGCCCCGCCGTGCCCGTCGCCGCCGCCTGGCCGCGTCCGTCGCCGCCGCCTGGCCGCGTCCGTGGCCGCCGCCTCGCCGCGTCCCTCGCCGCCCGCCCGGCTCAGAACCGCCAGTGCAGCCCCAGCCGCGCCGCGTGGCCGTCCACGTCGTCGCCGAAGGTGCCGATCCAGCCGAGGCGGGCCTGGAACCGCGGGCCGCCGAGGTTCAGGGCGACCTCGGGGCTGATCCAGTCCTCGACCGCCGCGTCCTCGAGGTACTGCGACCAGCTCACGCCGCCCGAGACCGACAGGCCGTCCGACAGCCGCCACGTCGCCAGGCCGCCGACGGTCAGCAGCTGCTGGTCGACGTCGGTCTCGAACTCGTAGTCGTCGTACGAGAGGTCGACCCCGCCGAACTGCGTGATCGACGCGCCGCCGCTCACCGTGACCGGTCCGAAGTCGGCCGCGACCGAGCCCGCGAGGCCGAGGATCCAGAAGCTCGCCCCCTGCCCCAGGTCGACCGAGCCGCCGAGACCGAAGCCGGCGTACGGCGTGACCTGCAGGCGCAGCGGCGACGATCCGGGCTCCCGCACCGCCGGATCGCCGCCGTCCGCCGCCCCGTTGCCGTCCACGTCGGCCGCGGGATCGACCGGGGCGTCCGCCCGGGCGCCGAGCAGGGTGATCGGCAGGGCGAGCTCGAGGCCGCCCTGGAAGAGCGCCGCGTCCTCGACCTCCTCGTACACCGCGAGGCCGGAGAGCGAGATCCCGATCGTGTCGGTGATCGCCCACGTCGAGCTCGCCCCGAGCGTCGCCGCGGTCGACTCGAAGTCGCCGCGGTCGAGGACCTCGACGCCGGGCACGAGCGAGAAGCGGAAGCCCTCGTCCGCCGCCGCGTCCACCCCGGAGACGGTCAGGCCCGGGGCCCACTGCGGCGTGAGGCCCCAGCGGCGGAACGACGCCTGGCCGAGCCGGGCGGTGGCGGCGCCGGGATTCCCGTCGACCACCGCGATGACCGACCGCTCGTTGAGGACATCGATCACCTGCGCGTAGGTGCCGGCGCCGTCCTGCTGGATGAAGTCCTCGATCTGCTGCTCGAGGTCGTCCGGATCCGTGCCGGTGAAGGTCTGCGAGAAGCCGATCAGCGGGAACTCCAGCGTGGCGGACGTGCCGGCCGCGTTCAGCGAGACGACCGCGACGTCCGCGACCCCGCCCACCGCGAGGGCGGCGCTGAAGTCGGTGCCGTCGAACGCGGCGAAGGCCCCCTGCGACTCGATCGCGGCCTCGAGGATGTCGAGGAGGCTCGCGCCGGAGACGCTGACCGGGTCGGGACCGGCCATGCTCGTCACCTCGACCACGATGGGATCGGCGGCGACGGCGGGCGACGCCGCAAGGCCGGCGGCGGCGAGCGCGGCGGTGCCGGCGAGGACGGCGACGGGACGGACGGCGGACGGGCGATGCATGGCGCGGCTCCGGGAGGCACCGCGGCATGATGGCGCGGCGCGGACGCGGTGTCGAGCCGCCCGGCCGTCAGCCGAGGACGGGCCGCGGCATGACCAGCAGCACCACCGCCGGCGCGCCGAAGGATGGCGCCCGCGGGTCCGCGACGAACCCGACTCGGGGACGAGGCGCGTGCCGCAGCGGCGTCCGTGCGCCGATGCCGCCGCCCGTGGTTCGCACCGGCCGGCGGAGCCGGGACTCATCCCCAGTCCGACAGCAGCGTCAGCAGATCCGGGAAGTCGACCTCCCCGCTCCCGTCGACGTCCCCGCGGCAGGGCACGCCGCCGCCGGGGCAGTCGCCGAAGGCCTGCAGCAGCACCAGCAGGTCGTCGAAGTCCACGAGGCCGTCGCAGTCCAGGTCCGCCGGGCTCACCGGCCCCTCGGTCACCACGATCGTCACCGCCTCGTCGCCGTACTCGATGCGGTATCCGTCGGCGCAGTCGGCGACGGTGAACGTGCCGTGCACCGCGGCCGCCTCGAGGACGACGATCGACGTGCCGGGCGGCGGGAGCGTGCCGCCCGCGACCTCGATTCGCAGCTCGCCGTCGAGCGACGCGGTGCCGGTGACCACGAGCCGGTCCGCCGAGCCGCCGTCGACGTCGATCACCAGCACGGCGGTCGACGTCGGCTGGTAGGTCCCGTCGACGGTCAGGGTGCCCAGGCTCGCCCCGGGTGCGCCGGGAGCGCCGGATGCGCCGGGAGCGCCCGGCGCGACCGTGCCGCCGGCGGTGACGGGTCCGGCGATCGTGCCCTCGCCGCGGAGGACGCCGCCCTGCAGGTCGAGGCCGCCGGCGAGGAACGTCAGGAGGCCGTCCACCGCGGTGGTGCCGCCGGTCTGCTCGATCGTGCCGGTGCGCTCCATGGTGCCGCCCGCGTCGACGAGCAGCTCGCCCGCGTGCGTGACCGCCCCCGACAGGATCGCGATCGTCGCCCCGTCCACCACCCGCAGCGTGCCGGTGTTGAGCAGCGTCGCGGCGGGATCGATCGTGAGCGTCCCGCCGGCGACGTCGGCCTCGATCAGGCCCTGGTTGACGAGATCGACGGCGTCGGTCCCGAGCCGGCCGGCCCCGCGGAGCGCGTGCCGCGGGCCGTTCACGAGCTCGGCCCCGTCGCCGCCGGCTCCGAGCTGGTCACGGGCCGGGTCGCCGCCGAGCCGCAGCTCGCCGCCGCCGACGAGTCGCACGGTCGCGGTGGCCAGCCGGATCCGGGTGATGGTGCCGGTGGAGGCGGTGGCGATCGTGCCGTCGTTCGTGATCGTGCCGGCGAGCAGCAGCGTGCGTCCGTTCTCGACCTCGACGCGGCCGTGATTGGCGAGCTCGGCGAGCGATCCGTTGCCGATGCCGATCGCGACGACCCCGTCGTCCTCGGTGGCGAGCTCGCCGCCGACGATCCCGCCGCCCTCGAGCCGCACCTGCGACCCGGCCGCCGCCTCGACCCGGCCCCCGGTCCCGTCGACGTCGCCCGACTTCAGCACGAGGACGCCGCCGCCCTCGGCCCGCAGGATGCCGGAGCTGGTGTTGTCGTCGCCCGCGGGGTCGACGACGAGCGTGCCGCCGCCGTCGGCCACGATGCGGCCGGCGTTGTCGAGAGCGATCACGTCCTGGCCGAGCCGTCCCCCGCCGCGGATCACGTGTCCCGGGCCGTGCTGCAGACGATGCCCGGCGACGAGGCCGCGGACGCGGGCGTCGCCGGCGGGGTCGAGGACGAGCTCACCCGTGCCGCCGAGCGCGACGAGCGGTGCCGCGATGTCCAGCTGCGACGACGGCCCCTGCAGGCCGATGCGGCCGTCGTTGGCGATCGGGCCGGCGGGCCGCAGGACGGCGCCGGCGAGGACGTCGAGCCGGTCGTCCTCGCCGATCGCGAGCCCGTCGATGGTGATGCCGCCGGCGATCTCGACCAGCGCATCCAGGCCCGCCGGAAGGTCGATGACCACGTCGTAGGAGACGCCGCCCCCGTTGTTCGGGAACGCGGTCGAGGGCGACCAGTTCATCGGCTCGGTCCACGAGGCGTCGACGGCGCCGGTCCACGTGGACGTGAGGGAGCCGGCGCCGGCGGCGCGGGCCGCTCCGGCGGAGCAGGCGGCCGGCGGCGCGGCGGCGGTGCCGGCGAGCACGGCGGCGAAGGCCGCGGCGGCGGCGCCGACCGGCCGGGTGAGGCGTGCGGACATGGCGGGGGGTGCTCCGGGCCGGGAGCTTCCGTCGGGGCGGGTTCCTCGACGCGGAGCCGGTCGCGGCGATGCAGCGTACGACCTCGAGGCGCCGGATGGAACGAGCGACCGCCGCGGACCCCCTCCCCGGGACCGCACGGGGTCGGGACAGGTTCCCGCCGGTCCATTCCCGCCGCGCCGGCCGTCACGCCCCCCGAGGGGGCCGCGATCCGGAGCTCCGTCGTGCCGCCGGCCTCAGTCCCACTCGCCGAGGAGGATCAGCAGGTCGGTGAACTCCACCACGCCGTTGGCGTCGATGTCGGCCCGGCAGGGCACGCCGCCGCCGGGGCACGGGCCCCAGTCGGGGATGAGCAGCAGCAGGTCGTCGAAGTTCACCACGCCGTTGCAGTCGAGGTCGGCCACGCTGACGCCCTCGGCGATGGTGATCGTCACCGACTCCGCGCCGTACTCGATCACGTAGCCGACCGGGCAGTTGGCGAAGGCGAACTGCCCCACCACGTCGGCGGTGGTGAGGATCTCGTACTCCGCCCCGACGACGGGCTGGAAGTTCTTCTCGAAGCCCACCTGCAGGCTGCCGCCGAGGGACGCGACCCCGCCGACGTCGAGGCGATCCGCGCCCCCTTCGTTGATCTGGATGACCAGGGTGCCGGTGGGCTCCATGTCCAGGTCGCCGTCGATCGACAGGGCGCCGAACTCCGAGCCGGGCCGCACGAACCCGCCGTTGACGACCGTGCCGGCGACGGTCCCGGTGCCGCTCAGGACGCCGTCCTGGAGGTCGAGCACCCCGCCGCCGGTGACGGTCAGCGTGCCGTCGACCGCGGTGACGCCGCCGGACTGGACGATCGTGCCGGAGCGCTCCATGGCGCCGCCCGCTCGGACGTCCAGCAGCCCGTCGTGGGTCATGCCGGACGCGAGGATCGTCAGCTGGCAGTCCTCGAGCACCGAGATGGTGCCGGGGTTCACGAGCTCGTTCAGCGCGTCGATCCCGAGCGGGGCGGCGGGGTCGTCGGCGACGATCGTGCCGCGGTTGTCGATGTCGATCACGTTGAGTCCGAGCAGCCCGCCGCCGCGGATCACGTGGTCGACCTCGTGGACGAGCTGCTGGCCGAACACGGTGCCGGTGATCCGGTCGCGGGTCGGATCGCCGCCGAGGAGGATCTCGCCCGTGCCCTCGAGCACGACCAGCGACGCGTCGACGCGGACCTCGGTGGTCGCCCCGTCGGCCGCGGTCCGGATGGTGCCGTCGTTGGTGATGCTGCCGGCGAGATTCAGGTCGAGCCCGTTGGCGAGCTCGATCGTCCCGAGAGTGCGGACGTCCTCGAGCCGGGCGCTGCCGGTCCCGACGCGCACCAGTCCGGCGCCGGGGCTGACGAGGTCGCCGCCGACGATCCCGGCGCCGGCGAGGACCACCGTGCCGCCGTCCGCGGCCTCGATGACGCCGCCGTCGTTCAGGTAGGTGCCGCCGAAGAGCTGCAGCTCGCTCCCCGGCGCGGCCCGGAGCGTGCCGAGATTGGTGAACGTGGCGAGCGGATCGACCTGGAGCTCGGCGTCCGGATCGTCCGCGACGACGAGGCCGAGGTTCTCGATGTCGATCACGTTGACCCCGAGCAGTCCGCCCCCGCGGATCACGTGATCCGTTCCGTGGACGAGCAGGTCGCCGAAGGAGTTGCCCGTGATCCGGTCGCGGATGGCGTCGCCGCCGAGGACGATCTCCCCGACCCCGTCGATCGTCAGCACCTCCGAGTCGACGCGGATCTCGGTGGTCGCTCCGTCGGCCGCGGTCCGGATGGTGCCGTCGTTGGTGATGCCGAAGGCGAGGGTGAGGTCGAGTCCGTTGGCGAGCTCGATGGTCCCGAGGGTGTGGACGTCCTCGAGGCGGGCGCTGCCGGTGCCGATGCGCACGAGTCCGTCGCCGGGGGTGGCGACGTCGCCGCCGACGATCCCGGCGCCGGCGAGGACCACGGTGCCGCCGTCCGCCGCCTCGACGAGGCCGCCGGCGTTGAGGTAGGTGCCTCCGAGGAGCTGCAGCACGCTTCCGGAGGCGGCCCGCAGGGTGCCGAGGTTGGTGACGGTCGCGACCGGGTCGACGGAGAGCTCGGCGGCCGGGTCGTCGGCGAGGACGAGGCCGAGGTTCTCGATGTCGATCACGTTGGTCCCCAGCCGTCCGCCCCCGCGGATCACGTGGCCGGCCCCGTGGACGAGCAGGTTGCCGAAGCTGACGCCGGTGACGCGGTCGCGGTCCGGATCGCCGCCGAGGACGAGCTCGCCCGTGCCGTCGAGAGTCACGGACGCCGACGCGAGGCGGACCTCGGTCACCGCCCCGTCGGCCGCGGTGCGCACGGTCCCGTCGTTGACGATCGTGCCCAGCAGGTCGAGGTTGGTGCCGTTGGCCGCTTCCAGGAGGCCCAGGTTCGTCAGGTCGGACAGCGATGCGGTCGCGGCGTCCACCGCGACCACGCCGTCGCCCGAGGTCGCGAGCTCGCCGCCCGTGATGCTCGCCGACGCGAGGCTGACCCGGGAGCCCGCGGCCGCCTCGATGCGGCCGCCGGTGCCGTCGAATGCGCCCGCGGCGATCGTCAGCCGGCCGCCGTCGACCGCCCGCAGGGTGCCGGCGTTCAGGTTGTCGTTCGAGACGCCGTCGACCACGAGCTCGAGGCCGTCGGTCGCCTCGATGAGTCCGTGGTTCTCGAGCGCGATCACGTTGCTGCCGACCAGGCCGCCGCCGCGGATGACGTGGCCCGGGCCGTGGACGAGTCGATTGCCGAAGGACAGCCCGGTGATGCGGTCCCGCGTCTCGTCGACGAGCCGGATCTCGCCGGTTCCCGTCAGGCTGATCGCCGGGGCGGACACCACCAGCTCGGTGACGGAGCCCGCGGACGTGAACCGGAGCTCGCCGTCGTTGGTCAGATCGCCGGCGAGCCGCAGATCGGACCCGTTGAGGAGCTCGAGGCGGTCGCCGCCGTCGATGGTCAGTCCGCTGATCGTGACGAGGCTCGGCAGCTCGACGACCGCGTCCACGCCGGGAGCGTCGTCGATCCGCACGACGTAGGTGTTGCCGCCGGCGCCGTCGTTCGGGAAGAAGTCCGAGGGCGACCAGTTGAGCGGGTTCGTCCAGCTCAGGTCCACGGCGCCGGTCCAGGTGGACTGGACGTCGTCGGCCGCGGCGGGGCCGATGAGCAGGGCCGGGGCGAGCGCGGCGGCGAGCGTCGCCGGGACGCGGGCGGCAGGAGTCGAGCGGGCGGGGGTGCGGGGCATGGGTCTTCCCTCAGGATCCTCGGGGCCGGGCGGGCGGTGCGCCCGGCGGTCACGGGACGAACGGTGCCGACGCGCCGGGCGGGCCGCGGCGCGGGGACGGGGACGGGCGGTGGATGCCGGCGCGATCACGTAACACGTGCGGGCGACTGGCCTTGGCCATCATGACGACGGCTGGCGGCAGGACACAAGACCCGCCTTCGCGATCACGGAATCTTCACCGAGGGCCGGTCCGCGGACTCATTCGGCGCGAGGAGCGCGGGCTTCGGGGCGCGGGGCTCCGGGCCGGATGGGCAAGGTGGGCGGTCGGAGCCGCGCGTGGAGACCGTGGGCTCAGGCGTGCGGCGGGTAGCAGAGATCGTCCCAGTCGCCCGTCCACGCGTGGTCGATGACGACGACGGCGACCTCGGGCAGCAGCAGCTCGAGGAAGCGGGCGGCGTGCCGGACGGGCGTGCGGTTCCTCTGGCCGTTGAAGGTCGCGGCGCCGTGCACGAGCTGGCAGCGAAGGAAGTACACGCGCTGGAGCACGTCGTGTAGGACGCGGCCGTGGCGCTGCTCGCGGAGGGCCGCGCGGATCTTGCGGACCGCGCCGCCGGTGGTGCGGACCGCGTCGAAGGTGGGATCGGCCCAGAAGTGCCGCATGAGGTACTCGTTGCCGACGAGCTTCTCGAGCAGCGGCCGGTGGGCGACGAGCATCATCCCGATCCGGCCGTCGGCGTCGGCGGCGAGGATGCGGGTGCAGAACGCGTCGAGCGTCTGCCGGTCGCCCATCGGCTCCCGGCGCTCGGCGTCCCAGCGGCCGTAGAGCGCGTTGAGGGCGGTCCACCGCCAGAGCAGGATCGCGTCGTGGGCGGAGGCGGCGCTGTCGGACGCGGCCACGTGCTCGGCCCGCTGCATCCAGCTGAAGCAGCGGTGCAGGCGGATGCGGATCGGCTCGTGGGCGGCGGCGGCGGCCGGCCCTTCCTTGACCGGCTTCCAGCGGCGGCGGAGCTGGCGGACGGTCAGGGGAGCGTCGGCGGCGTCGTCGTCGGCGGCGGCGTGGTCGGTCATCGGGAGCCCAGGTCGGTCGTCGGACGCGACGAGGGTCCTCGCCGGGGGCGTGGCCGTCAATGGCGGCACGGGCGGCATGGTCGCCGCGCGCGACGGCGTCGCGGGGCGAGTGCGCGTGGCGGGCAGCGGTCGCCGGCCCGTATCGTGCCGAGCCATGACGGCATGACGGCCAAGGGGGGTCCCCGATGAGCTTCCGATTCTGGCGACGCGTGCGGATCGCCCCCGGCGTCACGCTCAACCTCAGCAAGCGGGGGGCGAGCGTGTCGGTGGGGCCGCAGGGAGCGAAGCTCACCGCGGGGACCAGCGGGGCGCGGGCGACTGCCGGCATCCCGGGCAGCGGGCTGTTCTACACGAAGACGCTGGGTGGGCGCCGCGGCGGACGCGGCGGACGCGGCGGACGAACGTCGCGACGGCGGGGTGCGCCCGCGCGGGCGGAGCAGGAGGCCGCCGCCGCCGACCGGCTCGACCTCGGCTTCTTCGAGCGGCTGGTGACGCCGAAGCACGAGGAGTGGTTCGTCGACGCGGCGCGGGCGCTCGTGACCGGCGACGCGGACGCGGCGTACCGCCACGCGGCGCGGGCCCGGCAGGGCGCCGACGCGGCGTGGATCGCGGGCTCGGTCGCGCTGGACCGGCAGGATCACGCCCGGGCGCGGGAGCACTTCGCCGAGGCCTGGCGTCGCCGCCGCACGCTCGGCCGGATGTTCGCCAAGCACGGCGTGAGCGCGGTGCTGGATCTCGCGGTGACCGGCAGCGTGCGGGCCCGCGTGGAGCCCGACGAGCGCGGGCTGCTGCTCGTCCGGGCCGAGCTCGCCCAGGCGGCGGGTGACGAGGCGGGGGCCCTGCGGTGCGTCCGGGCCCTGCACGAGCGGGAGCCGGACGACCCCGTGGTGCGGCTGTCGCTCGCGGAGCTGCTCGTCGGCGATCTGGTGCGCCCGATGGCGGCGGACCCGCGGCAGCCCCTGCAGGTGCGGCTCGACGCGCGGCGGCGGGCGGCGTGCGAGGAGGTGGTCGCCCTCGCCGCCGACGTCGAGAACGAGTCCGAGCTTCACGCCGCCCTGCTCTACCACGGGGCGATCGCCCTCGCGGCCCTCGGCCTGCACGTCGCGGCCCGCGACCGGCTCACCGCGGCGCTGCGGCGCCGGAAGGACCGCTCCGAGGCCCTGCTCCGCGAGGCCCGCTTCCTGCGGGCGCTGGTGTACGAGGTGCTCGGGCGGAAGCGGCAGGCGCGGACGGATCTCGAGCGGATCTACGCCGAGGCGCCGCGGTTCCCGGGCGTGGCCGCGCGGCTGGGGCTGCGGTGAGGCGTCCGGGCCCGGGCATCAGCGGTCAGGAGAAGAGATACGGTCCGCTGGTCGGAAGATCGCGGGCATCGAGGCCCGCCTTGGCGGCGAGCGACCGCAGTCCGGCGTCGTGCGAGGAGCGTCGCTGGGCGCCGCCCGCACGCGAGCTCGCGACGATCAGGACGTCGGCCTTCAGGATCGGCCGCCTTCCGTCGTCGTGGTCGAGGGTGCGACCGAGATGCCGGAGCTCGGCGCTCCGCTCGGCGGCGCGGGCGTCGAAGGGCTGCACGATGAATGCGGTCTCGACTTCGCGTCGCAGCCCACTTCGTTGCGTCGGCTCCGCGCCGGCGAGAAACTCCGCGAGTGTGATCGAGGTGATCATGAGCTCGGTGTCCTCGGTTGCCATCGCCTCGAAGAGCCACCGTGCCCGCTGGATCAGATCCTCCTGCCCAGGGGTTGCCACCTCCCGCACCCACCAGACGAGCACGTTGGTGTCCACGACGACGATCACCCGGCGGCCTCGTCGACATCGCCGGTCAAGAAGGCGTCCGAGTCGGGTCTGGCATCCCATCCGGCGGCCCCCGCGTCGCGAAGCCGCCGGCGAATCTCGTCGAACTTCGTGATCCGGTAGTCGACGATCTGCTCGACGTGAAAGTCGATGATCGTTCCGGTCGCCGTGAGCCAGGTCGCCGTGCCACGCAGCACCACGCGGGAATACAGATAGCTCGCGAGCGTCCTGGCCTGTTCCGCGGTGACGTCGCAGTAGAGGGCGCTGCTCTGACCGGCGACGCGGATCATGCACCGCGGTCGCGTCGCTCCGCCCACCCGCTTCAGCTCGCCGTAGATCTGCGTCTCGCCGCGCGAGGTGTAGTGGTCGCGGACGTGGGAGTAGCTCATCGGAGAGATGCGAGCGATGACCTCGGCCGGCGACTCCGGCTCGGAGTCGGTGGTGCGGCGGCGAAGGATCACCTCGCAGTCAGCCCTCTTCGCCACCTCGCTCAGGGCCTTGATCGTCGGCACGGCGGTCGTGACGACCGAAGGCGGAATCGGTTCGTCTCGGCCTTTGCCCGCGCTGTCGATGATCGCTCCCACGAGTCGTAGACGATCGACGACCGACTCGGGCGATCGAGCGACACACTGATAGACCGCGGAGCCCCGGCGGATCCGAAGCAGGGCAATGCTCGGCACGCCGCGATCGTCGTGCGTGTCCTCGTCGCGAACGAACGCCTGAAGGGCGCCGATCGCATCACTGACCACACGGATCGGAAGCTCCTCCGGAAGCCGCGAGGTCAGGTAGATCTCGAAGTCTGGATGTGGCGATCGAATGGCGATCGTGGTGGCTCCCGGTCGTGCTTCGACACTGTACACCGGTGCGTTGGGGGAATCCAGACAGAACCCTGATATCTATCCCGGATCCGGGGGCCGCGGAGTCGACCGGCCGGGCCGGCCCCGGGTGAAGCGTGGGCACCGGCCGCGCGACGTGTCGGTGCGGGCGAACGGCCCGGCGGCGTCACCGCGTTCACCCTCCGGTCACCTCGACGCCGTGGAGTCCAGCCGCTCGCGGCTCGACCCGAACTCGTGCTCGCGGCCGTCCTGCTCGCCGTGCTCGAAGGCGTCGTCGAAGTGCTCGCCCGATGGCGGCGCAACGCGCTTGACCCGCGTGCGCACGCCGTGGCGATCGGCGAGCCATCGCTGATCCCCGGCCTCGATGCGCGGCACGCGGGCGGTCATGCGGCTCGCGTTGGCGGAGGACGTACGCACGTCGCGGGCCGCCAACAGGAGGGTCTCGGCGAAGCCCTCGGCGTAGCTGCGGCCCGGGCCGCGGTAGCAGCCGCCGTCCATGCCGGCGGCGAGGGTGCCGATCACGAGCCGCGTCTCCTCGAACGGATGCACCCCGTCTGCAGCAGGCCCTGGCCGGCTGTTTCCGCGGGTACGGAACGCATTCAGCCTACCGCCCGCTCGAGGCGGGCGGAAGGCTGGGCCTGACTGCAGCAGGAGGCTTGTTAGGTGGCTGCGCGATCGCGACGACCTAGGCCACGTAAATGCAGGCTAGCACGCAGTGGGGTTGATCGCTCTCGCGCGATGCGGTAGTATGTCCGGCATGTGTTCGGTTGCCAGCAAACCCCCCCCCACGGGGAGATGAGCCATGGCTCAAGCGTCGAGAATCGAGTGGACTGACGCTACCTGGAATCCTGTGGCAGGCTGTACGCCGGTCTCGGCGGGCTGCCGCAATTGTTATGCGGCGCGAATGGCGCTGCGACTTGAAGCGATGACCGGAGCGGTGGGGGCCAAGTACGCGGGCACCGCCCGGCGGACAAGGAGCGGGCGCCCTGTGTTCACCGGACAGGTTGCTCTCGATCACGAGGCGCTGGATGTGCCCCGCCGTTGGCGTAGTCCTCGCACCGTATTTGTAAACTCGATGAGCGATCTGTTTCACGAGTTTGTGCCAGACGGTTTTATTGAAGCTGTATTTGAAGTCGTCGCGGATTGCGAAAGGCATATCTTTCAGATCCTGACCAAGCGACCCGAGCGCGCACTGCGAATGAGCGAGAGTCTCAGCTGGCCGTCCAACCTATGGATGGGAACAAGCGTTGAGGATCGACACGTGATCGATAGGGCTCGTGTACTGCAGCAGATCCCTGCGCGCACAAGGTTTCTCTCTTGCGAGCCGTTGATTGGGCCTCTAGGGCGCATGCCTTTGGCGGGGATCCACTGGGTAATCGTTGGCGGCGAATCCGGGCCAGGAGCGAGGCCGATGGACCCTGAATGGGTCCGATCAATCCGCCGCCAATGCGACGGTAAGGGCGTGCCGTTCTTCTTCAAGCAATGGGGCGGCGTCAACAAGAAGGCCGGCGGGCGGGAACTTGATGGTAAAGAATGGAACGCGACGCCACTAACAGTTTCTGCGGGGACATGACATGAGCAATGACCGTGACCACTTTGATGAGTACAAGGAACAGACGCGGCTCAAGCATGAGATTCTAAGCGACTACCTCCCCGCCTACTTCCATCTCCTGAAGCGGCACCAGGAGAACTTGGTCTACTTGGATGCCTTCGCCGGCCGCGGCATATATCGAAACGCGACGACGGGGGAGGAGTTTGCGGGTTCGCCGATTCGCGCTCTTCAGTTGATCTGCGGCAACCCAGAGTTCACAAGGCGGGTGTCGACGATATTCGTCGAAGCGGATGGAGTGAGTGCTGATTCACTAGAGGCCGAGGTGGGTGAGTTCACGGAATCACATCCGGATATCAGGCGGCCGCTAATCCTCCGCGGGGCGTTTGCCGATCAAGTAGGAAGGGTGCTGGATGAAGTTAACGATAGCCTGGCGCCTTGCTTCTTGTTCGTGGATCCGTGCGGGATCAGCGGCGTTGACTTCGCGACGGTTCGCCGCGTGATGCAGATCCCGCGATGCGAGGCGTTCATATTTTTCAATGTCAATGCTCTCCGGCGGGTGGCAGGTCTTGATGGCGTGAATCAGCACGTGATCGAGATGTATGGATCAGAGGAGCGGGCAGCGCGCGCGCTCCGTGCACACGCCAATCTTCCGACTGCTAGGGAGCGCGAGGACAGCCTGGTCGAGGAATACCGTCTCGCTTGTATCGAGGAGATGAATGCCAGGTACGTGATCCCGTTTCGGGTGGAACACGAGCAGCGACGCACGGTCAGTCACTACTTCCTGCATGTATCGAAGCACCCTCGAGGGTTTAGCATCATGAAGGACGTCATGTGGAGGCGGGGACGAACCCAGAGCGCGCCTGGCGGCCTTGAATTGGAGCAAGCTTCGCACACCGGGATTGAGCCGCTGTTTCAAAGCGGCTGGGACGAGTTCAAAGCTCAAATCCTTCGAGTGCTGAGATCTGGCGATCGGCCGACAGGCTTCTTCTACAACGATTGCGTAAATGATCCTGAAGATCGCTACTCACAGGGGGCGTATCGCCTGGCTCTGCTGGAACTTGAGGCGACGGGCCGCGTGGAAGCATTCGCGCTCGATTCAGGGAGAGTTGTCGGGCCCGGCGAGCGACCTAAGCGCCAAGGGGCCCCCACGCTCTCCGCGCGTTACGGAGTGCGGGCCATCGGGCAGTGATCCGTCCTCGGGATCTTGCGTGTTCGCTAGCAGCGGTGTTGGCCGAGCCACCTAACAGCAGTTAGGTAGGACCGGTTTCGTGAGGGTGGTGCAGCGCCCCCGCCACGTGGTGAACTCCCGGTGGCCGCAGGGCGGTGAACGTTGCCGGCCACGCCGGTGATGCGCAACGACGCGAGCTCGCGGGTGGCCACGCGATGGACGCAACGGGTTGCGAGGCTCCGGCCACGCTCTCGCCAGCCGGGCTTGGTGGCAGGCTGGTCTCGGCGCGTTGTTGGGCTCCTGGGGTCTCCGGCCGCGTGAGGTGGCGGTCCCCGCCGCGTTGGACGTTTCGCGGGCGGCGGGGCGCCAAGAGCCGTGAAGCCGCCTTGTCGTGCAGCACGGGTGCTGCTGGCCGCGGCGTCGCCGGGGGTCGCCGCGGCCGCGCGGACTGGGGCCGGCCGGCGTCGAGTAGCCGGCCAGGAGGCCGCTCCACCGAGGCCTTCTCCGGCCCCGGTGGTTCGTAAGCGTCAAACAGCCTCGTGGCAGAGGCCGTTGACACGAACGTCGGCATGAGTTCGCCGTTCAGGCGGCCGCGGGGGCGTTAGCAGCCCGTTGAAAAAGCCCCCTGGAGGGCGCCACCGCTCTCCGCGATGATGGTAC
>CAYLNM010000119.1:0-14488 GCA_964385045.1 uncultured Isosphaeraceae bacterium
GGGGGCGGGACGCGGGACGCGGGGGCGAGGACGGGAGAGCGAAGACCGGCGGCGGGGCGGTGGAGACGACGTGGCCGGGGCGGCTGGCGGCGCACCGTGCGGATCACGCCCGGGCGAGGCCGCGGCGTCGCCCGCGGCGGCCGGCCGGCGACCGGCTCAGTCGATCAGCTGGTCGCGGGCGAGCCGGGCGAGCGGGTTGTCCGGCTCGGCCGCCTTGGCCCGCAGCCGCTCGAGCACCAGCGGCGGGACGATGCCCGCGAGCCGCTCGAGCGAGCCGCCGAGGGCGGCGACCTGGCGGATGAGGCTCGAGGAGGTGAAGGCGTACTGCTCGCCGGTGAGGACGAAGATCGTCTCGATGTCGGCGACCTGGCGATTGGTGATCGCGAGCTGGCACTCGGCCGCGAGGTCGGTGACGTTCCGGATGCCGCGGACGATGACCGACGCCCCGACCGAGCGGGCGAAGTCGACCGTCAGCCCGTCGTATCGCTCCACCCGCACGGGGGCGAGGTCGCCGTCCTCGGCCACGAGCTCCCCCACGAGCTCCACCACCATCGCCTCGCGCTCCTCGGGGGCGAAGAGGGCCGCCTTCTCGGGATTGATCCCGATGCCCACCACCACCTCGTCGAACAGGCGGCGGGTGCGGCCGATCACGTCGAGGTGCCCGCGGGTCATGGGGTCGAACGAGCCGGGATAGACGGCGAGGTGGGTCATGGCGGGTCCGATCATCGCGGCCCGGGCGGGGCGTGGGAAGGGGAGCTTCGGCTGCGCGGGGCCGTGGGTGGGGGTGGGATCGCCCAGGTCGCACGACCCGACCGCCGCGATCGCGCCGGAACGGCCCGCGCCTGGCCGCGGGCCGGGGGGATCGGATCCTCGGGGCGTGGGTGGCAACGAACCCCCTGGATCGGCCCCGATTCGGTCTGCCTCCCCGATCGGGGCCCTTGACGACACGGGCCCGGGCGACGTCGCCCGGGCCCGTGCTCGTTCGTGGGGACGGGGCGGATGCACCCGCCGCGGGGACCGCGCCGCGGGCCGCGAGCCGCGCGTCGTCCGCCTCAGACCTCGGCGACCTCGGGGAAGTCGATCTCGGTGCCGTTGACGTGGTTGAAGAGCGTGGTGAACGCCATGACCGCCATCTCGGCGATCACCTCGACCACCGCCGCGTCGTCGTAGCCCGCGGCCCGGAAGGCCTCGAGGTCGGCGTCGTCCACGTAGCCGTCGGTCTCGAGGATCCGGCGGGTGAACGTCGCGAGGGCGGCGTGCCGGTCGTCCGACGGCTCGCCGCGGCGGATCGAGAGCACCTCGTCGCCGCTGAAGCCCGCCCCGGTGGCCATCGTCGAGTGGGCCGCGAGGCAGTAGTCGCAGTGCCGCTTCTGGGCCACGGTCAAGGCCACGACCTCGTGCTCCTTCGCCGTGAGCACCGACTTCACGCCGCCGCTGAACCCGAGGAACGCCTTGAGGACGGCCGGGTTCACCGCCATGTGGCGGAAGATGTTGATCTGCATGTTCTTGAGCGGACCGCGAAGCATCTCCGCACCGGCGCCCTCGCCGGTGGAGGGGTCGATCGAGCTGAGCCTTGGCATGGGAGCCTCCGGGAGTCTCGGGAGTGGCGGGAGCGGCGGGCGTGCCGCGATGGCGGGAGCGGCCGCCGCCGGCGGGGCCGCGGCGCGGAAACGAGGCCGCGGGTCAGCCCGCCGCGGGCTCGTCGACCTCGGCCGCCATCAGGTGCTCGAGGCCGGCCGCAGTGAGGATGGTCCGGAAGTTGTCGGAGAAGACGAAGTTCTCGTCGGGGAACTCGAGCCCCGAGCGGTTCGCGTCGGCGTGGGCGAACATCAGCGAGATCTCGCCGATCTCGATCTCGTCCAGCTCCCCCTCGCGCGTGAAGCGGCGCCGGCGGACCGTGCCGCGGGCGCTGGCCCCGGCCGCGTCGACGCGCTCGAGCACCGCGTCGTAGACGAGCTGGTCGCCGGGGATCGCCTCGTCGTCGATGCGGGCCGACGTGATCTTGGCGAGCACCACCTTCTCGCGGAAGCGGTGCACCGACCCCGCGAGCAGTCCCGCCGCCTGCGCCATGCCCTCGATGATCAGCGACGCGGGCATCAGCGGGGACGCCGGGCCGTCCGGGCCCGCGGGGAAGTGGTCGTGGACGTGCTCCTCGGCCGCGGAGACGTTCTTGACCGCCACGAGCCGGTGATCCGGCTCGAAGCGGACGATGCGATCGATCCAGTTCCAGCGCATCCGGCGGTTTCTCCGCGCCGCGGGGCCGGGGCCGCGGCGGAGGGGCCGCGGTCCGAGGATTCGCTCAGGCGCTTGGTCGCTCAGGCGCTCGCGGGCGAGCCCGCGGTGAGCTTCCGCTCGACGAACGAGACGATCGAGCCGACGGTGATCAGCCCGCCGACCTCGTTGACCGAGCGGTCGGCGTCGAACGCGTCGAAGTCCACGTGCGGCATCCGCTCGCGGAGCATCGCCATCCCCGCGTCGGTGAACTTGCCGTCGGAGACCCACTCGGGGTTCTCGAGCAGGTTCTCGGGGAAGAGCTCGCCCTGCTCGATCTTGAACGGCTTCTCGTCGGTCGAGAACGACCGCTCGAGCTTGAACTGGATGTCGAGGAAGTCGATGGACTCGGCCTCGAGGTCGCGGGTCAGGCTCGCGTCCATCGAGATCTCGTCCTCGTCGACGCCCAACGCCTCGACCAGCACTTCGTCGCGGATCTTCTCGAAGATCTCGTCCCGGCTCATGGCCATCGACGCACGCTCCTGTCAGTGGTCCGCCCGCGTCCTCGTCGCTCGTGCACGATGCACGACCCGCCGCCGTCCGGTGGCCGCGGGGGGATGCGGGCCTGTCTCATGGTCACCCGGCGGCCGACACGGGCGACCAGCGGGAAGGGCGCATCGTAAACCGGCCGCTCGCCGCTGTCTCGTCGGCGGCCGAATCGGCCGGTGCGCCGGGGGCGGTCGAATGCCGCACGAGGCACCGGCCGCGGCACGCGACGCGGCCGTGCTCGTCCTCGGCGCCCGCTTCGACGGTCACCACCAGGGCGTCGCCCGGACGCACCATGGATCCGTACTTGAGGGCTCGGACTTCTCCGAGCACGAGGCGGGGGCCGTCCGGGCGGGCGAGCAGCCGCCGGGCCGCCTGCACCATCGACTCGAGCATGAACACGCCCGGGAGGATCGGGTAGCCGGGGAAGTGGTCGCGCAGGTACTCCTCGGCCGCCGTGACCTGCTTCACGGTCACGATCCGGTCGCCTTCCTGCTCGAGCACCGCGTCGACGAGATCGAAGTGCATTCGGTGAAGGTACGGGCGACGGCGGTTCGTGGCAACGCGGGCAAGCGGGGCGGACGGCGGCGCGTCCTCGCGGCGTCGCCGGGGCCGGCGTCGGCGTCGGCCACGCGCTCGCGAGCGCTCCGCGGCCGGACGGGGTGCTGGAGACCGCTGGCGACGCCCGACCGGCGTGACTATCCTGTCCGCCCCGCCCGGCGGCTCCGCGTCGTCGGCCGGCGCCGACCCGCCCGTCGCCCCCGCGCCGGGCTCCGGCACCCGTCGTCACCGACCCCCGGCCTCGCGACCGTTCGCCCCCTCCGGGCCCGTGCGTCCGGCCGGGACGGCCTCTCGTCCGCGGCCGCGGCCGCCCCCTTCAGGAACGAGCTCGCCCATGGCCTCCAACGGCACCGTGATCCAGGTCATCGGATCGACCTTCGACGCCCAGTTCCCCGACGATGCCCTGCCCGCGATCTACAGCGCGGTGGAGTGCACCATCGAGACCGGCGGCGAGTCCACCAAGCTCGTCGGCGAGGTCGCCCGCCACCTCGGCGGCGGCCAGGTCCGGTGCGTCGCGCTGGCCTCGACCGACGGCCTCCGCCGCGGCGACGCGTGCCGCGACACCGGTGGCCCGGTCTCGGTGCCGGTGGGCGAGAAGGTCCTCGGCCGCGTGTTCAACCTCCTCGGCGAGCCGATCGACGAGCGGGGGCCGCTCGAGGGGGCCGAGCGGAAGCCGATCCACCGCACGCCGCCGGAGTTCAAGGATCTCAACCCGAAGACCGAGGTGCTCGAGACGGGCATCAAGGTCATCGACCTGCTCTGCCCCTTCGTCCGCGGCGGCAAGATCGGCCTCTTCGGCGGGGCGGGCGTGGGCAAGACCGTGATCATCCAGGAGATGATCGCCCGCGTGGCCCGCGAGTTCGGCGGCTACTCCGTGTTCTGCGGCGTGGGCGAGCGGACCCGCGAGGGCAACGACCTCTGGCTCGAGATGCAGGAGGCCGAGTACACCGACGACGCGGGCAACGTCGCCCACGTCATCGACAAGGTGGCGATGGTCTTCGGCCAGATGAACGAGCCCCCGGGCGCCCGTCTCCGCGTGGCCCTGTCCGGCCTGACGATGGCGGAGGAGTTCCGCGACGCGTCGGGCAAGGAGACGCTGATCTTCGTCGACAACGTGTTCCGCTTCACGCAGGCGGGCTCCGAGGTGTCGGCCCTCCTCGGCCGCATGCCCTCGGCGGTGGGCTACCAGCCGACCCTGTCGACGGAGATGGGCGAGCTGCAGGAGCGGATCACCTCGACGAGCAAGGGCGCGATCACCTCGGTGCAGGCGATCTACGTGCCGGCGGACGACCTGACCGACCCCGCCCCGGCCACCGCGTTCAGCCACCTCGACGCGTTCGTGGTGCTCGAGCGGTCGATCGCCGAGAAGGGCATCTACCCGGCGGTGGACCCGATCGGCTCGACCTCGCGGATCCTCGAGCCGGCGACCCTCGGCGACCGCCATTACGGCGTGGCCCGGAAGGTGCAGAACATCCTGCAGCGCTACCGCGACCTGCAGGACATCATCGCCATCCTCGGCGTCGACGAGC
Source organism: uncultured Isosphaeraceae bacterium (assembly GCA_964385045.1). GTDB lineage: Bacteria > Planctomycetota > Phycisphaerae > Phycisphaerales > SM1A02 > CAYLNM01. Next base: position 4,848 of record CAYLNM010000119.1, read on the forward strand.
TGTCGGAGGAGGACAAGCTCATCGTGGCCCGCGCCCGCAAGATCGAGCGCTTCCTGTCGCAGCCGTTCTTCGTGGCCGAGGTGTTCACCGGCTTCCCCGGCGTGTACACCAAGCTCGAGGACACGATCGACTCCTTCGACCGCCTGTGCGAGGGCGAGGCCGACGACCTGCCCGAGTCGGCGTTCATGTACGTCGGCACGCTCGACGACGCCCGGGCCAAGGCCGAGAAGATGGCCGCGGCGGCCGCGGGCTGAGCCCCGACGCCACGGCGAGCCCCCCGGCCCGCCGGCGATGCCATCACGACGACCCCGCACGCCCCGGCCACCGCGCCGGGGCGTGCTCGTTCGGGGGGGCACGGGCGCGGGTGTGGCGGCGGGGGCGGCGCGGCGGCGGGGGCGGTGAGGGCAGCGGCCGCATGCGAGGCAGTGGCCCGGCGGCACTCGTCGGCGGCGGGGCGGACGCACGGCGGGGCCCGGATATGCTGCGGCGACGCCGGATCGTGACGCATCAGCGCGTCCGTGCGGCCCGGCGAGCGAGCGGAGGACCAGCGCATGGCCGGCACCATCGAGTCGATCCATCTCGTCGACCGCGAGGGCGGCGCCCCGCGGGTGGTCGCGTCCGCCGAGGCGGTCCCGGGCCTCGGCCTCGAGGGCGACCGGCTGGTGACCGCCGCCCGCGCCGCGGGCGAGCCGTCGGTGCCCCCGCACAAGCAGCTCACGCTCATCGCCGCCGAGTCGATCGAGGCCGCGGACCGCGACCACGGCGTCCGCATCCCCTCCGGGGCCACGCGGCGGAACGTCGTCGTGCGCGGACTGGACGTGGACGCGATGGTCGGCCGCACGCTGCGGGTGGGCGCCGCCCGGGTGCGGGGGGTCGAGCCGTGCGATCCCTGTGGCTACCTGCAGCGGACGAGCGGCATCGACGGGATCACCCGCGCGCTCGTCGACCGCGGCGGGCTCCGCTGCGAGGTGCTCGAGGGCGGGCGGCTGGCGGTGGGTGACGCGGTCGAGTCGACGGACGTCGCGGACGCGGCGGCGGCGGTGGGCTGAGCCCGCGGTCCCGGGGCCCGCGGTCCCGGGGCCCGCGGTTCCGGGGGCCCGGGGCGGGCGCGGCGGGCGCGGGCGACGATCCCGAAAGGCCCTCGCACGGCGGTCGCCTCCCCGCCCCGTGGTACGCTCCGCCGATGGACAGCATCGCGTCACGCACCGCGGCGAGCCTGCTCGTCGCCGCCATCGGGGCGTCGGCGGTCGCCGGCGTCCTCGCCGTGCGGCAGGCCGCCCCCGGCTTCGACTTCCGCACCGTGCCGCCGCCGCACGCGGAGACCGAGTCCGCGCTGCGGGCCCGCGGCACGAGTCTCGTCGAGGCGATCGCGATCGCCGAGCGGGTGACGGGCGGGGGCATCGCGGCCGAGGCCGCCTCCGTGCGCCGCGCCGAGCCCCACGACACGGTGAGCGTCCTGGTCTACCACGACGACGGCGATGCGAGCCGCGTGCTGGTGGACGCGGCCACCGGCTCGGTCCTCGAGCGGACCGCGGTGCCGCGGCTGCCTGGCGACCCGGTGGAGGGCGAGCCGGTCGAGGGCCCCTCCGGCGTGCGGTGGTGGGTGCTGGAGGAGGGCGCCGGCGACCCGCCCCCGACGGACGACTCGAACGTGCGGGTCGAATACGCCGGGTACCTGCTCGACGGCACCCGCTTCGACTCCACCGAGGCCATCGGCCGCCCGGTCACGCTGCCGCTGTCGAGCTTCCTGCCCGGCTGGGCGCTCGGCATGCGGGACATGCTTCCGGGCGAGCGCCGGAAGCTGCTGGTGCCCTCGGAGCTCGCCTTCGGCGCGCTCGGCAATCCGCCGTCGATCCCTCCCGACGCGACGCTGGTGATCGACGTGACCCTGGAGCGGGTCGTCGACTTCGTGAACCTGCCCGAGACGATCCCCGGCTGGCGGGTCGAGGGTGAGCCGACGAGGACCGAGAGCGGCCTGCGGTGGTGGGAGGTCGAGGCCGGCGATCCCGCGGGCCAGGCGGTGCCGGGGCTCGATGCGATCGTCGAGCTGCACGTCACCGGCTACCTCACCGACGGCTCGACGTTCACCCGGACGCGGGACGAGGCGGGCGGCGGAGCGCCGATCCGCGTCGACCTTCGCCGGTGGCTCACCGGCGCGGCGGAGGGGGTCGTCGGCATGCGGCCGGGCGATCGCCGCAAGCTCGTGGTCCCCGGCCGACTGGGCTACGGCTCGACCGGCCGCCGCCGCGTGCCGCCGAACGCGACGCTGATCATGGACGTCGAGATGATCGGCTTCGCGGACCGCTGAGTCGCGGGACCCGGGAGCGGTGCATGGACGCGGGGCAGGCCAACGAGGTGAGGCGGCCGGCGCGGTCGCGACGCGACCCCGCACCGCCGCGTGGCCGCGGGCGCCGGATCGCGGGCGGCCTCGCGCTGGTCGCGGGCGTGGCCGCCGTGGCCGCGCTCGTGCTCCGGGCCGCCCTCGCGCCCCCCGCGTGGTACGCCCCGCCGACAGCCGACGACGCCGAGGCGGTCCGGCTCGCCGAGCGGGTCGAGTACCGACTCGCCGAGGAGCTGCAGCGGGTGCGGCCGACGGCCGAGCCGTGGTCGGTGCGGCTCACCGACGCGCAGGTCAATGCGTGGCTGGCGCTGCGGCTGCCGGCGTGGGTGCGGCAGGAGACCGGTCGCACGTGGCCGGCGCACGTCGGCCCGCCGCAGGTGCGGACGCGGCCCAGCGGGCTCGTGATGGCGGCGTCGGCGGGCGGACCGTTCGTGCGGACCGGCGTGAGCTTGACCGTGGCGGTGCGGCCGCGCGATGCGGGGGGGGCAGAGGCCGCGGCCGGCGCGGGAGTCGCGGGGCGTGCGGAGGGCGTGGAGACCGCACGGCCCCCGGAAGCGGGGGGCGTCGTCGGGGCCGCGGGAGCCGCACGCCGGGCGGCGAGCGACGAGCCCGGGGAGCGCGATGAGCCCGCGGCCGGCGACCCACGGGCGGCCGCGGGCGGTGGGCCGGCCGGTACGTTGGCCGCGATCGGCCTCGAGGCGGGCCGCCTGGAGCTGGGCCGCTGGGGCGGCGATCCGTCCGGACTCGCCGAGCGGCTGCTGCGCTCAGCCGGCGTCGCGGGGCCGGCGGCCGCGCGGACGGCCGGGGCGATGCGGGACCCCGGGGCGTGGCTCGACGAGCTCCTCGGCGGGGGCGAGGGAGCCCCGGGAGAGGCCGGCGGGAGCGGCGAAGGCGCGGCCGCTGGCCCGGGACGCGGCCCGATCCTGCCGCTTGCGGACGGACGACGCGTCCGACTCGCCGGCGTCGAGCTCGAGGCGGGCTCGCTCGTGGCGACCTTCGTTCCGGTGGCCGGCGGCGGCTCCGGCGACTGACGGGCGGGACGAGCCCGCCGGCTGATCGCCCGGGGCGGGGAGCCGCGGGGAGACGCCCAAAAAAGAAAGAGGGCCGGGTAGGCCCCCACGGCTACCCGGCCCGGCGATCGGCGTGGTGCCGTCGCCTGACGACGCGTTCGGGAGGGCGGTGACCGCTCCTCTTGGATGCCCGACTGGGATCGACCCGGCCGCGAAGTCCCTTGGGGGAGACGTGCTCGCAGCCCCCTTCGCTGGTCGTCCCGCGTCGTGCCAGAGGCATCCGAACGCTGGCCTGCATGCTACGGGGACGCCGGATCCCTGCAAGAAAAAAACGAAGCAAGTTCGTCGAAATCATGGAACTCGCCTCGGCGGCCGTGGCCCGCGGCTGCGGGGCCACCGACAGCGTGTCGTCAGTGGGCCCGCGGCCGAACCGCGGACGGTCCGTCGCGGCGGCGGATCGTGCGGCAGAATGGGGCCCGTCGGGTGACGGGGACCCGGGGGCACGAGGCCCTCCGCGGCCGCAGCAGGGCCTGCGAGGCCGCACGGGGCCGTATCGAGCCGGCACGGGCCGCACGAAGGCGGGGAGCACGATGGTGAAGGAGCCGGGCACCGGCGAGGGGTCGGCCGACCCCGGGTCGGCGGGGAACGAAGAGGACGGGGTGACGGCGGAGCGGATCGCGGTGCCGTGGTCGGACTCGATCGTCGAGGCGGCGGCCGCGCGGCTGCTCGCGGGCGACCTCGGCTCGCCTCCGGGCGACCTGCGGCGGGTGCTCGTGGTGGTGCCCGGCGGCCGCGCGGGCCGGCTGCTGCTGCGCGAGCTCGGCGGCCGGGCCGAGGCCGCCGGCCTCGCGCTGGTGCCGCCGCGGGTGACCACGCCCGGCGTCCTGCCGACGGTCCTCTCGGAGGCAGCCGACGTGCCGCCGCCCGCGTCCGCATCCGAGGTGCTGCTCTCGGCGATCGCGGCGGTGGAGTCGGCGGCCCCCGCCGACCGCGCGATCGTGTTCGGGGACGAGCCGGACGTCGGCTCCGCGGCCGTCCACGCGGCCGCGGTGCGGCTCGTCGGCCTCGAGCACGAGCTCGCCGCCGGTGGCCGCGGGCCGGCGGACGCCGCGGACCGGCTGCGGTCCGAGCTGCGCGAGGAGGAGGCGCAGGCGTGGGAGGCGGTCCGCCGGATCGCCGACGATCGCCGCCGCCGCCTCGCGGAGGCGGGGCTGCGCGATGCGTCGCTCCCGCTGCCCGCGGCGGTCCTGTCCGGCCTGGACCCGGCGTTCCTGCCGGCGGCGGTCGTGCTGGTCGGACCGGCGGAGCTGCCGGCGGCGGCTCGGGCGGTGCTGGGCGCCGCCGCCGCCGCGGGCGTCCGGCTGCTCACGGCGGTGCGGGGCACCCCCGACACGGGCGTCGACGGCTTCGACGCCCTCGGATGCGTCGTGCCCGAGGCGTGGGCCGAGACCGACGTGGTCGAGGACGAGTCGACGCTGCAGGTGGCCGAGTCGCTGGGCGACCAGGCGGCGCTGGCCGTGCAGTGGGCGGCGGAGCTCACGCGCGGCGGAGCGGCCGACGATCTCGTGCTCGGGGTGATCGACCCGGCCCTCCGCCGGCCGCTGGCGGTCGCCGCGGCGGCCGCCGGCGGCTCGATCCACGTCGCGGGCGGGCGCCGGCTCGGGGAGCGTCCGTCCTGGCGGCTGCTGGAGCGGCTCGCCGCATGGTGCCGGTCGCCCCGGGCCGCCGTGCTCGCCGACCTGCTCCGCATCCCGCGGTTCGAGCGGCTCGTGGCGGCGGCGGGCGACGGGCGCCGCCACGCCGGCGCCGGGTCCGGGCGTCCGTCCCGCCGCGACGCCCCCGCGCTGTTCGACGAGCTCCTGCGCGAGCACCTGCCCGATCGCCTCGACGAGCTGCGACTCGAGGTCGACGAGGGCGAGGATCCGCGGGGGCGGGCCCGCATCGCCGTCACCCGGCGCGCGATCGACGAGGCCGATCGACTGGGGGCGCCGCTGCGCGCAGCCCCCGCGCCGCTGTCGGCGTGGAGCGGACCGCTCGCCGAGGTGCTCGCGACCGCCAACCGGGATCGCGACGGCGGGGGCGACGAGGAGGACGCCGAGGAGTGGGTCCGTCTCGCGCGGCTCGCCGACGGCCTCGCGGCCCTGCCGCCGGCGCTCGATCGCACGGTCGAGGGAGTCGAGGCGCTCGAGACGCTGCTGCGGCTCGCGGCGGACGAGATGCTCCCGGAGCGCCCGGAGCCCGAGGCGATCGATGCGGTGGGCCTGCTCGAGCTGCCGTTCGACCCCGCTCCGTGCGTCGTCGTCGCCGGCCTGCACGACGAGTCGGCCCCCGGGCGCGGCAGGCGCGATCCGCTGCTTCCCGAGCCGCTTCGCCGGTCGCTCGGGCTCGCCGCCGACGCCGATCGCCGCGGGCGCGACGCGTACCTGCTCGCGGCCGCGGTGCGCGGCCGGCGCGCGGCGCGGATCGTCGCCGGGCGGCGGGGGGCCGGCGGTGACCCGCTCGTCCCGAGCCGCCTGCTGCTGCCCGCCGACCCGGCGCGGCTGGCACCCCGGCTCGCCCGGCTCGTCGATCCTGATCGCGTGGCGCGTCCGCGGGCACTGCCCGTCCCCGGCGGGAACGGTGATGGCTTCCCGGTGCCCATCCTCCGCGGCCTCCCGGTCCCGGATCGGATTCGCGTCACCGCGTTCCGGGACCACCTCGCCTGCCCGTACCGCTTCGCGCTCGCCCACGTGCTCGGACTGGAGGTGGTGGAGGACGACCCGCGGGAGCTCGACGCGGGCCGCTTCGGCACCGTGCTGCACGCGGCCCTGCAGGCCTTCGGCGAGCACGCCGAGGACCGGCGGCTCCGCGACGCCGACCGCATCGCGGCCGCGCTCGAGCACCATCTGGACGCGGTGTCGCGGCGGCGGTTCGGACGGGCGCCGCGCCCCGCGGTGCGGCTGCAGCTCGACCGCATGCGGCAGCGCCTGCAGCACGTCGCCCGGCTCGAGGCCGCGTGGCGCGAGGAGGGCTGGCGCACCGTGGCGGTCGAGCACCGGCTCGAGGACGCCGCGATCCAGCTCGAGGACGGCTTCACCATGCCGGTCACCGGGATCGTCGACCGCATCGACCGGCACGAGCGCACCGGCCGGTGGCGCATCGTCGACTACAAGACCGGCGACACGGCCCGCAGTCCGTACGAGGCCCACCACGGGCGGAAGCGGTTGCCGCCTCCGGCCGAGGCGCGGTGGACCGACCTGCAGCTGCCGCTCTACGCCCACCTGCTGATGGGCCGTCCCGTCGGCGAGCCGGCGCAGACGATCGAGGGACCGGTCGAGCTCGGCTACGTCCTGCTGCCGCGGGCGGCCGCCCGCGTGGCGTGGGAGCCGGCCGAGTGGACGCCGGCCCACCTCGACGCGGCGCTGGAGGAGGCCCGCCGGATCGTGGCCGAGGTGCGCACCGGCGACTACGAGCCCGCCGAGCGGGCGCCGCGCTTCGACCGCTATCCGTGGATCGTGCAGCGGCCGCCGCTGCTGCTCGGCGACGAGGGCGATCCCGCGGCGCTGCGGGAGGACGACGAGGAGCCGAACGAGACCGCCGCCGCCGGGGGAGCACCGCGATGACGCAGCCCATCGAGACGCCGCACCGCCGCCTCATGGCCTCGGCGGGCAGCGGCAAGACCTACCGCCTGGTCCTCCGGGCGATCGAGCTGCTGCACGCGGGCGAGCCGGTGGACGCGATCGTCGCGAGCACCTTCACGCGGGCGGCGGCGGGGGAGATCCGCGACCGCATCCTCGGCCGGCTCTGCGAGGCCGCCGCCTCGGACCGGGGAGCGGCCCGGCTCCACGAGGATCTCGTGCGGCACCGCACGCTGCCGTGGGGCTCGCCGCGGCGCATCGACCGAGCCCGATCGCTCGAGCTGCTGGCCGCGGCCGCGCGCGAGATCCATCGGCTGCAGGTCCGCACGCTCGACGGGCTCTTCGCCGCCATCGTGCAGGCGTTCCCGGCCGAGCTGGGCGTCGCCCCCGGCGCCCGCATCCTCGACGAGGCCGGCGAGCTGCGGCTCCGGGGCGAGGCGGTGGAGGCGCTGCTGGCCGACGAGGCCCGAGCCGGCGAGGTCGTGCGGCTGCTGCGGACCCTGACGCAGGGCGAGGCCGACAGCGGCGTCGATCGGCTGATCGACGCGACCGTCGCCGGGGCGTGGGGCGTCTGGCGGGAGTCGGCGGGCCCCGACGCGTGGCGGCGCCCGGACGTCCCGGGCGGCCCCGACGACGCGGCGGTGGACGAGGCGGTGGCCGAGCTCGAGCGGATCGGCCGGGGCGACGCCTACGCGACCACGCTGTGGCGGGACTGGATCGCCGCCCTGCCGGGGCGGGTGGCCGCGGGGGAGTGGACGGAGCTGACCCGCAAGGGTCCGGTCAAGAACCTGATCGCGGGCACGGGGAAGTACGGCCACCGAGACTTCGGCGACGACGTCCTCGGCCCCCTCGGCGTCCTGCGGGACCGGGCCCGGGCGGAATTGCTCCGGATGCACGCCGAGCGCACGTGGGCGACGGCCGAGCTGTGCGCGCGGTACGGGGCGCACCACGCCGAGCTGAAGCGCACGCAGGGACGGCTGGCCTTCGACGATCTCGCGCAGCTGCTCTCGGGCGGGGTTCCCGCGGACCTCGACCGGGTGGCGTGGCGGCTCGACGGACGGATCCACCACCTGCTGCTCGACGAGTTCCAGGACACCAGCACCGGTCAGTGGCGGGTGCTCGAGCCGATGGCGGGGCGGCTGGTCGAGGACGCCTCGGGGCAGGAGCGCCGCAGCCTGTTCGTGGTCGGCGACGTGAAGCAGTCGATCTACGCGTGGCGGAGCGGGCGGCCGGAGATCCTCGAGGGGCTGCGCACGCGGCTGCTGCCGGGAGCGGAGGACTTCATCGCGGACGAGCCGCTCGCGTGCAGCTGGCGGTCGTCGCCGGTGGTGCTGGAGGCGGTCAACCGGATCTTCGGCGACCTGCCGCGCAACCCCGCCCTCGCGGACGACGAGGAGTGCCGGGGGGCGGCCGTCCGGTGGCACGACGGCTGGCGGGCGCACGAGGCGGCCGAGCGCGACGGTCCGCCGCTGCCCGGGGTGGTCGAGCTGCGCACCGGACGCGACCGGCCCGACGTGGACTCCCGGTCGGCGCGATCGGCGCACGAGCGGGAGGCGCTCGCGGCCGCGACCCGGCGGGCGATCGACTGGCACCGGGCGATGCCGACGGCGTCGATCGGCGTCCTCGTCCGCCGGCGGGACGCGGCGGCGCGGATCCTCGAGTCCCTCAAGCGGGCGGATCCGCCGGTCGATGCGATCGGGCCCGGCGGCCGGCCGCTGGTCGACGAGCCCGCCGTCACCGCGGTGCTGTCGCTGCTGCACCTCGCGGACCATCCGGGGGACCTCGCCGCCGCGTTCCACGTGGCCGAGAGCCCGCTGGGGGCCGTCGTCGGCCTCGACGCGGCCGCGATGCGCGATCGCGAGCGCCGGCGACGGGCGGCGACGGAGGCCTCGGCCCGGGTGCGGGATCGCATCGGCCGCGACGGCCTCGCGGGGACGATCGGCGAGCTCGCCCGGCGGCTCGCCCCGCACTGCGACGCATCGCAGCTCGGCCGCGTGCGGCATCTGCTCGAGATCGCGGCCGAGCGGGAGGCCGAGCTCGGCCCCCGGCCGTCCGAGCTCGTCGCGATCGCCCGCTCGCTGCGAGCGCCGGAGGCGGGGGCGGGCACCGTCTCCGTGATGACGTTCCACGCGAGCAAGGGCCTCGAGTTCGACCTCGTGGTCGCCACCGACCTCGCGGGCATGCTGCACGGCCGCGACACGTTCCTCGTGGACCGCGATCCGGCCGACGGGGCGGTCCGGCGGGTGAGCACCTGGGTCTCGCAGGACGATCGGTGGGTCCTCGAGCCGGAGGAGCAGGAGGCCTACGTGCGCGTCGGGACGGCGGCCGCCCGCGAGAGCCTGTGCATGCTCTACGTCGCGGCCACCCGTGCGCGGCACGGGCTGTCGCTGGTGGTGCCGGCGCCGTTCGTCGGCAAGAACGGCGAGACGTTCCCCGCCGGACGCCTGCACGGGGTGCTCCGCGGCGGCCTGCTTGCGGCGGACGCGGTGCCGGATCCGGACGCGGTCGCGTGGTCGAGCGGGGACGAGGACGCCGTCGCCCGGTTCATCGCCGAGCGGGACGCGGCCGCGGCCGACGCGTCCCCGCCGGCGGCGGACGATGCCGCGGGCGGGCCGGCGGCCGGGGCGGCCGGGCCGGCAGCCGGGGCAGCGGGCGGGCCGGCCGGCCGCGGTG
>CAYLNM010000120.1:0-1085 GCA_964385045.1 uncultured Isosphaeraceae bacterium
GGGGCAGGGGTGGGCGGGGCGGTCCGGTCGGCGCCGGCGGCGGCGGCCGCGACGTCGGTCGCGACGGGGCCTCGGGCGCCGACCTCGTCGCGATCGCGTCCGCCGTCGCGGCGGCCCCCGGTCGTGACCGGAGCGGGCGATCGCTCGCCGCCGGATGCCTCGGTGCTTCGCGGCGCGGCACGCGCGGTGTCTGGGGCGTCCGGGGCGCCGCTGGCGTCCTCGGCCTCGGATCCGCCCGCCGCGCCAGTGGCCTCCCGGGCCATCTCCTGCCGCGCCCGCGACGCGGTGCGGTCCGCCTGCGCCGCCACCCGCCGATCCTGCGGGGACGGCTCCGCCGGGGCGAGGGCCGCGGCGCGGACGACCTGCATCTTCGCGACGGTCGCCTCCGGGTCGCCGCGGACCGGCGAGGCGTCGATCGGCACCGAGCCGCCGGTGGCGTAGCGGCGACCGTCGGGCCCGTCGGTGTACTCGTAGGAGATGGCCCCGGCGTATCGGCCCCCGACCGACTTGTGGGCCTGCTCGTGAGCCCGGACCTCGGCGTCGCGGGCCCGCAGCTCCTCCACCCGTCGCTGCTCGCGATCGCTGAGCGGCTCGCCGTCGACGCCGCGGGCGCCGGTCGAGCCCTCCCTGCCGGCCACGGTGCCCGCGGCCTCCGCCGACTCGCCCCGGGCCCGCGGGGCGTCGCCGGTGTCGTCGGTCGTCGCGGGTGCCCCGTTGGTCCCGGCGTTCCCGCCGGGCCCGCTGGTGCCGGTCCCGGCCGTCCCGGCGGACCCCGCCGGCGGCGCCGCCGCCGGTGCCCCGCCCGAGACCGATCCGTCCCCGCCGGGCTCGCGAGCGCCGTCTCGGCCGGCGCGGGCTTCTCCGTCACCGCCCGCGTCCGCCCCGGGCTCCGCCCGCGCCGCCGGCGAGAGCCACAGCTCGTCGGGGCGCCGCGCGGCGGTCCCGCTCCCGGCCCCCGCCGGATCGGCCGCCCGGTCCTCACCGCTGTCCGGCCCGGTCTCCGGCCCGGGCGGCACCGGCGCGACCATCCGCGGCCCGAGCGGGGCCACGCCGGTCAGCAGGGCGGCGGACTGGAGGATCGCGAG
>CAYLNM010000120.1:1185-14435 GCA_964385045.1 uncultured Isosphaeraceae bacterium
CCCGCCGGAACGACCGCGGGGCCGCGCTCGTGCGCGGCCCCGCGGGGTCGGTCCCGATCACGTCGCGTTCGCGGCCGCCGCCGGCGGGCTCACGCGTGGATCGTGCGCTTCTCGGTGTCGAGGGCCGCCTCGTGGATGCCCTCGTGCATCGTCGGGTGGGCGTGCATGGTGGAGATCAGGTCCTCGGCCGTCGCCTCGAGCCGCTTGGCCACCGCGATCTCGGCGATGAGCTCGGTGGCGTCCTCGCCGAAGATGTGGGCCCCGAGGATCTCGCCGTAGGGCTCGCTGACGACGAGCTTCACCAGGCCCTCGGTCGCCCCGACCGCGATCGCCTTGCCGTGGCTGCGGAGCTGGTAGGTGCCGACGCGGTACTTGATGCCCGCCTCCTTGGCCGCCCGCTCGGTCATGCCGATCGAGGCGACCTGCGGGTAGCAGTAGGTGCAGCCGGGGATCGCGTCGTAGTCCACGCCGAGGGTGTGGTGACCGGCCATCCGCTCGACCGCGGTGACCGCCTCCTCGCTGCCGACGTGGGCGAGCCACGGGGCGCCGATCACGTCGCCCGCGGCGTAGATGCCGGGCACGCTCGTCTGGTAGGTCGGCTCCTTCGACTCGCGGTAGTCGGTCCAGATGTGGTCCTTCTCGATCCGGATCCCGAGCGAGTCGTCGAAGAGCCCGTCGAAGCGGCCGCGGACGCCGATGGCGACCAGCACCGTCTCGAACTCCTTCTCGACGTCCTTCGAGTCGTCGTCGACGAGGCCGATCGTCACCTTCGCGCCGTTCCTGGTCTTCTCGAGCTTCTTGACCGTGCTCTTGACGTGGAACGAGATGCCCTGCTTCTCGAAGACCTTGCGGGCCGCCTTCGAGACGTCGTCGTCCTCGACCGGCAGGATCCGGTCGAGCATCTCGACCACCGTGACCTCGGTGCCGAAGGCGTTGTAGAAGTAGCCGAACTCCATGCCGATCGCGCCCGAGCCGATCACGAGCATCGACTTCGGCTTCTTCTTCAGGATCATCGCGTCGTACGAGGAGAGGATCGTCTCGCCGTCGCGGGGGGCGAAGGGCAGCTCCTTCGGGGCGGCGCCGGTGCAGATCATGATCCGGTCGGCGGTGAGCGTCTCCTTGACCTTCGAGCCGCCGTCGCCGTGGTAGTAGTCGCCGGTGGCGTCGCGGACCTCGACCGTGCACTTCCGGCCGCCGGTCGCCCCGCTGGTGATGCGCGCATGGCCGTCGTAGTGGTCGATCTTGTTCTTCTTGAACAGGAAGCCGACGCCGTTGTTGAGCTTGCCCGTGATGTCGCGGCTGCGGCCGATCACGCGGTCCCAGTCGACGTCGACGTCCTTGACCTTGATGCCCCACTCGTCGCCGTGCGTGATCGCGTGCTGGTACAGCTCGGCGTTGTGCAGCAGGGCCTTGGTCGGGATGCAGCCCCAGTTGAGGCAGACGCCGCCGAGCTTGTCGCGCTCGACGCAGGCGGTCTTCATGCCGAGCTGGGCGGCGCGGATGGCACCGACGTAGCCGGCGGGGCCGCCGCCGATGACGATGAGGTCGTAGTGCTTCGAGTCGGCCACGGAGGGTCCTCGCTTCGGGTCACGGATGGGGCGGGCATCGTAGCGGTTGCGGGCGTGGGATTCCCGCCGCCGGGCGGCTCGCCGCGGCGGCTCTGGCGCGGTCGTGGCCTCCGGCGCCGGCGCCGGTGCCGATGCCGACGCGGCCGCCGGCGCCGCGAGCCGTCCGCCGAGAGGACGAATCCCCGCTCGGCGACGGGGGACGATGACGCGCCGGCACGGCGGGCCGGCCGCGGCGCCCCCGGTGGCCGCCGGACGCGGCTCAGGAGTCGAGGTCGCCCGGCCCGCCCACGGTGATCCGGACCGAGCTCGGGGCGGTGCCGGTCTCGTCGAACACCGAGAGGACGTTGCCCGACCGCCGCAGCCACGACCGCGGGATCATCATGCGGCTCTGGCGGGTGCCCGACCGCGCTCCCGAGCCGGCGGGCGAGATCGCGAACCGCCCGAGGTCGCGCCCGTTGACGAGGACGGCGCCGAGGCCCATGCCCTTGAGCTCGACCCGCACCGCCCCGTCCGCGATCGTGCCCGGCCGGTCGAAGCGGCAGCGCCACCAGCAGGGGTCGCCCGCGAGCTCCTTCGCCTCGCTCGTGGTCACGGGCCGGAAGTCCGCGTCGGCGGGGCACGCCCAGCGCTCGAAGGCCCACTCGGCGTTGCCGCCGGTGACCTCGTCGACGACCTCGTACATCGCCAGGGCCGCGGCCACGTCCGATCCGTCGCCGGGCACGTCGACGCCGGGCTCGCCCTCGGGGGCGCCCTCGGCCATCGGGGCGAGCTCGAGCGGCGCGAAGTGCACGACGTTCCGGCCACGCTTGAACCACTCCGCCGCGGGATCGACGGCAAGGGTCGTCCAGCCGAGGCCGGTCATGCCGGCGTGGATGCCGACGGGGTGGTCGTTGACGAGGATGATGCCTGGCGTCGGGGCGTCGGCGACGTGGATCACCAGCGGGGACTTGCGGGCGTGGCTGACGGTCCACTCGAACCGCCGCGAGCTCACGCCGCCGCGGCCGATCCCCTCGAGGAAGCCGCGGACGACGAAGGGATCGATCGCCTTGACGTCGACCGGCTTGCCCTTGCGGGCCGCGACCCGCTTCACCTCGACGAGGTGCCCGTGCAGGCCGGGGGCCCGGTCGAGGTCGTTGCCCGACGCGGGCCGGCCGAGGGTCTCGACCAGCGCGGTGAGCACCTGCTCGCCGCGCGTCACCTTCAGGTCGAAGGGCTCGCGCACTGCATCGGGGCCCACGCCCCACGTCGCGGCCGGCTCGCCGCCGATCCAGAACCGCACCCGGTTGCCCGCCCCCAGCGGCAGCACGGTGCGCTTCTTCTGGGCGCCGCTGCGCCAGGCGACGCGGTACCAGCCGTAGCCGCTGCGGGCGCCGCACGCGGCGAGGGTCGAGGGGCCCTTGATGCGGGCGTAGCGGGGACTGTCGCCGTCGATCCGCGGGCGGGCGGGCGCCGCCTCCCAGTCACCGGTGCCGGAGGGCAGCCGCGGCTCGTCGCCGCCGGTCGCCGTCGCCGGGGCCGCGGTCGACTTCCGCGTCTTCTTCTTCGTCCGTCGTCCGCCGCCGGCCGCGATCGCCGTCCCGTCCGGCCCGATCGCGGGGATCGGCGGGCCGAGCTCGTCGGCCCGCACCCGGGTGAGCGTGAAGTCGTCCGACTCCGGGTCGGTGCGGACGACCCACGCGGTCGAGCCGCGGACCGACGCCCGCGGGCGGCCGTCGGGATCGAGGCCGGAGACGCCGACGTACACCGCGTCGCCGGAGGCGTAGGTCTCGTCGAGCTGCTCCTGCGAGACCACGACCACCGTGATGCCCTGGTGCTCGGTCACCTCGGGCCTGGCGGTCCGGCCCGAGGGCACGATCGACTCCATGGGCGTGCCGCCGATGGAGACGATCACCTGCGAGCCCTTCGCGCCGGCGAAGACGAGGATCCGGCGGTCGACGAACATCGCCGGGCAGCAGCTCGAGAAGTCGAGCCGGGCCCGGCCGCCGAGGTCCACGTCGATCGCGAACCACCCGACGCACTGGTCGCCGAGCTCCACCGGCAGCGAGAGGCCGCTGTCGAGCAGGAGCGTGGTGCTGGCGCCGGGGCGGTCGGCGAAGACGAAGAGGACGCGGCCGGCCGAGCCCCGCAGCGGGACCGCGACCACGCGGGCGGTGCCGCGGCCCGAGCCCGAGCCGGGCTCCGGGGGCATCTGCACCGTGGACTGGAACTCGGGGTCGAGGTCGGCGAACACGTGGCCGAAGCTCGAGGCGAAGCCCGCGAGCCGGCGGAGGCGGTGGAACAGCGGCCCGCGGTCGCCCGCCTCGCCGATCGGCGGGCCGAGCGCGGCGGCGGGCGTGGGCGTGCCGCCGTCCGGGCCGGGCTCGCGGCCGCCGAGGGCCGCGAGGTGCACGCCGCCGTGGAACGGGGCGATCACCGGCTGGGCGCCCGCGGCGAGGATGCTCGCGAGCCCGTGCAGCGCGGCGTCGGGGTCCATCGGCGCGGGCCTGGGGGCCTCGGCGGCGGGGCGGGCCGCGACCTCGTAGCGACTCACGATGCGCGGCACGTCGTCGCGGATCTCGCGCAGCTGCCGCAGGTTCGCGATCAGGTTGGTGGAGCCCTGCCAGGTGTCGATGGTGCCGAAGTCGTCGGTCCACAGGTCGTTGGCGTTCAGCAGCGGCACGTCGACGCCGCTCTCGCGGGCCATGCGGACCAGCTCGCCGAGGTAGGCCGCGGCCTCCTCCTCGTGCTCGCACCGCCAGCGGTGCTCGACCTGCATGAGCAGGATCGGGCCGCCCTGGCTGACCTGCATCGGGGCGACGTGCTCGAAGAGCACCTTGAACCACTGGGCGACCCGGTCGAGGAAGGCCTCGGACGCGGTGCGGGCCACGACGGGGCCGGGCGGCGGGGCGTTCGAGCGTGAGCGGCCGGTCGCGGGCGGCGGCTCCACCTCGACGAGCCAGCCGGGCAGCCCGCCGCCGTCGAAGCCCTCCCCGACGTACGGGCCGATCCGCAGGATCACGTGCAGCCCGGCCGAACGGGCCTCGGCGAGGAAGGTCGGCAGGTCGGCGGGGCCCTCGAAGTCGAATCGCCCGGGCCGCGGCTCGTGGAGCAGCCACGGCACCGGCACCTCGACCGCGTTGCACCCGGCCTGCCGGACGTCGGCGAGGCGGGCCGGCCACTCGGCGGGATCGATGCGGGCGTAGCTGAGCGACGCGGCGACGATCCAGACGCGGCGGCCGTCCACGGTGAAGGACTGGCGGGTATGGGCGACGGTGGGCATGCGGGGGAGTCCGGGGGGCCGGGGGTCCGAGGGTCCGGGTCGGTGCCACCCGCGCCCCTCCGGCGAGGGCAGGGCGCGGTGGCGGGGGACGGGCGTCGGCGGGGGGCGGCCGGATCGCCGGCGCGGGGCGCGAGGCTTCGGTCGCCGGCGGGACGGTCGGGCGGCGGCGTCCGCGTGGTGCGGGGTCGTGAGTCTACCCGCGGGGCGGCGCCACGGCCGCGCCAGCGGGGGTCGCGGAAGCGATCGCGCACCGTTTCCGCCCGCGCCGCGCCCGCATCCGCGCGGCGGGCGATCGGTGTCATGCACGTGGCCGCGACTGCCCCCGGCCCCGGCCGCGCCGGGGCCGCCGCGCATCGCCGCGACCTACAGTCCGCCCCGCCGCGTTCGTCCGGTTCCGCCGCGCTGAGAGATCCCCCCATGGCCGAGTCGTCTCGCCCGCGTCCGATCGCCGCCGTCCCCGTCTTCGTCCCGGGCCCCGGCCGCGTCCCGGGCCGCCGCCTCGCCGGCCGCCGCCTCGCGGGCCCGGCCGCGCTCGCGCTCGCCGCCGCCCTCGCCGGCTGCTCGAGCGACTCGGCCTTCGAGCGGATCGACTCGGAGGTGGCGGGCCTGCTCGCGGACTCCGGGCGCGACACCAACCTCGCGGTGGTGCCGGCGGTCGCGGACCGGCCGAATCCCTCGGGCGCGGCGATCTTCGCTCCCGAGCCGCTCGTGGACGAGCGGCCGGCGACCACCAACCCCGGGGCGGGCGAGCTCGCGTTCGAGTCGCGGGCGGCCGCCGACGCCGACGCGGTCATCCAGCGGCTCGAAGGCTACGCCGAGGTGGCGGACGATCGCATCGTCCTCGACCTCGAGCGGTCCCTCGCCTATGCGACCCGCAACTCGCGGGAGTTCCGCTTCGCCGAGGAGGAGTACGTGCTCGCCGCCCTGCGGCTGCTCGTCGAGCGGCACCAGTGGGGCCCGCGGTTCTTCGACGACGTGAGCGCGACCATCGATGCCGACGCCGACGACGGCACGTACGACGTGGCCCTGACGATCGTGAACGAGCTGGGGGTCACCCAGCGGCTGCCGTACGGCGGTGCGGTCTCGGCCAGCCTGCTCGCCCGGGCCACCGAGGACCTGCACCGCCGGGTGGCGGGCGGGGAGACGCAGTCGGCCGACCTCATCCTCGCGGCCAACCTGCCGCTGCTGCGCGGGGCGGGCACCGTCGCGCGGGAGGGCCGCATCCAGGCGGAGCGGAACCTCATCTACGCCGCCCGCGAGTTCGAGCGGTTCCGCCGCGAGTTCCTCTTCGACGTCGCGACCGACTTCCTCGATCTCGTCGTCTCGCAGCGGCGGATCGCGATCTCCGAGGCCCAGGTCGAGAGCTTCCGGCAGGTCGAGGCCCAGCAGGTCGCCCTGCAGGAGGCGGGCCGGGCCACGCCGTTCGACGCGGACGAGGCCCGCAACGAGACCCTCGACGCGATCGCGTCCCTGAACGACGCCCGCGAGAGCTTCCGGCTCTCGAAGGACCGCTTCAAGGTCCGCCTCGGCATGCCGATCGACCAGGCGATCGAGATCGTGGACGACGAGCTCGCCCTGCCGATCCCGGCGGCGGGCCTGAACGACGCGGTGGTCGCCGCGATGAGCTACCGCCTCGACCTGCAGAACCGCCGCGACTCGGTGACCGACCGCCGGCGGGCGCTCTTCAACGCCCGCAACGCCCTGCTGCCCGACCTCGACGTGGCGGCGAGCGCGAGCATGCCGACGGACCCCGACAAGGACCGCGGCGGGCTCGGCTTCGAGCCGGACGAGACCGACCTGCAGGCGAGCGTGACCCTCGGCCTGCCGCTCGACCGCGAGATCGAGCGGCTCGGCGTGCGGCAGGCCCAGATCTCCCTCGCCCGCTCCGAGCGCGACTTCGCCCGCTTCCGCGACGACGTGGCGGTGAGCGTGCGATCCGCGGTCCGGGGCATCGACGCAGCGGCGTTCTCCCTGCGCATCCAGGAGCAGAACGTGGTCATCGCCGAGCAGCGGAAGGCGGCGATCGACGCCGATCCCGCGCGGGCCAACATCCGGCAGACCACCGACGCGATCAACCAGCTCGCCCGGGCCCGGACCTCGCGGGACGACGCGCGCCGGAACCTCGAGGTCGCGATCCTCGACTATCTGCTCGAGACCGGGCAGCTCCGCGTGGACGAGCAGGGCTCGATGGAGCCCCTCTCGGGCATGGCCCTCGGCCGGGCCGAGGACGTGGCCGGGGTGCGGGGGCTGGTGGCGGACGCCGGCCCTGCGACCGGATCGACGGGCGTGCGATCGCGCGTGACCGGGGACGGGGCCGGGGACGCGGACCGCGCGACTGGCGCCGCGGTCCGCTGAGCCGGCGCGGTCCGCCGAGCGGGTGCCGACGACGGGCCCTCCGATGGCACCGGGTTTCGACCGCCGGCCCGTGGCTCGTGGCTCGTGACCCGTGACCCGTGACCCGTGGCCCACGGCCCGCGGCCCGCGGCCCCCGTGCCCAGCCGGTCGCCCCACCGACGGCGACCCCAGGGAATGCCCGGGCGCGTCCGGTACGGCTCGCCCCGTCGCCGTCCCCGGCTGGCCGTGGTTCCTCCGCGGATCCCGCCCGACGACGCCGTCAACGGGCCTCGCGGGCCCCCGGCCGGTCCACGAACGCAACGCCGCATCCGGTCGACGGTGAGACTCGATCATCACGGGGCGGCCGGGACGGCGACCGCGGTGAAATGGCGGTCTACCGTTGATCGTTGGTCAGGACCTGCCGGTGCCGCCCCGACGCGGACCATCGCCCGTGCGCGACGGTCCCGCGGCGGTGAGCCCGTCCGCCCGCCCCGACTCGCCCGCCCACTCGTCAGTTCAGATCCGCCCCGAGGACCCGTTCATGTCCACCCCACCCCGACGCTCCCGAGGACTCGCCAACGGCCTGGTCATCCTGGTCGTGGTCGCCGGCCTCGCCGCGGCCGCCGGCGTCCTCTTCCTCCGCGGCAACGGCAACGGCAACGGGGCGTCCTCAGCCGGGGCGAGCGAGATGCACACCGTCCGCACCGGCGGCTTCGACATCATGATCCCGGCCGCGGGCGAGCTCGCTGCCGCCGCGCAGGTCGAGATCGCGAGCCAGCTCGAGCGTCGGGCGGTCATCACCGACATCGTCGAGGAGGGCACCTTCGTCCGCGAGGGCGACGTGCTCATCCGGCTCGACGACGAGGAGATCCTCAACCTGATCAAGGACGAGGAGCTGGCGGTGGAGAACGCCGAGGCCGCCCTGACCTCGGCCGAGTCGTCGCTGCAGGTGCGGGAGCTGACCGGCGAGTCGTCCATCAACCTCGCGCGCGTCGACGTGCAGCTCGCCGAGACCGCGCTCGAGTCCTGGCGCGAGGGTGAGGACAAGTCGCAGAAGCAGTCGCTCGCCCTCGAGCTCGAGACCGCCGAGAAGGACTTCGCCCGCCTGCAGGAGCGGTTCGAGGCGTCGAGGCTCCTGCTCGAGCAGCAGTTCATCAGCGAGGACGAGTTCAAGCGGGACGAGATCGAGCTGCTGCGGGCCGAGAGCCGCCTCGAGCAGGCCCGGCTCGCCCGGGAGACCTACGAGAAGTTCGACCGGAAGATGCGGCTCGAGCAGCTGCAGGCCGACATCCAGCGATCGCAGGACAGCCTCCGCGAGACCGAGGAGCGGGTGGCCCGCGAGATCGAGGCCCAGCGCCGCGACGTGCAGAATCGCCGGTTCCAGCTCGAACGAGCCCGCGAGGACCTCGCGAAGGCGAAGCGGCAGCTCGAGATGTGCTCCATCGTCGCGCCCCAGGACGGTCTCGTCGTCTACTCCACCTCGCTCGACCGCGGTCGCCGCGGCCGCGACGATCCGCCGGAGATCGGCACCGAGCTGCGGCGCAACCGTCCCGTGATCGTCCTGCCGGACACCACGCGCATGGTGGCCGAGGTGAAGGTGAACGAGGCCCTCTCGGGCCGCATCCGCCGCGGGCAACGGGCCGTCGTCCGCGTCGACGCCCTGCCGAACGTCCCGCTCGAGGGCGAGGTCCTCGGCGTCGGCGTGCTCGCCGAGTCCGGCGGCTGGCGCGATCCGAACCGCCGCGACTACACCGTCCGCGTCGAGATCGAGGCCGATCCCGAGCTGGGCCTGAAGCCGTCCATGCGGGCGCGGGCCGAGATCGAGGTGGGCTCGGTCGAGGATGCCCTGCACGTGCCGATCCAGTCGGTCTTCCGCGACGGCCGCCTCGCCTACGTCTGGACCGACAACGGCAGCGGCTTCGAGCCGGTCCCGGTCCAGATCGGCCGGGCGTCGGAGCTCATGATCGAGATCCGCGGCGGTCTGCAGGAGGGCGAGCAGGTCCTCCTCCGCGAGCCCCGGCCGGAGGAGGTCGCCCGGTCGATCGACGACCTGAAGCAGGAGCTCGCCGCCCAGCAGGAGGCGAGCGGCGGCGAAGGCGGACGGGCCGCGGCCTGACGCGCGTCCGGCCATCCGGACGACCACGCCACCGGACACCCCCAGCGGGCCGCGTTCCTTCGGGACGCGGCCCGCGGTGCGTTCCGGGGCCGGAGTGCCGGGCCGGCGTCGGGGGCCGGGCCGGAGCGGGGCCGGCGTCCGGCGTCCGGCGGCGCGGGGATCCTGCGCCCGGCGGGCCGGCTTCGCGTGACTCGCGGTGAACCGTCCCGGAGAGCCGCCCACGCCCCCGCCCCGGCCGTCCGCCCCCCGCCGTCGCGCCGTCCGCCCCGCGGTGGCCCCGCTCGCCGCCCTCGGCGCGGTCGCCGCCGCCGTCCGCTTGCGCCCCGCGGACGGCGAGTGCGTGGACGAGGGTGCGGGCGTGATCAGGCCGCGGAAGGCCTGCCGCCGCACCGGAGACACGCCATGATCCGCCGCTCGAGCCTCGTCGTCGTCGCCGCCGCATCCTGGGCGGCGTTCGCCGTCCTCGCCGCGTCGCCCGGCCCCGCGGGTTCGCCTGCGCCCGACCGCGGGGGCGGGGGCGGCCCGACCGAGGGGGCCGGGGCCCCGTCGACGACGTCGTTCACCTACCAGGGGGAGCTGAAGCAGGCCGGCGTGCCGGCGGCGGGCTCGTTCGCGATGTCCTTCACGCTGTGGACGTCCGAGACGGGCGGCTCCCAGCTCGGGGGTCCCCTCTCGTTCCCGGGCGTGGACGTGACGGACGGCCGGTTCGCGGTGGAGCTGGACTTCGGGGTGGACGCCCTGCGGGGCGGCCCGTCGTGGCTCCAGATCACGGTCGAGGGCTTCACGCTGAGCCCGCGGCAGGCGATCACGCCCGCGCCGTTCTCGGTATCGACCCGCGGGATCGACGTCGACGGGGCCGGCCGGGTGGGCATCGGCACCGAGGCGTCGGACCAGGCGCAGCTGAGCGTCGGAAGCGACGGACCGCCGGCGATCCGGGCGGTGTCGGAGACCGGGGGCCGGGTGGAGCTGGCGACGCCGACGGCCGCGCTGACCTCGACCGCGGCGGATCCGGACGGCTGGGCCGCGATCCTCGAGGGCCGGTCGCAGCTGGGCACGCGGGCGTTCGTGGGGCGCGACGAGGTGATCACCAGCGCGGAGTACTTCGGCGTGCAGGCGCCGGTCACGGTCGGCTACGGGGGCATGTACGTCGGGACCGACGGGGCCGCGGGCTGGCCGTTCTACGGATACGCGACGGACGGCGTGCCGCGGGCGTGGACCACCTACCAGGCGTCCGACGAGGCCTGGCGGCTGTACGTCAACGGCCGCGCCCAGCTGGAGGTCACCGACGGCGACGTGCGGGGCCCCACCGGAGCCCTGCTGCCGGTGGCCGCGCTCAACGTGGGGGCCGACGGCGAGATCATCTCCGGCAGCGGCGAGGTCCTGGGCGTGGAGATCATCGACGACCGCTACATCATCGAGTTCCCGCCCGGCACCACCGGTCTGGGCCCCGTCGTCGTCGTGACCTGCCTGCCGACTTCCGCCGGCCTCGTGCCGTACTGGAACCTCTTCGACCTCGACCGAATCGAGGTCACCCTCCTCGAGCCCGGCGGGACGTCCCAGGGCCAGACCGGCTCGTTCTCCATCGTCGTCTTCCCCGACCGCCAGGACTACTGACCCGTCGCCGGTCGCTCGTCGCCGGGATCGTCAGCACCGGCCGTCGGCCGCCGACCGGAGGCCCGCGGGAAGTCATCGCGGCCGCGTTGCCCGGGTCCGGGAGCATCCGCGTGGTCCGTCGTGGAGGCGGCCCGCCCGCGCCCGCCGACCGTTCGCCGTACGCCGTCTCGCCCGGAGCATCCCGCATGTCACGCCATCGCTCGACCAGCCTCGTCGCCCACCCGGCCCACGCCATCATCCTCGTCCTCACCCTGCTCGTGGGCCCGACGCCCGCCGGCATGGGGCGGCCCGCCGCGGCGAACGACGCGCCGGCCGGGGGCGGAGCGGCGGCGACCGGCTTCACCTACCAGGGCGAGCTGAAGCAGGGCAGGGCGGTGGCCTCGGGCTCGTTCGCGATGTCGTTCACCCTGTGGTCGGCGGAGACGGGCGGCACGCAGCTCGGCGGTCCGCTGTCGTTCCCGGGCGTGGACGTGGCGGACGGGCGGTTCACGGTCGAGCTGGACTTCGGGGTGGACGCGGTGCGGGGCGGCCCGGCGTGGCTCGAGGCCACGGTCGAGGGCTTCACGCTCAGTCCGCGGCAGGCGGTGACGCCGGCGCCGTTCTCGATGACGACGCGCGGGATCGACGTCGACGGGGCCGGCCGGGTGGGCATCGGCACCGAGGCCTCCGATCAGGCACGGCTGACGGTCGCGGGGGAGGGCACCGAGCCCGCGGTGCGGGCGGCGACCGACGCCGGGGCCACGGTCGAGCTCGCCTCGCCCGACACCGCGCTGCGGGCGACGGCGGCGTCGCCGACGGACTGGGCGGCGATCCTCGAGGGCCGTTCGCAGCTGGGCACGCGGGCGTTCGTGGGCCGGGACGACACGATCACGGGCGCGGAGTACTTCGGCGTGCTCGCCCCGGTGGCGACCGGCTACGGCGGCATGTACATCGCCACCGAGGGCCAGCCTGCCCGTCCCTTCTACGGCTACGCGACGGCGGGCGCCGCGCGGGCCTGGCACTCGTGGGATGGATTCGACGAGACGTGGCGGCTGTACGTCGGCGGCGTGCCGCGGCTGGAGGTCTCGGAGGACCGGGCCCGCGGTCCGCGCGGCATGCCGATGCCGATCGCCGCCGCGAACGTGCGGGAGGACGGGACGATCCAGAGCCAGGTCGGGGTCGTGAGCGTGGCTGTCGGGCCGCCGTCGTCTCCGGTGTACGTGATCCAGCTTCCCGAGGGCACCCTCACCGCCGCGCCGTTCGTCGCGGTCACGCCGCAGGCGATCGACTCCGGCCAGGCGTCGGCCCAGTACTTCGTCGCCGGGAACCAGATCGAGGTCCTCATCCACAACTTCCAGGACGTCCTGGTGCCGCGGCCCTTCAGCATCATCGTGTGGCCGGGCGACTGAGCGGCCGGCCCGGGGAGCGGTCCCGGTCGTCCGCGGCTCGTCAGTCCCCGACCGCCGGCGCCGTCGCCGCCTCGTCCACCGGGGCGTTCGGGAAGTCCCACTGCACGCCGGGCGTGTACGCGAGCAGGTCGTAGAGCTCGGCTCGCGTCTGCATCTCGCCGAGCAGGGGCGAGACCGTGCCGTGCTCGCGGAGCGTCTCGAGGCCGCGAACGACGTGGCCCATCGCCAGCCGCATCATGCTGAGCGGGTAGATCACCAGGTCGTAGCCGAGGTCGCTGAACCGGCCCGCGGGGATGTCGGGCGTCTTGCCGAACTCGGTCATGTTCGCGAGCAGCGGGCCGGGGCAGGCCTCGGCGAACTCCCGGAACTCGTCCTCGGACTGCAGGCCCTCGGGGAAGATCATGTCGGCGCCCGCGTCGCGGTAGGCTCCGGCGCGGTCGATGGCGGCCTGCATGCCGTCGACCGAGCGGGCGTCGGTGCGGGCGATGATCATGAAGTCCGAGTCGGCCCGGTGCTCGCTCATCGCGCGGACCTTGTCGACCATCACGTCCTGCGGCACGAGGCTCTTGCCGTCGAGGTGGCCGCACCGCTTGGGGAAGACCTGGTCCTCCACGTGCAGGGCGGCGGCGCCGGCCCGCTCGTACTCGACCACGGTGCGGATCGCGCACTCGACCTCGCCGTAGCCGGTGTCGGCGTCGACGACGACCGGGAGCTTGGAGGCGTCGGCGATCTCGCGGATGGTCCGCGTCATCTCGGTGAGCGTGATGAGCCCGATGTCGGGGTAGCCGGCGACGTTGGCGGTGGCGCCGCCCGAGATGTAGCAGGCGTGGAAGCCGGCCTGGGCGATCGCGCGGGCGACGAGGGCGTTGAAGGCGCCGGGGCAGACCACGGTGCCGCGGTCGATGGCGTCGCGGAGGCGGCGGGCGGGGGCGTCGAGCATGGGAGCCTCTCGTCGGGCGAAGGGGACGGTG
>CAYLNM010000121.1:0-7761 GCA_964385045.1 uncultured Isosphaeraceae bacterium
CCGCCGCCACGGCCGCCGCCGCCGCCGGTCTGCTCACCCTGGCCGAGCGCGGAGTCTAAATCGAAGTCCGGCGCGTTGTCGAAGTTCGGGACCTCGAAGAGCAGGTCGCGGATCGAGTAGTAGCGGGTCTCGCGGGCCGAGCGGGAGCCGAGTCGCTCCTTGGTCCCGACCTCGACGAAGCCGCGGCGAAGCTGCCACGTGGTCTCCTCGCCGACGTCCGCCCCCGCCTGCTCGAGGACGAGCTCGAGGACGTTGAGCGCCGGGCGCTCCTGCACCGAGAGCGTGATCGGCGTGTCGGGATCGATGCCGAACCCCGTGCGATCGTCGTTCCAGCGGGCGATCAGGTTGATGCCGAGGACGGTGCGGATGTACTCGATGGCCGAGCGGGCCGGCGTCTCCTCGAAGTCGACCGTGAGGTCGGTGTAGAGGAGGCGGCCGAGCATCACGGCCTTGTCGGCGTTCTCCTGCTGGGCTCGGGCCGCCTGTCGCCGGGCCATCGCGTCGACGCGGTCGCCGAGGGACTGGGCCGAGGCCACGCCGGCCGGCAGGGTCACGCAGGTCGCGAAGCCGAGGCCGGCGAGCAGCAGGGGTCGAAGGGTGCGGGTCCGCATGTGGGGGGCTCCCGTGAATGCAGTGGGCGTCACCGAAGTGGGACGCGCCGGCGACGAATCCGTTCCGCCGGACTCGAAGTCTAGACCGAGATCGGCCACTTCCCGCCGATGCGGGCCGAAAGTCGCCGGGTCCGAGGAGCCGATCGGCGCGAATCGCGACCGACCCGTCCAGCACGCGAACGGGCCGGCGGTTTCGCCGCGACGATCCGGCCCCGATCAGGGGCGGGGCGGGCCGAAGGGCCCGGCGATCTCGAGAGCTGCCAGCGTCTCGGCGTAGGTGATCAGGCCCATCGCCTGGGCCGCCAGCGGCATCCGCGGGTCCCACGGGGCCGACCGCAGGCCACCCCACGCCCGCTCGGGGCCTCGGACCGCCCACAGGTCCGGCTCGCGGACGGCGAGCTGCCGCAGGAACCGCATCGCCGCCGCGAGGTGCCGGCGATGCACGTCGCGCTCGGCCTCCGGCGTCAGGTCCGGGCGCCCCAGCATCCACGCCAGCAGCACCGTCGGCCGCACCGACTGGGCCCCGGCGAGCGGCACCGCCGCGTCCGTGAGGTCGAAGCCGCCGGCCACCACCGGATGATCGCCGCCGCGGATCTGGATCCGCTCGAGGGCGGCCCGCATCGCCCGCAGGAGGGTGACGGTGGTCTCGGGGAGCGGGCGTCCCGTGAGCCGGGCGAGGTCCGCCTCCGCCATCGCCAGCCACGGCATCAGGGAGACGAGCTCCCCCGCGGGCACGCTGTCCCGGATCGCATCGACGGCGGCCGCGAGCTCGTCCGCGGCGTTGGGCACCACGCCGCCGGGATCCAGCGCGTGGCGGGCGGCCGCGGCCACGAGCACCGCCCGGTCGTGCGGATCGAGCAGGGTCGCCACGCGGTCGTCCTGCCCGGCCGTCGCGGCGATCGTGGCCACGAGCACCGTTACGTCGGTGGCGGCGCGGGCGAGCAGGGCCCCCGCGTCGGGGGCGGCGGCGACCGGAGCACCCATCGCGGGCTCGGGGGTGGCCTCGGGCTCGGCCTCGGGCTCGGCTGACGGGTCGTTCGCGAGCTGCGGGGGGGGCCACGGGCGCTCGCCCGGCCGGCCGGGCGCGGCCGGATCGTCCACGGCACCCAGCTCGCCCAGCGCGGACTCGGCGAGCACGATCGCGGCCGCGGTCACGGGGTCCTCCAGAGGCGGCCGCTCCGCCGCCGCCTGCAGCCGCAGCTCCTCGAGCACCGCGCGGGCGGACATCGCCCCGCGCTGGCGGTCGTCCGAGCGCACGCCGGGAGCGGCGGCCCAGCGGGCCATGGCGTAGGCGACGAGCGCCTGCTCGCGGGCGGGGGCGACGGCGGGCCGGTACGCGTCGATCGACGCGTCGTAGTCGCCGCGGAGGCCGATCGGCTCCTCCTCGGCCCACAGGCGGCTCACGAGGTGGTTGAAGAGATCGCGGCCCGCCGCCACGAGCAGCGGCCGGCGGACGGAGGCGGGGGCCACCGGCTCGTGCCCGCGCACGCGGGGGCCGGGCAGGTCGCCCGGCGCCCGCTGCACGAAGTGGACCGTGCGGAAGCGGTAGAGGCGGACGCCGAACCGCTCGCGCAGTCCCTCGTACGTCTCGACCGGCAGGCCCAGGTCCCCGGCGAGGGCGGGCAGGACGCGGGCGACGTCCGAGGCCGAGCCGTCGGTCGCCATCCGGCCGGGCCACGCCAGGGCCACGCGGTCGTCCCATCGAAGGGCGAGCCCGTCGAGTCCGGGCTCGAGCTGCACCGACACGTCCTCGAGCGTGCGGCCCGCCAGCGGTACGAGGGGGCCGGCGAGCTCGAGCTCCATCGTCAGGCGGCGCCCGATCCCGTCGCCGACCGTCTCGCGGAGCGCCCGCACCACGCGGTCGCCGAGGGCCGCCGCCATCGCCCCGCCCGCGGCGCGCCGGACGAGCCCGGCCCGGGCCCGGGCGACCGCCGGCTCGTCGGCCGCGGCCTCGCCGAAGAGCGGCACCGCGGCGTCCACGTCGGCGAGGAGCCGGCCGCGGGCGCGAAGGCCGACGCGCACCGCGGTGCCGCCGGCGAGCGGCACGCGGGCGGCGGCGTCCTCGGGGTCGGGAACGTCGTAGCGCTCGAGCCAGCCGGTCACGGTCACGGCGGCGACCGCGGCGTCGCCGGCGTCGGGCGTGGCGGCGGCGGTGACGGAGGGGCCGCCGGGCGCACCGCCGGTCGGCCCGACGCCGGGGACCATCGCGCCGACGGCGCGCGTGCCCCCCGCGGCGGCCAGACTGTCCGGCGACGGCGTGGCGGCCGCGACGTCGCCGACCGGCGAGATCGCGGCGGCGAGGACCCCCAGCAGCGTTCCGGCGAGAGTGGACCGGCCGGACTCGGCGGTCGTGCGGTTGCCGGCGGGGAACGACGTCGCGTCACCGCCACGGCTCGCGTGGCATCCGGGCATCATCCGGGCGCGACCGGACCGCCACGTCCGGGAAGAACCGCCCCGACGGGCTCCGCGCCGCACGATCCTCGCCGCGCGGCAACCGGCACGGGCGTTGCGTCCGTACCGAGGACAACCGGAGATCGGATCGACCATGAGCATCTTCATCGAGAGTGTCATCGCGAGCACCGAGAACCGCAAACGGATGGTCCTGCTCAGCCTCCTGTCGTTCATCGTGCTCCTCTGACCCATCCGGGACCCCGGGCGGGGCGGGTCCGCCCGATCGCCCGGAACGTCCCCGAGCCCTCGTGCACGCCGCGCCGGCGACCGACGACGTGGTCCCGCCGCGAGCCGCGGAGCAGCTCGCTCCTCCGCCGCTCGCCCGCCGGACCGCCCCGCTCGTCGCCCCGCGGCGCACGCCCGGGCAACCACCGTGCGGGCAACCACCGTGCTCGTGCTCGTCCCGTGGCCCCCGGTCACGCCGCCCGACCGCCCCGGATGCCGCCCGCCGACCGTGTGCACCTCCCGGGCTCCTCCCGGGTCGCCTCCGGGCTGGCTTCCGGCCGCCCCGGGGCCCACGGTCCCGGCTCGACCGGCTCGACCCGCCCGACCCGCTCGACCGGCTCGCCCGGCCGGTCCGGCTCGACCCCCGAGCCGACATGACGAGCCGCCAGGGTGCCCCCGGACCGGCGGGTCTCGTCCGGGCATCCGTCCGCGCGACGCGTACTCGACGACCCGCGGCTCCACCGCCGCACGCAGCCGCGCATCGCCCGCCACCGCACGTGCACGCGCGGGTGCCTCGGTGCGGCCGCGCCGCATTCGCTCGTCCCGCTCGCTCGACTGCGTGGTTCGCCCGCTCCCCCGCGATCGCCCACCCGCCCTCGACCGCGTGCGCGCCCGTCGTGCCCCGATCCCCCCACGTCGCGTGCGTCCGCACCGTGGGCGACCGCCGTCGCGGGATGTCCCTCGCCCCGGCCCTCGTCCCGGGGCCGGTCGTGGACAACGTGCCGTCATCGCCGCGCCCCCGTTGCGGTGGCGGCCGGAATCGCGAGCATGTCGACGCGGTCGCGGGACCGCGCCGTCGCCCGTCACGCCTTGCCATCGGACATGTCGCTGCTCGCCACCGCCCGACGACTCGAGACGCTCGGACTCGCCGCCGCCGCCGGACGACTGGTGCGGACGATGCAGCATCCGCGGCGCGCGCAGCATCGCACGCTGCAGGCCGTCGTCGAGTGGATCGCCGAGAGCGAGTGCGGTCGCCGGCATCGACTCGGCGACGTCGACTCCGTGCGCCGGTTCCGCGAGCTCGTCCCGCCCACCACCCGCGAGGAGCTGCGGTTCGACCTCGAGCGGACGGTGGGCGGCGAGCCCGACGTGCTCGTTCCGGGCCGCGCGGTCGCCGCCCGTGCCACCATGTCCGGCCCGCCGCGCGGCGTGCTGGTGCCGGTCAGCCCGCGCTGCCGCGGGCGCGCCGCCCGCGACGCGGCCGGCGCCTGGACCGCGGGCCTCCTGCGTCATCGCCCGCGGATCCTCGGCGGGGCGGTGCTGGTGCTGCCCGCGGTGCGGCCGCCCGCCGCCCGCACCGGCGCCGCCGCGACCGCCGGCACCCGCCTCGACCATCTGCTCGACGTGCTGCCGCCGGTCCTGCGTCGCCGCCTCGCGGTGCCGCCCGGGCTGATCCCCGCCGACCTGCCGCCGGGCGCGCGGCAGCGGCTGATCATGCGGCTCGGCCTCGGCCGTGACGTGCGGCTGGTCGTCGGCGGCGATCCGGCCGAGCTCGCGGCGTGCTTCGGCACCGCGGACGAGCTGGCCGAGGCGATCGTCCGCGACGTGCGCGACGGCACCGTCGCGGTCGCCGGGCCGCTGCCCACGCGGGTCGAGGACGAGCTGCGCCGGCGGTTCCCCCCGGACCGCGACCGGGCGCGTCAGCTCGACCGGGGCCGCGACGTCCGGGACGGTCGGCTGCTGCCGGTCGAGGCCTGGTCGCTGGAGGCGGTGGCCTGCCTCGCCCAGGGCCGCACGGTGACGCTGCGGGCCCGTCTCGATCCGTGGCTGGACCCGTGGCGGCGCGGCCGCGGTCCGGTGGTGGTGGACCTCGGCCTGCTTTCCGCCGAGGCCCACGTCGCGCACGCGGCGGCGGTCCTGCCGTCGGCCGCGATCTCGTCCGGGACGGCGCCCGGGGCGGCGTCCGACCCGGGACCGCCGCCGGTCGCCGACCGCGAGGCGGAGGCGGCGCCGACCATCCTCGTCCGCCCGTCGACGCGGCCGTGGCTCGACGACGATCCCGTGCCCGGACCGCTGCTGACGGGAGCCGGTCCGCCGGCGCTCGACGCCGCGTTCCTCGAGTACGTCGACGTGGAGGAGCTCGACGCCGACCCGGCCGCCCCCGAGCGCTGGACGTTCCGCGAGATCGACGAGCTGGCATCCGGCCGCCGCTACGGCGTGTTCGCCACCACGAGCGGCGGCCTGCTGCGGATCGAGACGCAGGACGTGGTCGAGGTGGCGGGCCACGCGGGGCCGACGCCGCTGCTGCGGCACCGGGGCCGCGTGGCGAGCATGCTGGAGGCGGTGCCCTGAGCCGTCGCCCGTCGTCGCGGCGGCCGGCGCCGCCGACGTCGCCGACGTCGCCGGCGCCGCTGCGTCCCGGAACGGCGGTCGGGGGGCATGGGTCGCGCGGCGCCACCCCGGCTGCCGCATGCCCCCTGCGTCGCGGTCAGCCCTCGTCGCCCGCCCCGCCCCCGAACGCCTCGTCCATCAGCCGCGGCAGGGCGACGCCGCCCGCCGCGACCAGCCGGTGGGTCACGCGGTCGCTCGCCGCCGTCGACTGCGGGTTGACCTCGATCACCGGCGCCCCGACCGCGAGCGCCGCATCGATGAAGCCCGCCGCCGGGTAGACGACGCTGCTCGTGCCGACCGAGAGGAAGCAGTCGCAGCCGTGCATCGACTGCTCGGCCCGCTCGATCGCGGCCGTCGGCAGCATCTCGCCGAACCACACCACGTCCGGCCGCAGCAGCGCGCCCGGATGATGCGGCGACGGGGGCGGGAAGACCGGCATCGGCCCGGGCTCCAGCGGCACGCGCCGGCCGGTCTCGGTGCACCGCCACTCCATGATCGTGCCGTGCAGCTCGACGACGTCCTCGCTCCCGGCCCGCTGGTGCAAGCGGTCCACGTTCTGCGTGAGCAGCGTGCACGTGCCGTCCCGCTCCCGCATCACCCGCTCGAGGCGGGCCAGCGCCCGGTGCCCCGGATTCGGCTCGGCCGCGAGGCAGCGGGTGCGGCGGTGGTCGTACCAGCGGGTGACGGTCTCGGGATCGCGGGCGAAGGCCTCGGGCGTGGCGAGCTCCTGCGGGTCGAACTCCTTCCAGAGCGCCTCCATCGTGTCGCGGAACGTGGGGATGTCGCTCTCGGCGGAGATGCCGGCGCCGGTGAGGATCACCACCCGGCGTGCGCGAGCGAGATCGGCGGCGGCGGCCGCGAGGCACGCCGGATCGAGGGCGTCCCCGGCGGGCGTCGGTGCGTCGTCGTGATCGGGCACGGGGCGTCTCCGAAGGGTCTCCGGGGGATCGTCGGGGCGTCGCCCGCACGCCGCTCGCGTGCCGTCGGGCGCCGCCGGCGCGAACGGCGCCATCCACCGGGACCATAGCGAACCGGTCCGATATTCGGGGTGTCGCCGCGGCGACGCGATCGGTACGGTGACGG
This sequence comes from uncultured Isosphaeraceae bacterium, assembly GCA_964385045.1. Lineage (GTDB taxonomy): Bacteria > Planctomycetota > Phycisphaerae > Phycisphaerales > SM1A02 > CAYLNM01. The sequence goes on from CAYLNM010000121.1 coordinate 6,702, forward strand.
GTGGACGCGGCGTGGTCGAGGGGGGGTCCCGACGACCGCGACCGCAGGGCTCGATGGGAACCGGCGACGATGCGGGAGATCCGCTTCCACCGCCCGGCCGACGACTGGGGCTGCCTCGCGCCGCGCTCGCCGCACGCCGTGCGGATCGACGGGCTCGAGTGGCCCACGGTCGAGCACTACCTGCTGGCGGAGCGCTTCCCCGGCGACGAGGCGATGCGGGAGTCGATCCGCCGGTGCCGGGCCGTGTCGGCCGCGCTGCGGGTGGTCATCCGCGAACGGGAGCGGACGCGGGCCGACTGGTCGGAGGTTCGCGACGCGGTGATGTACCGCGCGCAGCTGGCGAAGTTCACACAGCATCGCGAGCTGGCCGGGCGCCTGCTCGCGACCGGGCACGCGATGATCGTCGACCACGCCCACGGCGAGCCCTACTGGGGCGACGGCGGGGACGGGACCGGCCAGAACATGCTCGGCCGCACGCTCATGGCGGTGCGGGAGGAGTTGCGGCGGGCCCGCATCGAGACCGGATCCCGAGGCTGAGCCGCGCGGGCGGCTGCGGCGGGCGCCTCGGGTGCCGCCGACACCGCCACCGCCGCCGCGCCCGCCCCGATCCGGCCGTCGGGCACGTGCGGCCGCCTCAGCTCCAGGCGTCGAGCACGGCCACCAGGTCGGCGAACGCGACGTCGCCGTCCCCGTCGACGTCGGCCGGGCACGGATCGCCGCCGCCGGGGCAGGGACCGAACGCCGCGAGCACCGCGAGCAGGTCGTCGAGTCCCACGGTGCCGTCGCCGTCCACGTCCGCCGGGTCGCCGGGCGTCCCGCCTCCGTCCTGCAGGAACACGCTGGTCCCGCCGCAGTGGGCGATCACGAGGTCGAGGTCGCCGTCGCCGTCCAGGTCCATCGGGGCGACGTCGCTGGTGCCGCTGGGCAGCCACGGGGCCCCGCCCGGCCACGGGTCGTCGAAGCCGCCCGGCGGGTCGGTGCCGAGCCAGATGCGCAGTCGCCGCGAGCAGTCCTGCGGGAACTCCTGGTCGAGGTCGCACACGAGGATGTCGCGGACGCC
>CAYLNM010000121.1:7861-14367 GCA_964385045.1 uncultured Isosphaeraceae bacterium
CCCGGTGGGGAAGGTCACGCCCTGCAGGAGGTCGAGGTCGCCGTCCTGGTCGTAGTCGCCGAGGGCGCTGGAGCGGACGGCGGGGGTGGCGGCGTTGCCGCCGAGGCGGGCGGAGTCGTCGGTGAAGCCGAGCCAGGTGCCATCGCCGTTCACGCCGAGGTTGCGGAGGAGCCGGTCGTTCTGGTTCCGCACGCCGACGAAGAGGTCGGGGTAGGGGTCGCCGTCGCCCACGAGGTCGCCGGCGGCGAGCGTCCACGCGTCGGGGAAGATGCCCGGCGTGGCGTCGGCCGCCGCCTCGAGGCCGAGCCAGACGCCCGCGTCCTCGCCGCGGTTCATGAGGATCTTCAGCGGCTCGAAGAAGACGCCGTCGGCCACCACGACGTCGAGCCAGCCGTCGGCGTCCAGGTCCACCGCGAGCACGTCGCGGGTTCGCTCGGGGGCGAGCAGGTCGGGAGCGAGCTCGGCGGTGCGGTCCACGAGCACCCCGTCCTCGTTGAGCAGCAGCACGTTGGGCCGTGGCTGGCCGTCGTTGCCGTTGAGGCCGCGCCGGCGCCCCACCACCAGGTCCGGGTCGCCGTCGTTGTCGAGGTCGGCGACCGCGTAGTCGCGCTCGACGGTGTCGCCGGCGCCGATCTCGTCGTCGGCGACGAGCCGCTCGGCGGTGGCGTCGGTGAAGGTGGGCGGGTCGCCGGCGGTGGTGGGGGCGGCGACGACGAGCGGGACGAGCGCCACGAGGACGCACGCACGGGGGCGGGAACGAGACATGGGGGTTCTCCTCGCCCGCCACCGTAGCGACTGTCGTCGCGCCCTCACGGATTCCGGGCGGAAGTTCGTCGGGTGGGCCGGATCGTCCGGCGTCGCGTGGCCTTCCGGCGTCAGCGGCCTCGCCTCGTCGCCCGCGGCCGCCTCCGCCGCCGTCCTCCCGCGGCGTGGAGGATCAGCAGCGACCATGCGGCCGGGCCGGGCACGATGGTGCCGACGTGGAGATCATCGATCGCCCCACCGCCGCCGAACCGATCGAAGATCACGAACTGGTCGAAGGGCACGTCCGAGACGATCCCCGCGAAGAAGCCGCCGCCCGAGCCGCCGAACTCCGACGAGCGGGCGATCAGCTCGCCGTCGAGGAAGAAGTCGATGGTGATCAAGCCCGGGTGGTGCACTCCGAGGGCCGTCGCCGTTCCGTCGAGTGACACGGTGATGCCGGCGTCTCCGAACGAGAGACCCGCCCCGTCGCGCGGGAAGGTCTCGAACGAGCAGCAGACGACGACCGGGCCCGGGGCGAACGTCACGCCCAGGTCCCGGTACTGATCCGTGATCGGCGTGAGGTCGTCGAAGCCGGTGAAGTCGATGGTCTGGAACCCGCCGGACTGCGTGGACCAGGTCTCGAAGTCCGTGAGCTCCAGCAGCACGCCGCCGGCCGCCGGGCGGACGAGCAGGCAGGCGAGGAGCAGCGAGAGACACACGGAGATCACGCGGGGCGCACGGCCGGGACGCGCGTCGTGATGGTCGCCACGGCATCGAGCCGCGGCACGTCGAGCGGGGGCGTCGGTCACGGGTCGGCTCCGGGGTCGCAGGAGGTGGCCCACGCGGCGAGGACGACGAGCAGATCGTCGAGGCCGACCCCGCCGTCGCACGTCAGATCGGCGTCGAGCGCAGTCGGATCGTCCCACGCCGCGAGAACGGCGAGCAGGTCGTCGAGGTCCACCGTGCCCGAGGCGTCGAGATCGGCGTCGCAGCCGCCGGCCGCGCGTTCGAGGGCCCCGAGATCGACGACCGCCGCCGCCGGGTCGCCGGGCAGCGGCGTCCCGGTGTCGGGGACCGCCGGGTCGTCGAGGATTCGCGGACCGACCCGGGCATCGAGCGGCAGCGCCTCCGTCACGTCGCCGTCGCCGTCGAGATCCGCCGCGTCGGCCGGCAGGGCCGGGCTCGGGCCGGCGTCGACGGCGGGCGAGCACGGCCGCAGCCGCAGGTCGCCCGCCGCGGCGTCGCGGAACCGGGGATCGAGATCGCGGATCCCGGCTCCGGGCCAACCGCCGGTGACGATCGAGTCGGTCGCGTCGAGCGTTCCGTCCGGCGACACCCAGATGGGGGCTCCGTCGTCGTCGCCGGCGAGGATCGAACCCGTCAGCGTCGCCGACGCGCCGATGCCGTCCACCGCGAAGGCCGTGCCGGCGGGAGAGACGCCGCCCGCCATCGTGACGAACCGCAGGTCGGCCGATGCCCCGCGCGACACGAGGACCGCGCCGCCGATCGTCGTCGCCGCGTTGCCCGCGAAGGCCACCGACGCGGCGTCGAGGTGAGCGTCCGGGCCGTCCACGCGGATCGCGCCGCCGCGGGCTGCGGTGTGCCCCGTGAACCGGCTGGCCAGCAGGGTCACCGTGCCGCCGCCGAGGACCGGATCCTGCCGGATCGCGATCGCCCCGCCCGAGACTTCCGCCTCGTTGCCCGCGAAGACCGATCGCTGGATCCGAACGTCGGTCGATCCCGTGACGAGGATGGCCCCGCCGCTCGCGCCCGTACTGTTGCCGACGAATCGTGCGTCGTCGATCACGACGCCGCCGGTCACGGGCCCCAGCACCAGGGGCGACCGCGGGCTCGAATCGAGCGGCGGGGGCGAGATCCGGCCGGCCCGGCATCCCAGCATCCGCAGGCGATCGATCGTCGCCGCGCCCTCGCTGCGCAGCCGGAGGATCGAGTCGAACGAGGACACCGCGTCGAACGTGACGTCGGCGATGCCGACGCCGTCCGGACCCGAGTGGAGCTCGGCCGTCAGCCGCTCGAGATCGAAGACGACGTCGGAAAGCTCGTGCCGATCGTGCCCGAACGCATTCAAGCGGGCCGTCGTCCCCTCGATCCGCGAGGCCTCGTCGATGAGCAGCCGCGGGGAACGGTCGGTCCCTCCGCCGATGGGTGAGCCGTCGAAGCTCAGCTCCGCGTCCTGCGCCTCGAGGCGAACGGCGCTCAGGCGTACGGCTCCGCGGCCGGTGATCGTCATGCCGCCCGGCATCGACAGACCGTCGGCGAAGACGACGTCCGAGTCGACGATCTCGAAGACGTCGCGCACGTCCACGCCGAAGCGCCGGACCTCGCCGCGGAAGTCGGTGATCCGGACGGAGCTCCCGAGCCCGCCCACGAGCGGGGGCAACGGCGAGCCGTCCGTGGTGCCCGGTTCACCGCGAATCTCCGCGGCGCCGTCGACCAGCACCCGCACGAGGCCGAGGAGGTTCGGATCGACGAGGCCGCCGTCGAAGCGGGCGAGTGCTCCCGTCCCGCGCGCGATCAGCACGTCGGCGTTCGGCGAACGCAGGCCGGTGGTCCCGACGTCCACGAGCGTGAGCACGCCGGCGTCGGCGAGGCCGATCGCGCCGAAGATGGACGACGTGGTGCTTTCGGCCACCGACGAGCTGCGGACGGTCAGGGCCGCCCCGGACGTCGCCTCCAGGATGGATCCGAAGGACGTGGCGTCACCGGCGTCGTGGCCGATGACGGAGGTGCCCACGACGTCGCCCGTCGCTGCGGCTCCGAGCGAGAGGGCGGCGCCTCGCGGGGCACGGTTGCCTTCGAGGATGGAGTCCATGATCGTCACGTCGCCGCCGAAGGCCTGGATCGCGCCGCCGCTCACGGTGGCGGCGCAATCGGCGATGCGGATCCGCGTCGCAAGCAACGATGCGTCGGTCCCGGAGAGGCGGATCGCGCCGCCCGCCGTCGCTCGCCCGTTGACCAGCGCGAGGTCCTCCAGCACCACCGCGGCCGACTCGATGCGGAGGAGGGAGGCGTCGCCCTCCCCGTCGATCACCGAGGCCTTGGCGCCCGCCCCACGGATCGTGATCGACCGCGTGATCGGCGCCAGGGAGGTGTTGCCCGAGCCCGTGAACCTCCCGGCGAGCAGACGGATCGCGTCGCCGTCCTCGCTCGCCGCGATCGCGGTCGCGAGGTCCGGCCAGTCGGGGCTCGGGACGACGCGCTCGACCGCGGCGCCGGCGCGGGAGGTGGCCGCGAACGCGAGGGCCAGGGCGACGAGGACGCCGAGCCGGCCGTGTGCCCGCGGCTGGCCAGTGGCCGTCGCGCGGCAGCGGATGAGGGCAGGGAACGGACGCGGAAGCATCGGGAGGCCCCGGGGGCGAGCGCGGTGGGCTGGCCCGTGAGAATCGACCGCACAGGTCCTTCGGCACGGACGTCCAAGACCACGTCGCCAAAGAGAATGCTTCGGCGACGACGTGCCACTGCGAAGGTACCGAATGCGGTTGGTCGTTAAAAGCCCCGCGAGGGAAACGCGGGGCCGGCTTCCACGTCCCACCACCGGCCGATGCTTTGCGATCGGCTCACGTCAGGGCGACGAGCAACGCGAGCAGGCCGTCGAACCCGTCTGCCCTATCACCCTCGAGGGCGACGGGGACGGGTGAGCGGCTCGAGGAGGCCATAGCCGTCGCAGGTCGTCGAGGTCGCGATCGCGGTCGCCAAGACGATCGTGCGGATCGACCGAAGTGCGACGGGCGGCACATCAATACAGGAGTGACGGTCGAGAGGGCCAGGTTGGACGTCCTGCATCAAGGAGATACTGCGTATCCTTTGCCATGGCGCGGAGCACCCACCCCTTTCCGATCTCCGGCTCCGCGAGAGCGTTGATCCGTGCCAGCACCTCCTCCGCGAGGTCCGAACGTTCTCCCGGGTCGCCCTGAAGCTCGAGCCAATCTCGCGCTAATCCTTCGACATGGTCGCAGAAAGCAACCTCCGCGCGCAAGATTCGAAGACGATTGCGCGAGTGCACCTCGCGGGCAGCCATGGTTGCCGAAAGGGGCATGCTTCCGGTGAGCATTCTCCGCGTGTAGTCCAGTTCCCATCTCCGCTTCATCCTGTCGAACGACGCAACGGCCACGGCGTCTGCTTCCTCCCGGAGCGTACGAGCGAAACGAAGTGCGTCCGTCTCGATCCCGGAGTCGCGGGAGATCAACTCCAAGACGTCGGAGTAGGCGTCGACAGCGTCATTCGTCGGATTCGAGAGCCATTCGGGCCATGTCCGGGACTCCCACTTCCATCGGAGCGCGATCGCGTTCTCTTCGGAGAAGAGGGCGAACACGGATTTCATCAACTGGTCCACCTGCTGAGCGAACGCCCATCGCGCTCTTCGCCCTTGAGCCACATCGCGGCTTCGGGCGGCACCCATTTCTCGCCGTACGGCCGCGGCCTCAGTGGCCGGCAGGCCACTCGTTCGTTCCCCCAGTTCCGCAAAGAACCGTGCGGCGCCCAGCGCACGAGGTGTTGCGACCTTGAATTCCCGCGCCGCTCCGTCCGCGATGGACAAGGAAGCTCTGCGATAGACGTCGGACCGAATGATCTCGCGGAACTCCCCGGCGACTGTTTCGTCAAGCGAATCGACGGCTTCACGTAACCACGTCAGGGGATCCTCGTCAGTCCAAGGGTGCGTCGATCGGGTAGCAGAGAAATACACCATCCGCTGGGCCGACAATGCCGCCTGCTCCAGCTCCTCGTGGCGATCCTCGGCAAGAAGATCCCGAAACTGCATCGCGGCGGCCCAGTAGCGGTCTGCCACCATCTCGACGAGAGTGTCACGTGACCGAAGCGCTTTCTCGTACAAGGCGACGGCCTCGTCAGTCATCAACGAACCCGACTCCTCGGTCAGCAAGGCGATTTGCTCGACGAGATCCGATTGCTCTCTTGCCTGAGTCGCGGAAAGGACTTCGAGTTCACGGGACGCTTCAAGCCACAGCCTCTTCCATTGCCGTGATTGGTCGTCCGACAGATCGAGCGCTTCGCCGATCGTCGCCCAATCATCCTGCGAAAGAAGGGCAGGGCGGGGGATCCCGACTGGTGCGACTTCCGCTGAGGCGGCGACCATCGGCTGATCTGCATGGGCGGGCACGCTCGGGGTGGAGCAGCTTCCAAGCATGAGCAATACAAGATGATGCACGAGATTCATCGCAGTGATCCGTCGATACTTCGAAAGTCAGGTCTCCTTCGCGTCGCGGTCTCGCTGCATTGTCAGCGCAGGGCGACGAGCAACGCGAGCAGATCGTCGAACGCAACGACGCCATCACCGTCGAGATCCGCGGGGACCGATGAGCGGCCCCACGAGGCGAGGAGCCGCCTCAGGTCGTCCGCGTCGAGATCGCAGTCGCCGTCGAGATCACGTGGATCCATGCCGATCGGCCGAAGCACGATGCCGACGCTGTGTCGTGTCGTGCTGCCCGGATCGTCGATCCAGCGGGTCGACTGCGTTGCCACGACGCCATGGTCGTTGACTGCGAGGACGCGTCGGATGTCATCGCCTTCCGCGAAGTCGAGCGAGAGTCCGGCGAAGGGGTCGGCGTCGGTGGGAATCACGAGCTCGTTGAGGTTGTAGACCGTGCCCGCGATGCGAATCGGCGCGACCGCGAACTGCTGATTCCCGGCGGGGATTGCGGCCCCATGAGCCTGGCCAGGATCATTGATCGTAAGCGTCCGGCGAAGCGCGTCCCCGACCCCCCTTGCGGAGCCGGGACGGCTTG
>CAYLNM010000122.1:0-14278 GCA_964385045.1 uncultured Isosphaeraceae bacterium
CGGCGGGCGGCGGGCGACGGGCGACGGGCGGCGGGCGGCGGGCGACGGGCGGCGGGCGCGACGGGACGCTGGAGTCCGCGTACGGAGCGTGCGGCGGAGGCCGCGGACGATTTCGGGAGTCGAGCCGGGGGGGGGTGGCCCGGACGCGGCGGACCGTGGATGGACGCCCCCGACCGCGACCGCCCGACGGACTCCATGCCGCATGATCGGTGATCCGGCCCGATCCGTGTGGGATCGTTCGCCGCCTGGCCCGCCGGGGTCCGCCCGCGACCCCGCCTGCTCCGGCGAGCGAGCCCGCACGGGCGACGGCGACGGGCCCCGGGGTCCGAGAACGACGCGCCCGCGGGGCGCGGGTCCGGCCGCCCCGCCGCGGCCCGCCGCGGCCCCCGATCGGACGCACCCGCCCGCGGGGTCCCTGCGTACCCCTGCCCGGCCGCGCGTGCCGCCGGTGGAGGGTCGGGTCTCCCATCGCCGCCGGAGTGCTACGATCGGCGCCCTCGCGGGTCCGCCCGCATTCGTTGACACCGGTCCGGCCCCGTTGATACGGTCGCGCCTCGACCCCGTTCGCCCCTCCCGGCGGTCTCCCGCCGGCGCCGCGGGTTCGGTCGCGGACGCGACCGCCCCGGCACCGGGCATCCCCTCCTCCGGCCCCGCCGGAGCCGAGCCCGCCCACGGAGAGTGGATCCATGCCCCACCGCGGCGTCCGCCCCGCGTCCGGTCCTTCGACCCCCGCCCGTCGCCGCCTCGTCGCCGCCCGCCCTGGCGCGATGGCGGCGGCCCTGCTCGCCGGCGTCCTCGTCGCGGGCGAGGCCACGGCCCAGTCCGTCCCGACGTCGCTCCGCGGCCTGATCAGCACCTCGTCGGTCTCGGCCGACGACGCAGCCCGGATCGAGCGGTTCGTCGGCTTCCACGCCGACCGGCTCGCCGCCGGCGGTCCCGATGCCGCGGAGTCCGCGGCTCGCCTGCTCGAGCCGATCAGCACGGTCTCGGCCAGTCGCAGCTTCCGCGGGGCGTTCGCCTCCGCCGCGGTGCCGCGGATGCGCGGCATCGCCGCCGATCCGCCGTCGCCCTTCGCCGCCGCGAACGCGATCATCGTCCTGACCAAGATCGGGACCCCCGCCGCCCTCGAGACGCTGCTGGGTCAGGCCGATCCGGACCGTCAGGACCAATGGTCGCTCCGCCTGACCGCGGCTCGCGGCGTCGATCAGCTGCTCGAGGACGACTACAACGACGGCATCGACGAGCGGACCCGCCTCCGCACGAGTCGCGAGCTCGCGTCGCTCGCCGAGCGCGAGGAGGATCCCCGCGTTCTCCGCTACGTACTGCTGGCGATGATCGAGTGCGACGCGGAGCGGCTCGACGACGGCACCCGCACCGAGCTCCACCAGCGATTCGCCTCCTCCCTCGCGACGGTGGCCCGCCGGGCCGCGAGCGACGCCTCGCTCGCCTCGGCGACAGGGCTCGCGGTGGCCGAGGCCCGCAACGCGTTCCTCGAGCTCGCGAGCCGCCGGCAGCTGCAGGTCGCCTTCAGCCGCGCCCTCGCCCCCGCCCTCGTCGAGCTCGTGGCCGCCTACGAGTCGCACTGGCCGAGCGACGGCGGCGAGATGGCCGCGCGGCACGCGGCCGAGATCGACCTGATCGAGACCGCCCTCGGGTTCGTGGTCTCGGCCGCCAACCCGTCGGCGCGGATCCCCGAGCGGACCGCCGCCGGGGCGTGGGAGGCCCGGGACCGCGGCGGGTTCACCTCCGCCGTCGGCGCCTGGCGGGCCACCCTCCGCTGACCGCTCCGATGCCCGCGGACGCCGGAGGCCCCGTGACCCGCCGCCGGCCGTCCACGGCCGCCACGATCGCCGGCGCCACCCTCGCTGCCGCGGCCGGGCTCGCGACGCTCGTCGGGCTGCTGCGCCTGGCCACCGCCGGCGCCCGGCCCGACGCCGACCTCGTCGTCGTCAACACCAACGAGACCTACACGCTCGACCCGCAGCGGATGAGCTTCCTGCAGGACCTGCGGCTCGCGGGCGTCCTGTACGAGGGGCTCGCGCGGCTCGACCCGGACACCGGCGAGCCCGTCGCGGCCCTCGCCGAGTCGTGGTCGGTGAGCGGCGACGGGCGGACGTGGACCTTCTGGCTGCGGTCGGACGCCCGGTGGTCCAGCGGCGCCCCGGTCACCGCCCACGACCTCGTCTTCGCCTGGAAGCGGGCCCTGCTGCCGGACACCGCGGCTCGCACCGGCGGCCTCTTCATGGTGATCCGCGGGGCGCGCGAGTTCTTCGACTGGCGGGCCGCCCGGCTGGCCGAGCACGCCGAGGCCGGGCTCGCCGGGGCGGAGGCCCGGACGGCCGCCGCCGCGCTCTGGGCCGAGACGGAGCGGCGGTTCGCCGAGACCGTCGGCCTCGCCGCCCTCGACGACCGCACGCTGCTCGTCGAGCTCGAGCGGCCCGTGCCGTACCTCGCCGACCTGCTCACCTACGGCGTCTTCAGCCCGGTGTGGCGGCCCGCGGTCGAGGGCTGGCCGGCCGGGACCGAGGACGCCTGGCCCCACGGGACGCCCCCGCCGATGGGCGAGCGCCGCTGGGTGCGGCTCGACCCGGCGACCGGCCGCTACCGCCAGGACCACGGCTGGGCCCGGCCCGGGCGGCACGTCGGCAACGGGCCGTACGTCCTCGCGCGGTGGCGGTACAAGCGGGACCTGCGGCTCGAGCGCAGCCCCACGTGGTCGCGGGCGGGCCGCACGCCGGCGTCGGACTCGATCCTCTTCCTGACGATCGAGGACCCCAACACCGCGATGCTCGCCCTGGAGACGGGGCAGGTCGACTGGATCATCGACGTGGGCTCGGACGCCGCGAGCGACCTGCTCGCCGAGCGACGGCGGTGGCTCGAGCGTCACGCCGGCGAGGCCGAGCGGCTCGCGGCGGCGGGGCTCGAGGGCGACGCCCTGCTCGCGGCGCTGCCGGCCCCCGAGCGCGGGGCGGACGAGCGCCGCAACGTGCACGCGACGCCGGCGTTCGGGACCGACTTCTTCTCGTTCAACTGCCGGCCGACGCTCGCGGGCGGGGCCGCGAACCCCTTCCACGACGCGGCGGTGCGCCGGGCCTTCGTCCTCGCCACCGACCGGCGGACGATCGTCGAGCGGGTGACCCGGCTCGGCGAGCCGGTGATGACCGCGTTCGTGCCGACGGGATCGATCCCCGGCTACGAGACGCCGGCCGGGCTCGGGCACGACCCCGAGCGCGGGCGGGTCGAGCTCGCCGCGGCGGGCTGGGCGGACCGCGACGGCGACGGCCGCGTCGAGGACGCGGCGGGCGCACCGTTCCCGGCGGTCGAGATCCTCTACACCACCACCACGCCGCGGTACCGCTGGATCGCGATCGCCCTGCGCGACCAGTGGCAGCGGGAGCTCGGCGTGACGGTCGAGCTGCGCGGCGTCGACACGAAGTTCTACCGCGAGGACCTGCGCACCGGCTCGTTCATGGTCGCCCGCGGCCGCTGGTACGGCGACTACGGCGACCCCACGACGTTCCTCGATCTCTTCCGCACCGGCGACCCGAGCAACGACCGCGGATTCAGCGACCCCGCGATCGACGCGGCGCTCGACGCGGCGGCCGCCGAGCGCGACCCGGCGCGGCGGATGGCGATGCTGGCGGACGTGGAGCGCGTGCTCTTCACCGAGCACGTCCCGATGCTCACGCTGTGCCAGCTCGTCCGGGTGTCGATGCACGATCCGGTCCGCCTGCGGGGCGTGGGGCGGCATCCGCGGCTGGCGCAGGACCTCGCCCGGGTGCGGCGGGTGGAGCCGGCGGCGGGCGCGGAGGTGGAGGCGGCGCCGGCCGCCGCGGTGGAGGACGTGGGAGCGACCGCGGCGGCGGCCCGCGCGGACGGGCGCGACGAGCGTCAGGCGCGCGGAGCGCACCGGGATCTCGCGGCGCGCGGGGAGGCCGCGCCGTGACGGGGCCGGCCTCGCGCTCCGGCCACGAGTCCGGCGTCGGCCCCGGCGCCCGCCCGGACCCCGGCGGGCGCCCCGGGCCCGGCCCCGGCCCCGGCCCCGGGAGCGGCACGGCCACCGGTACCGGAGCCCGCCCCCGCCCGCGCCGCGGCCGCCGCCGCTCGGCCGCCGGCCTGATCGCGGCCCGGCTCGTGCAGCTGCCGTTGGTGCTGCTCGCGGTCTACGCGATCACCTTCGCCCTCGCGTGGCTGATCCCCGGCAATCCGATGGAGGGGCCGGAGGGGCGGCGGCCGCCCAAGGCGGTGGCCGAGGCGATGCGGGCCCAGTACGACCTCGACGACCCGCTGAAGTTCGGCGTGCAGTACCTCGCGCGGGCGAGCGGGGCGGCGTGGCTGGTCGGAGCCCACGACCGCCCGTTCGACCTCGGGCCGAGCCTCGCCCACGAGAACTGGACGGTGAACGAGATCGTCGCCTCCGGGCTCCCCGTCTCGGCCACGGTGGGGGCGGCCGCGGTCGGACTCGCGCTCCTGATCGGCCTCGTCCTCGGGGTCGCCGCCGCCCTGCGGCCGGGCACCTGGATCGACGGGCTCTCGCTCGGCGTCGCGCTGCTCGGCGTGAGCGTGCCGACGTTCGTCACCGGCGCGCTGCTGCTCGGGACGTTCGGGGCGTGGCTCCGCCTGGTGCCGATCGGCGGCTGGGGCACGCCCGCCCACCTGCTGCTGCCGGTGCTGACGCTCTCGCTGCCCTTCGCCGCCTACCTCGTGCGGCTGGTGCGGGCGAGCATGCTGGAGGAGCTCGCGAGCGACCACGTCCGGGCGGCGCGGGCCCGCGGACTCGGCGAGGCCCGGGTCGTCCTCGTGCACGCCCTGCGCGGCGCCCTGCCGCCGGTCGTGGCCTACCTCGGCCCCGCCCTCGCGATCGCGATGACCGGCTCGTTCGTGGTCGAGCGGGTCTTCGCGGTGCCGGGGATCGGCACCCACTTCGTCGACGCGGTGCTGGCCAAGGACCTGACGCTCGTGATGGGCGTGGTGCTCGTCTACGCGGCGATGCTGGTGGTCTTCAACCTCGCGGTGGACCTGCTGCTGCGGGTGGTGGACCCGCGGACGGCGTGAGCGCGGCGGCGACCGGCGTGCCCCGCGGTGCCGGGCTCCCGCGCGAGCGACCTCACGTGATCGGCGTGCCCTCCCGGCGGGTCCGCGCGGCGAAGAGCTCGGCCAGCCGGCTCGTGACCGGGCCGGCCACCGGACCCGAGCCCTCGCCGGCGGCCACGTCGGGCGCCGCGTCGGGCGTTGCGTCGGGCGTTGCGTCGAGCGCCGCGTCGGACGCCGCGCCGGTGGCCGCGCCGAGCGCCGCGCCGGGCGCCGCGTGTCCGACCGGATCGTCCGCCGCCGGTCCGATCCGGCGTCCGTCGACCTCCACCACCGGGACCAGCTCGCCCATCGTCCCGGTGCAGAACATCTCGTCCGCCCGCCAGACGCGGGCCGGGCCGACGTCCTCCTCGCGGCAGGGGATGCCGTGCTCGCGGCAGAGCTCCAGCACCACCATCCGCGTGATGCCCTCGGGGCACGCGACCGTCCGCGGCGTGCAGACCACGCCGTCCTCGACGAGGAACAGGTGGGTCGCATTGGTCTCGGCGAGGAATCCGCGCTGGTCGAGCATCATCGCGTCGTCCGCGCCGGCGGCGTTGGCCTCGATCTTGGCGAGGATCGAGGTGAGCTGATTGCAGGAGTGGATCGTCTGGTCGAGGACGTCGGCCGACGGCCGGCGGATGCCCGAGGTGACCAGGCGGATGCCGGAGCGGTCGTACACCGGCGGCTTGAACTCGGCGAGGACGAAGAGCGAGCAGCCGGCGGTGTTGACGCGCGGATCGAGCCCGCTGGTGTACTTCACGCCGCGGGAGAGCGTGAGGCGGACGTGCACGCCGTCCCGCATGCCGTTGGCCGCCAGGGTGCGCCGCAGCGCGTCGGTGATCTCCTCGTCGGACGGCACGCCCTCGTACCGAAGTGCCCGCGCGCCGCGGCGCAGGCGCGCCAGGTGCGCCTCCAGCATGAAGATTCGCCCGTCGTAGAGGCGCAGTCCCTCCCAGACCGCGTCGCCGTTCTGCACCGACGAGTCGAAGGGGCTCACCCCCGCCTCGTCCCGGTGCACCAGACGGCCGTCGATCCACACCTGGAGGTCGCGATTCCGCTCGTCGTAGCCCTGCAGCATGGCGGCGAGGATAGGGCCGCGCGGATGCAACGCCGCCGCGCGGTGGCCGCGGCGCCGTCGCCCCGTCGCCGCCGGGCCGCGGTCTCGGCCGACGACTCAGCCGCCCGGTGGCCGATCCGCCGGCGCGACCGCGAGCCCCCGCAGCCGCTCGTGCGGACCGCGGCAGGCCTCGACCACCCGCCGGAGCTCGGGCGGGAGCAACGCCGGGTCCACCGGCTCCCCGGGCGGCCCGAAGCCCGTGGACGCCTCGACCGAGGCGTACCAGTGGGGTGCCCAGGCCCCGTCGGTCGCCCGCGGCCCCGGCGACCACGAGAGCATCCGCTCGGTCCACGGCACGCCGACTCGCCGGCAGAACGCCGCGAGCACGCCGGCGGGATCGCGGAGGACCGCGTCGGAGTCGAGCACCGGCGGGGGGCCGCCGCCCGCGGCCGCGATCCGCTCCGCCAGCTCGAGCTGCTGCGGCAGGCCGGTCTCCTCGAGCCGCGGGGGGCGGCCGAGGGCCCGGGCGAGGCTGCGGACCATCGCCGCCGGGTCCCGCACGAGGAACGCGTGGACCAGCGACGCGTCGTCGAGCCAGTCGCGCCCGACGCCCGGCAGCAGGTGGTGGGCCATGTGCTTCTGGTAGTGGATCGGGCGATCGCCCGGCACCGGACCCAGCAGCTCGGCGACGACCCGGCGCCAGTCGGACTCGTGGGCGGCGAGGATCGCCGCGCGGCCCGGATGGTCGAGACCGGTCTCGGCGAGATAGTGGGCGTACAGCGGCTCGTCCACCACCGCCGCGTCCCCGCGAGCCTCCCACGACCGCATCATCGCGGTCGAGATCGTGCGCGGTCCCGACCACATGGCGATGCGGATCGGGGTGCGGCGGGACGCCGGGCCCGCCGCGTCGCCCGGGCTCGCCATCGCTTGGTCCGAGGATCCGTCCATGCGGCCGCGAGGATACCGGCGGTCACCCGGCGATCCACGTCCGTGACCCCGCGGCACGTCCCGGCATCCCCGCCTTCCGAGCGACCGCCGCAGGCCGTCGCCGTGGCTCCGCCTGCGCTCCGCCCACGACCACGCTCGCTCGCGCGTCCTCTCGCCCCGTCGCCCCCTCGCCCCCGCCGTTCCGTCGCCGTGCCGCCCGCGTCCGCGTCCGCGCTCGTCCCGGTTCCGTCTGTACCGGCTGGATCGGGCGACGCCGGTCGGGACGGCGCCCGGCAGGCGCCGCGCGGCCGCGGCGGTCATGCGGCCGCCGGTCATGGCCGATCCACGGGAGGAGACGGACGCGGACGGCTCGGTCGGGCCGCCCCCGCGCCGAGGAGGGACGAACGATGAGCACCACCACCCGCATCGCCCTGGCCGCGGCCGTCCTCGCCGGCGTCGCCGCGACGGGCTGCACCACCGACAACGACCGCAACGCGATGGCGGAGCAGGCCATTCGCGGCGGCTCGATCACCTTCGACCGCGAGGCGGGCGACTTCAACTACCTGTACCGCTACTACCCGGACGACGCGGTCTACCAGAGCGTCTACAACGGCACCTGGTACTGGAAGTCGCAGACCGGCTGGCGCCACGGCGCGACCCTGCCCGAGGACGTCGCGATCGAGGGCCACTACCACCTGCTCGAGCTGCCCTCGCGCACGCCCTACACCGAGCACTTCCACGTCTCGCAGCGCTACCCCTCGACCGAGACCCTGCAGGCCCGGGCCCTCGCGCTCGACCTGGCGATGGGTCGCCGGTCGGCCGAGGACGTGAACGAGGCGAGCGGCGAGGCGGTCTTCGCCACCGCCCCGACGGACGACCGACCGCAGCCGTGACCCTCGTCCCGTCGGCCGGCTTCTCCATCGAGGCCGACGGCGGCGGCGGACGATCTGGCTCATGGAACGCGACGCCCGGCCCCGTGGTCGGGCGTCGTCGCGCGCAGCGCGGCCGAGGCGTGCCGTCGGCGACCTCGACCCCGTGCGGGGAGCGTCGGTCGACGCCGGTCGATGCCGGGCGGGCCCCACCGAGCCCCCGCGGGTGCCTGCCGTACCATCCCGCCATGCAGCACGAGAATCTCTGGGCTCCGTGGCGAATGACCTACCTGCGGGAGCTGGAGCGGCAGGCCGAGGCCGCGGCGGGCGACGGCGTCGTGCCCGAGGACGACGGCCCGTCCAACTTCCTCGTCGCGTACTGGGCGAGTCCGGACGAGGACGACCGCAACCTCGTCGTCCACCGCGACGAGCTCGGGATGATCCTGCTGAATCGCTACCCGTACGCCGGCGGGCACCTGCTCGTGGCCCTCGGCGAGCCCCGGCCGACGCTCCTGGACTACGAGCCGTCGCAGCGGGCCGGGCTCTGGCGGCTGGTCGAGCTCGCGAGCGACCTCGTCCAGCGGGCCATGAGCCCGCAGGGCATCAACATCGGGATCAACCAGGGCCGGGCGGCGGGGGCCGGGCTCCCGGAGCACCTGCACGTGCACCTGATCCCCCGCTGGAACGCCGACACCAACTTCATCACCACGGTGGGCGACGTCCGCGTGATCCCGGACAGCCTCGAGCGGATGCTCGAGACCTACCGGACCCACCTGCCGGACGTGCTCCGCGAGCGCGAGGTGGAGGTCGGGGCCGGCTGAGCTCGCATCCGGGCCGGGCGGCCTCCGCCCGCCGAGCGGGCCGGGCGGCACGAACCAGGCGAACGGGCCGCCCGCGGCGGGCGGGACGGCGACGCGGGATGGCACGGCATGGACGGGACGGCCGTGAGGCACGGCGCCCTGGCGAACGCTCGGCGCGCGACGCGGCCGTCGATCCCGCGGGGTCGCCAAGAGCGTCCGTGGACGCCCCCGCCGACGGGGGGTGTGCCCGAACCCCGCCATCTCAGGTGGGCTCGCCTCCCGCTGATCCCGGCCTTCCACTCGTCGGAGGCTTGACCATCGTCCCGGGTGGGCGATCCCGTGGGGTTCGACTGAGGGTCGAGCAACAAGCCCGTGGCGTGACGAGCCCGAGGGATCGACGGCCGCGCTGGGCCGCGTCGCGTGTTGTCGGCCGGGCGTCCGTCGCACGCGGCGACGGGCGTCCGACCCTGCCGACGCCGCAGGGCGACGCCGGCGACAGCCTACGCTCCGATCGGCCGGGAGGCGACGAAGAGTCGCGGTTCGGCGCCCGGTCGCCGCGAATCGTCCGAGAACGCCGATCGGACGGTCCCCGAGGCGCGTCGCGTCGACGACTCGCGGTGGCCCCGGCGGGCCGCGGGGCGTTCGACCCGGACGCGTGCTCGGCCCGGCCCCCGCCGCCCCCGGGCCCGGCGTCTCCGGGCCCGGCGTCTCCGGGCCGGCGTCGGTGCTCGCCGCGGGCCCCTCGGACCGGCTCCAGTCCCCGCCTCGCGGGAACCGATCACGTCGTTGACACGGACGGGGGAGGGTGCGATAGTCGCCCCCCGCCGAGCCTCGGACGGGGCTCGGCTCCCGCCGCCGGCGGGCCTCCACGTCCCTCGGGCCGACGCCCGGGCCCCGCCCCGCCCGAGTCTCCCCTTCCGCCGCCGCGGCGGCGATCGAGAGAACCGATGAAGCGAACCCGCATGACGTGCCTCGCCGCCCTCGCCGTCGCCACCGTGGCCCTGACCGGCTGCTCCAGCGGCGATCCGTACAACGTCAGCTACGCCGCGATCAGCGGGAACCTGACCCCCGAGCTCGACACCATGGCCCAGCGGCCGGTGGACGTGGACTCGGCCCTCGCGTTCACCAACAACGTGAACCTGCGGCTCATGAGCGAGGACCTCGGCCGGGTCTTCCTGACCAACGGTCCCTCCCGACTCACGCCCTACACGATCCCGAACCTGAGCAAGGCCCGCAACTGACGCGGGACCGGCTCGCGGCGCCCCGGCATCCTCCGGCGGCCCGCCCCCCGACGACTCCACCGGCACCCGGCCTCGCGCCGGGTGCCGTCGTTTTGGGCCCGCGGGTGGCCGCCGGCGGCCCGCGCGCCTTCCGTTCGTCTCTCCCGCCGATCGCCCGCGTCCCGGGCTCGCCGGCCGCGGGCCGGGCCGCCCCGGGGCCGCGTCGCGGCTCGTTCCGACCGTCGGCTCCCGTCCCGGGAACGGCCCCGCCACGCCGCACGGCCCACGGGCGACGGGCATCCGCCGCCCCGCACGCCACACGGCGCACCGTGATCGCACGGAAGCGCCGTCCGCCCCGTCCGCTCGCCTCATCCCGCCCCGCCCCGCCCCGCTCACCCGCCCGCCCGCCGCCGAGGAGCCCGCCCGTGACCGCCGTCCAGACCGCGATCGACGGCGTCCGGCGCGGCTTCGCGAGCTACCTGCCGGCGGCGATGCCGCCCCTGTCGCGGGTCCACTACCGCCGCGAGATCTCGGCCTGGCTCTTCCTGAGCATCATGCTCGGGGCGATCGAGGGGGGCGTGGTGGGCGTGATCGCCCGCGTGGGCTTCGAGGGCGTCCTGCCGGACCGCCAGCTCAACTACATCGTGGGCGTGGTCGCCGCGGCCCCCGCCTTCGCCAACATCACCAGCTTCATCTGGACCGGCCTCACGCGGGGCCGGGACAAGGTCCGCTCGCTCGTCGTGATGCAGCTGATCGCGGTGGTGCTGGTGGCCCAGTTCGCCTTCGCCCCGCGGAACGAGCTCGGCCTCGCCATGCTCGTGCTCGCCTCGATCGGCGGCCGGGTCTGCTGGGCGGGCGTGGTGACCCTCCGCTCCACGGTGTGGCGGGCGAACTACCCCCGCTACGCCCGCCCCACGCTCGCCGGCCGCCTCGCCACCGTGCAGGCCCTGATGCTCGCGAGCACCGCCCTCGCGGCGGCCGCCGCCCTGCGGGCCGACGCCGACGCGTTCCGGGTGGTCTACCTCGTGGCCGCGGCCTGCGGCGTGATCGGGGCGCTGAACTACCGCCGGATGAAGGTCCGCCGCCATGCCGCCCTGCTGCGGGCCGAGCGCGAGGAGGCGGCCGACCGCGGGACCGCCGCCGCGTCGCTCGCGGGCCCGGCGGTCATCCTCGACGTCCTGCGGAGCGACCGGGCGTTCCGCAACTACATGCTGACGATGTTCGTCTTCGGGATGGGCAACCTCTCGGTCAGCAGCGTCCTGGTCATCGTGCTGCGAGAGGTCTTCGGCTTCGGCTACCTCGGCGGGATCCTCATCACGTCGGTCATCACGACCACCGTGATGGTGCCGTCGATCCCCTTCTGGTCGCGGCTCCTCGACCGGATGCACATCCTCAGGTTCCGGGCCTTCCACTGCTGGGCCTTCGTGGCCGCGACCACGAGCTTCCTCCTCGGGGCGGCCCTCGAGCAGCCGGGCTTCATGTGGGCCGGGGCGGCGCTCAAGGGCATCGGGATCGGCGGCGGTGTCCTGGGGTGGAATCTCGGCCACCACGACTTCGCCCCCCCGGAGCGGACGAGCGACTACATGTCCGTCCACGTCACGCTGACCGGCGTCCGGGGCGTCATCGGGCCGCTGGCGGCGGTCAAGCTCTACGAGTGGTTCGAGGACGCCCCGGGGCTCGAGGGGTGGATGGTGTTCGGGGTCTGCCTCGGCCTGAGCCTGCTCGGGGCGGCCGGCTTCATCGCCATGCGGAACCTCGGCGGGCGCGAATTGCGCGACTGAGGCCGGACGATCCGCGCGACCGGACCCCCGGTCCGGAAAGCCACACGAACTCTCGCCGCCGGCGGTTGGCCCCGGGGCCGCGGGCGGTATCATCGCCGATTCGCCGAAGTCCGGCCGCCGTGGCCGGACGGACGCCCCCGAGGCCCCGCGGTGGGCCGGCCGAGCGGCCGGACGCGGGGCCGTGTCACCTCAGTTCAGGGTGCCGCGGCGGCACGGGTCGCCGGGCGCGGATGCATGGTCGATCACAATCTCATCGCGGAGCTCGGCGTCCAGGACGACGCCGTCGACACGCTCCTCAAGGACGCCTTCGGCACCGACGTCGCCGACGGCAACATGGACGCGATCCTCGGATCGGAGATCCAGAACTTCCAGCCCGGGACGATCCTCAAGGGACGCATCGTCGGCAAGGCCGGCGACGACGTCGTCATCGAGGTGGGCCTCAAGTCCGAGGGCCTCGTCAACAAGGGCGAGTTCGAGAACTACGACGACCTCGAGATCGGGGACGAGGTCGAGGTGCTGCTCGAGGCGGTCGAGGGCGAGACGGGGAACATCCGCGTCTCCAAGCGCAAGGCCGATCGCATCCGCGGCTGGGAGGAGATCCTCCGCACCAAGGCCGAGGGCGACATCATCGAGGGCAAGGGCATGCGCAAGATCAAGGGCGGCCTGCTCGTCGACATCGGCGTGCCCGTCTTCATGCCCGCCTCGCAGGTCGACATCCGCCGTCCGTCGGACATCGGCGAGTACATCGGCAAGACCATCCGCGCCGTGGTGCTCAAGATCGATGAGGAGCGCCGCAACATCGTCATCTCGCGTCGCAAGCTCATCGAGCAGGAGCGCGAGCTGGCGAAGAAGAAGCTGCTCGAGACGATCGCCGAGGGCGACATCGTCCGTGGCCGCGTGACGAACCTCGCCGACTTCGGCGCGTTCGTCGATCTCGGCGGCCTCGACGGTCTGCTCCACATCACCGACATGTCGTGGGGCCGCGTCAACCATCCGTCGGAGATGGTCCGCGTCGGCCAGGAGCTCGAGGTCAAGATCCTCAAGATCGACTACGACAAGGAGAAGATCGCCCTCGGCCTCAAGCAGAAGGAGCCGAGCCCCTGGCAGGACATCGACCAGAAGTACCCGGTCAACAGCCGGGTCAAGGGCAAGGTCGTCAACCTCGTCAGCTACGGCTCGTTCGTCCAGCTCGAGGAGGGCATCGAGGGCCTCGTCCACGTCTCCGAGATGTCCTGGACCAAGCGGGTCAACCACCCGTCGGAGATGGTGGGCATCGGCGACGAGATCGACGTCGTGGTGCTCGACATCGACAAGGACAAGCAGGAGATCAGCCTCGGCATGAAGCAGACCGAGGTGAACCCCTGGGAGCTCGTGGCGGAGAAGTACCCGGTCGGCACCATCATCGACGGCACCGTCCGGAACCTCGCCAACTACGGCGCGTTCGTGGAGATCGAGCCCGGCATCGACGGCCTCCTGCACGTCAGCGACATGTCGTGGACCGAGAAGATCTCGCACCCGAACGAGAAGTACAAGAAGGGCGACAGCGTCCAGTGCGTGGTCCTGGAGATCGACCAGGAGAAGCAGCGGGTCAGCCTCGGCGTGAAGCAGCTGAGCGAGGACCCGTGGCTGCACGCCATCCCGGAGGCGTACGTCCCGGGCATGGTCGTCCACGGCAAGTGCACGAAGATCACCAACTTCGGCGTCTTCGTGGAGCTCGAGCCGGGCCTCGAGGGCCTGCTCCACATCAGCGAGCTCTCCGACCAGAAGGTCGAGAACCCGCAGGACGTGGTGAAGGTCGACGAGGAGCTGGACGTCAAGATCCTCCGGGTCGACACCGCGGACCGCAAGATCGGCCTGTCCCTCAAGCGTGCCCAGTGGGGCGACGCGGCCGACGGCGAGTTCGGTGGCGGCGGCGGTGGTGGCGGCGGTGGTCGCGACCGCGGCGGCAAGCCCAGCCCGACCCGCGGCGGCATGGACGACCACGGCGCCCTCGGCACCGACAAGATCAGCTTCAGCTGATCGGCGTCCACCCGTGACCGCGGCTCCGCTCCCGCGGACCGCGTGACGAGAACGCGACGAGGCCCCCGCGGTGCACGCACCGCGGGGGCCTTTCTCGTGGCCGCGGGCGGAGGGCGCGGAACTCCCCACGACCACGCCTGCTCCCGGGTCGCCAATTCGCGGATCCCGCCCGAATCTCCTTGCCCCCCCCCCTTGACCCCGAATAGGTTCACCTGGGCGGGAGCCGGGGACGCTCCCCGATCACATCACCCCCTTCCGGAGGTTCCGGGCATGAGGTCTCACCGAGCTCGTCATCTGGTTCGTCGCGCGCGCCGCGCGACCCAGGCTTCCGTCGGCACGCTGATCGCCGTCGCGACCAGCCTCGCGGCGGGCGGCCCCGCGACCGCCCAGTGTCAATACGAGGTCATGGCCATCGTCCCCGGGGAGCAGGTGTGCCCCTTCGACGGCTACCAGCAGGTCATCCTCCGCGAGATCAATGTAAGCGTCCGGCGAAGCGCGTCCGACGGCAGCCCCACAGGGCCGGCCCGCCGAG
>CAYLNM010000123.1:0-14250 GCA_964385045.1 uncultured Isosphaeraceae bacterium
GCCTGGCCACGGCCGCCCTCATCCGGCCGGCTCGGCGGCACGCTCGGCCGTCCTGAGGCCGCCGGACCACCGCGCCCCGCGGCCGTCCGGGCGGCGCCCCGCGGCCGGCCCCGGCTCCGGGCACCTCCCGCGGCCGCGGGCTCCCACCACGATCGAGCCGTCGCCTCGGCGGGGCCGCCCCCGGCCGCCCCCGGCCGCCCCCGGCCGGCGTCACCGGCGGCGCGGTGCCGGCGACCGTGCTGCTCCGGGGGCCTCCCGCGGGCGAAAACCGTCCAAAACGACCTTTCTGCGTCCTTTCTCCCGGATCCTGCGCATCCGAGGCGGACGCCGAGGCCCCGGTCGGGCATACTGACCTCGGGAGAATCCGAGGTGCCTGCGTGAGCTCGTCGTCCATCCACTCGGAAGGGCGCCGGCCGGACCTTCCGGTGGCGGCGGCCGAGCGGCTGCGCGCTCGCCTCGAGACGATCGGCGCGTGGCGGCTTGCCCGGCACCCGGTCGAGCCGCTCGAGACGATGGTCGCCGCCTGCTGCGACGCCCTCGGCGACTCGATCATGATCACCGACGCCCGCGTGGACGACTCGGGGCCGGTGATCCTGTGGGTCAATCGCGGGTTCACCCTGATGACGGGCTACGGCAGCGACGAGGTCGTCGGCCGCTCGCCTCGGATCTTCCAGGGGCCGCGGACGGACCGGGACACGATTCGGCGGCTGCAGACGAGCCTCGATCGCGGCACGACCTTCACCGGCGAGACCTGGAACTACCGCAAGGACGGGATGCCGTTCCTGATGCACTGGACGATGGTGCCGGTGCACGACGAGACGGGGCGCACGCGCTGCTTCGCCTTCCTCCAGCGCGACGTGACCCGGCAGCGGCAGTCCGATCGCGAGCTCGCTCGCCGCACCCGCGAGCTCGAGACGATCACCTCGCACTGCCCCGACGCGATCCTGCGACTCGATCGCGGCGGCCGCGTGACCTACGCCAGCGACGCCTGCCAGCTCGTCCTCGGGCTGCGTCCGGGATCGATGCGGCTGCGGTCGCTGGCCGAGCTCGGCCGCGAGGGGCCGGCGATGGACGAGCTGCTCGCCGCCGCCGCCATCGTGCAGGCGGGCGCCGAGCCCTGCATCGTCACCGTGCCGTCCCCGTTCGGGCCGCCCGACCGGTGGCTCGAGGTGCGGATCGTGCCCGAGACCGAGCGGGACGGCTCGGTCGAGCACGTCGTGTGGTTCGCCCGCGAGGTGACCGATCGCATCCGCGCCGAGCGGCGGGCCCGCGAGAGCGAGGAGCGGGAGCGGCATCAGGTCGAGGCCCGGCTGCGGGCGCGCGAGCTGGAGTTCCGCGACCTCGCCGAGTCGGTCCCGATGCACATCTGGATCACCGACGAGCACGGGGTGGACATCTACGGCAACGGGCCCTGGCTCGCGTTCACCGGCCGCGGAGACCATGACGAGCGGGACGACGAGGCGGCGGTCCGCGGGGCGGACGACGGCGAGCGGGGCGACCGGCCCCGCCGCGGGGCCGACTGGCGGCACCTCATCCACCCGGAGGATCGGCCCGCCTTCGACGCCGCGTTCTCGGCCAGCCTCGAGCGCCGGGTTCCCTTCGACGTCGAGTGCCGGGTGGAGCGGGCCGACGGCGAGGAGCGCACGCTCGTGATCAGCGGCCTGCCGCGGGAGCACGACGGCCGGTTCCTCGGGATCCTCGGCACCTGTCTCGACATCACCGACCGCAAGCGACGCGACGAGATGCGGCAGCGGGCCCTCGCCGAGCTCGAGCACGCCTCGCGGCTCACGATGGCCGGCCAGATGGCCGCGGCGATGGTCCACGAGCTCAGCCAGCCGCTCAGCGCGGTGGCGACCTTCATCGAGATCGCCGCCCGCGAGCTCGAGGGCGGGCACGACCGCGAGCGGGTGCTCGGGTCGCTTCGCGATGCCCAGCGCAGCGCCCTGCGGGCCGGCGTCCTGTCGCGGCGGATGCTCGGCTTCGTCCGCCGGACGGAGTCGACCTCCGAGCGCATCGACCTCGGGGACTGCGTCCGCAAGGGACTGGGCCTGATGAAGGGCGACGCCCGCAGCCGCGCGGTGACGCTCGCGTACGGCGGCGGCCTCGACGGCGTCGAGGCGCTGGCGGATCCGGTCGAGCTCGAGCAGGTCGTGTGCAACCTCGTGCGCAACGCGATCGAGGCGATCGGCGAGCGGCCGGGCGGCGGGCCCCGCGGCGGGTCCGTCACGGTCGCGGGCCGGGTGGACGGCGACCGGGCGGAGCTCGACGTGGCCGACGACGGCCCCGGCGTCCCGGAGTCGATCCGCTCGGAGCTCTTCGAGGCCTTCCGCACCGAGAAGACCACCGGCATCGGCCTCGGGCTCTGGATCTGCTGGAACATCCTCGAGCGGTACGCGGGGGAGATCCGCCTGCTCGAGAGCCGGCCCGGCCGCACCGTCTTCCGCGTGCGGCTCCCGCTCGCCGACGTGGCCGAGGCGGGGGCGCGGCGGCGCGACGTGCCCGGCGGGCGGGCGACGGCGAGCGCGGGGCCGGAGATCCTCCGGCCGGGGACCAACGGAACGGGCGTCGCGGAGGAGGCCGTGAACGGACACGGTCGCCGCGACGGAGGCCGGGACGGCGCGGCCGGGCCGCGGCCGGACGGCGGGGAGGCGCACCGGCCGCGACGATCCGGACGGGCCGGGGTGCGGACGGGACGGAACGGGCCCGAGCCCGACGCGGCGACGACCGCCGCGCCGGGCGAGGGAGACATGGGAGCAGACGGATGATCGAGCATGCGGACGTCGAACGGCCGCTCGTGAACGTGGTGGAGGACGATCCCGACACCAACCGCGCCGTGTGCGGCCTCGCCGCCGCCCACGGCTGGGAGGCGAAGGGCTATCCCGACGCGGCGAGCTTCCTCGCCGGCTACGACGGCGGTCGGCCGGGGTGCATCGTGCTGGACCTGCGGCTGCCCGACGCCAGCGGCATGCAGGTGGTCGAGGCGCTGACCGATCGCGGCGACCACGTCGCCCCCATCGTCTTCATCACCGGCCACGGCGACCTGCAGACCGCGGTCACGGCGATGAAGAGCGATCTGGTGTGCGACTTCATCGAGAAGCCGTTCGAGCCCGCGGACCTGCTGCGGGTGATCGAGGGGGCGGTCGATCGCGACCGGGAGCTCGTCGGCGGCTGGCGGACGTGGCGGTCCACGCGAGCCAAGCTCGAGCGGCTCAGCGACCGCGAGCGGCAGGTGCTCGACGCCCTGATGGAGGGCAAGAGCAACAAGCAGATCGCGATCGAGCTCGACGTGTCGCACAAGACGGTGTCCACGCACCGCACGCACGTGCTCGAGAAGTTCGGCTGCCAGAGCATCGTCGACGTCGCCCGCCTGCTCGAGGCGCCGCCGCCGGGACCGGGGGCGGTGCGGGTCTGAGGCGCCGCGGGGCGGGGCGGGGCGCGTCGCGTCGCGCGGCACGGCTCGACGTCGCGGGGCGCGTCGCCCGGCCCGGCACGGCGTCGCGCGGGGCGGCCCGCGGCGACGCGGGCAGCGGCCGCGGCGCGCCGCGTCGCCGTCCGCGGGCGGGAGGCCGCCTGCGCCGGGCACGGCCGTGCGATCGCTTGCCGCTCCGGGGTCCCGGGCGTACGGTGGCCGCCCGCGCCGGCGGGTCCGACGAGGCCCCCGGGGCGGCAGCAGGAGGCCCCGCATGGACCCGCTCGTCGGCGTGATCATGGGCTCGCGGTCCGACTGGGAGACGATGCGTCACGTCGCCGAGACGCTCGCCGCCCTCGAGGTCCCGCACGAGACCCGCGTCGTCTCCGCCCACCGGACCCCCGACCTCCTCTTCGACTACGCCGCCTCGGCCGAGGGCCGCGGCATCGAGGTCATCGTGGCCGGGGCCGGCGGGGCGGCGCACCTGCCCGGCATGTGCGCCGCCAAGACCGTGCTCCCGGTGCTCGGCGTTCCCGTCGAGTCGCGGACGCTGCGGGGCGTCGACTCGCTGCTCTCGATCGTGCAGATGCCGGCCGGCATCGCCGTCGGCACGCTCGCGATCGGCCGGGCCGGGGCGGTCAACGCGGGGCTGCTCGCCGCCCAGGTGGTCGCGGCGGGCCGGCCCGAGGTCCGGGAGCGGGTGCGGGCCTGGCGCGAGGCACGGACCGCCCGCGTGCTCGCGGATCCCGATCCGTCGCAGCCGCCGCCGGGACCGGCCGGGGGCGACGCGACGCGGGCAGCCGGGGCGTCGACGTCGCCGGAGGCGCCGGGGGCATCCGGCGGGGCCGGCGGCCCGTGAGCGCGGGCGCGGCCGGGGCCGGCGGCACCGCGGCGCGGGGTGGCGGCGATCGCGTGCGGATCGGCGTCCTCGGCGGCGGCCAGCTCGGCCGCATGCTCGCGCTCGCCGGGACGCGGCTCGGGGCCCGCTTCGGATTCCTCGACCCGGCGGCGGACGCCTGCGCGGGGGCGGTCGGTCCGGTGACGAGCGTGCCGTGGGAGGACGAGGCGGCGGTCCGGGCCTGGGCCCGCGGCTTCGACGTCGTGACCTACGAGTTCGAGAACGTGCCGCCGGCGACCCTCGCCGCGGCGGCGGACGTCGTCCGGGTCGCTCCCGGGCCGCACGTCCTCGCGACCGCCTGCGACCGGCTGGAGGAGAAGCGCACCTTCACCGGGATCGGGCTCGAGGTGCCTCCGTACGAGCCGGTGGAAACGGCGGCGGAGCTCGCGGCGGCGCTGCCGCGCATCGGCCGGCCGGCGATGCTCAAGGCCCGCCGCGGTGGCTACGACGGCAAGGGCCAGGCGGTGATCGAGGGCGGCGGCGACGACGCGGCGGCGGCGCTGGCGTCGATCGGCCGGCCGTGCCTGCTCGAGGCCCGCGTCGCCTTCGACGCGGAGTGCTCGATCGCGGTGGCCCGGGACGCGAGCGGCCGGTCGGTCGCGTGGCCGGTCTCGCGCAACGTGCACGTGGGCGGCATCCTCGCCGAGACGCGGGGCGGGCCGGCCGCCGCCCACGCGGCGATGCCGCCGGAGGCGGTCCGGACCGCGGCCGAGGGCGTCCGGGCGCTCGCCGAGCACTTCGGCTACGTCGGGGTGCTCGCCGTGGAGTTCTTCCTCGCCGGCGGACGGCTGCTGGCCAACGAGATGGCGGCCCGGGTGCACAACAGCTTCCACTGGACGATGGACCACGCGGCCACCGGTCAGTTCGAGAACCACGTGCGGGCGGTGGCGGGCTGGCCGCTCGGGGCGACGGACGCCGCCCGCCCGGCCGCGATGCTCAACCTCGTCGGCGAGGTGCCGGATCCCGCCGCGGTCCCGGCCGACGGCGACCACCGGCTGCATCTGTACGGGAAGTCGCCCCGTCCCGGCCGAAAGGTCGGTCACGTCAACCTGGTGGCCGACGACGTCGCGGGGCTCGAGGTCCGGATGGACGCGCTCCGCGGTCGCCTGCCGGGAACGCTGGTTCCGTAGCATGCTGGCGTTCCGGGCGGCTCCCGGCGTCGGCGTCGACCGGCCGCCCTTCCGCTCGCCTCCCGAGTTCCCGCCCGCCCATGACGATCCGCTTCCACAACACGCTCACCCGCCGCACCGAGACCTTCGAGCCGCAGGAGGCCGGGCGGGTCACGATGTACACCTGCGGGCCGACGGTGTACGACTTCGCCCACATCGGGAACTTCCGCACGTTCCTCGCCGCCGACGTCGCGCGGCGGACCCTCGAGCTCGCCGGCCTCTCCGTCGACCACGTGATGAACGTCACCGACGTCGGCCACATGGTGGACGACGCGGCCGCGGACGGCACCGGCGAGGACAAGATGGCGGTGGCCGGCCGGCGGCTGAAGGAGGCCAAGAAGGCCGGCACCGTGGCCGAGGGCGCGGTCGCGGACCCCGACGACCCGTACCAGGTCGCCGAGTACTACATGAGGGCCTTCGTGGAGGACGGCCGCCGCCTCGGCCTCGGCGTCTGCTTCGACCCGCCGGACCGCATGCCGCGGGCCACCGACCACGTCCCCGGGATGATCGAGCTCATCCAGCGGCTCGTCGACCGGGGCCACGCCTACGTCGGTCCCGACGGCGTCGTCTACTACGGCGTCGAGTCGTTCGATCGCTACGGCCGCCTCAGCGGCAACTCGCTCGAGGAGCTCCGCGAGGGATCGGGCGGCCGCATCTCGGCCGACGATCAGGCGAGCAAGCGCCACCCCGCCGACTTCATGCTCTGGAAGCCGGACCCCTCCCACCTCATGAAGTGGGACAGTCCGTGGGGCCCGGGGTACCCCGGCTGGCACCTCGAGTGCTCGGTGATGGCGATGGCGTGCCTCGGCGGCGAGACCATCGACATCCACACCGGGGGCGAGGACCTCGTCTTCCCGCACCACGAGTGCGAGATCGCCCAGTCCTGCGGTGCGACCGGCCGCGGCGTCTTCGCCCACGTGTGGCTGCACAGCCGCTTCCTGATGGTCGAGGGCGAGAAGATGAGCAAGTCGAAGGGGACGTTCTTCACCGTCCGCGACGTGCTCGAGGGCCGGGCGACGGAGGGGAAGCCGGTGAGCCCGGCGGCGCTCCGCTACGAGCTCATCAAGACGCACTACCGCGCGAACGCCAACTTCACCGCCCAGGGCCTGCGCGACTCCGCCGGGGCGGTGCGGAAGCTCCGCGACTTCGAGCGGCGGATGGGGGAGGCGAGCGGCGGGGCGGCGGCGGAGGTCGACCTGTCGCACCCGGTGCTCGCGGAGTTCGTGGGCGCCCTGTCCGACGACCTGAACGTGAGCGCCGCCCTCGGGGTCGTGTTCCCGTGGATCGGCGGGGACCACCCGGACCCGGCGGAGTCGCTGGGCGTCCTGCGGCGGATCAACCACGTGCTCGCGGTGGCCCCGATGGTCGACTGCGGGGACCGGCCGATCGAGGACGCGGACGCCGCGGGCGGGGCGTCGGATCCCGGACAGGCCGAGGCCGACGTGCTGTGCGCCGAGCTCGACGCGGCGCGGGCGGCGAAGGACTACGACCGCGCCGACGCGATCCGGGCCGAGCTCCTCGAGAAGGGCTGGAAGGTGCAGACGACGAAGGACGGCTCGGCCGCGGTGCGGGAGCTGGGCTGAGCCGCGCTCGGGGACAGGGGACATGTCGCACCGGGTGCGGGATGCGGAATCGGCGCGAACGGAGCCCGGGGTCGCGACGATCGTGTGGCTCACGGGGGTGGAGCCACGCGTCGCGTTCGGGGTCGCCGCACGGGCTCGTCGCCGCGAGGCGATCCGCGTGGGCACGGTCGCGATCGGCGTGGCGGGAGGACTCCTTGCCGCGGCGGCGATCGCGGCCACCGGCGCCGGCAGTCTGCGGCTCGCCGTGGCCGCGGCGTCCGCCATGCTGCCGGAGGGGGCGGTGCCGCCCGCCGGGCCCGTCGCGCTCATCGCCTTCGCGGTGACCATGGTCGTGGTCGCCGCCCTCGCCGCGCTGTTCGCCGAGCGGACCGTGGGGGTGCCGGGCCGCCTCGCGTGGCGGCTCTTCCTCCTTCGCGACCTCCGCCGCGGCGTCTGTCTGGCCTGCGGGCAGCGACTCGTCGACGATCGGAGCGGCCGGGCCGTCGGCAACCCCCGTGGCCGCTCGCGGGGGCGGGCAGGACGATTCCTCCTCACCTCGTGCTCGGAGTGCGGACTCCTCCAGCCGGTCCGCGCATCGGACGGATGACGACGGTGGGAGCATGCCGCGCCCCCCGGCGGGCGCGTCGGGCGGCGGGGTGACCGTCGCCGGCGTCCCGACCTCCTACGATGTCCGCCCCCATGCCCCGACCCGTGCGCATCGCGACCTGGAACGTCAACGGCCTCCGCAACGCCATCCGCAAGGGGCTCGCGGAGCATCTCGCCACGATCGACGTCGACGTCCTGCTGCTGCAGGAGATCCGCTCCACGCCCGAGCAGCTGCCGGCGGCGTGGCGGGCGCCGGAGGGCTGGCACGTGGCCTGGCATCCCGCCGAACGGCTCGGCTACGCCGGCACCGCGGTCTTCTCGCGTTCGCCGATCCGCGTGCTGCAGCGGGGGATGGGCGAGCCGGACCCCGAGGGACGGGTGCTCGTCGTCCGAACCGCCGGGCTGCGGCTGGTGAGCGTCTACCTGCCCTCGGGCTCCTCGGGCTCCGAACGGCAGGCGGTGAAGGACGCCTGGATGCCCCGGTTCGCCGCATGGGCCGCGCCGATGCTCCGCTCGCGGGTGCCCACGGTGCTCGGCGGCGATCTCAACGTCGCCCTCGACGAGCGGGACATCTTCCACTGGCGGAGCAACCGCACGACGTCGGGATTCCTGCCGCACGAGCGGGAGTGGCTCGCGGGCCTCCTCGCCGCCGGGTGGCGGGACCTCGTGCGCGAGCACTTCGGCGACCGCGACGGGCCGTACACCTGGTGGAGCAACCGCGGACAGGCCCGCGCCCTCGACCGCGGCTGGCGGATCGACCACCTGCTGGCCAATCGGCCGGCCGCCCGGCGGTTCCGCGAGGCGGTGGTGGAACGGGAGACCGGACTCGCGGTGTCGGATCACGCGCCGGTGGTGGGCACGTTCCACGTCGACTGAGCGCGTGCGGCCGGCTTCCGGGGGCGTCCGCGGCGCCTGGCGGTCGGGCCGGCCGTCGGAGTGGGCGCCCGGATCGAGGGAGCGGCCGGTGGCGTTCAGACCCGAACGCCGGCGACCGCGGCGAGCTCCTGCATCGCCTGCAGGTCCTCGTGCCGTCCGGCGTTGGCGAAGATCGCCTCGAGGTTGCGGATCATGCGGGCGACCCACGCCCGGTGGTCGGCCCGCCGGATCAGCACCTCGCTCGCCGGCTGACCCGTGCAGCGGGCCGCGGCGGCGAGAACCTCGTCCTCCCACAGCAGGCGACCGCCGCCGAAGGCGTCGACGAAGGTGCGCCGCCCGCCCGGCTCGCCCGTCTCGACCTCGACGAGGAAGTGCAGCGGCGTGTCGACCCCGTGGATCCGCAGCCCGACCAGCTCGCCCACCGCCTTGTAGACGAGGGCCAGCGAGATCGGGATGCCGAGTCGCCGTACGAGCACGTCGTGGAGCAGGCTGTTCCTCGGGTCGTAGTAGGCCGCCGTGTTGCCGGTGAAGCCCGCCTGCTCGAAGAGCACGAAGTGCAGGTGGGCCATCGCGATCTCCACGTCCCGCGGCGGCAGTGGCCGCGGGCCGCGGGCAATCCGCGGGATGCGAGCCGCGACCGCGTCGGCGTAGGCCGCGATCGTCCGCTCCACCTCGTGCGGGCGCAGGCTCGGCTGCACATGCAGGGCGATGGCGGTCGCCGCCCGGACGAGGCCCGCGGTGGAGTCGAGGCAGTCCGAGGCCGCCTCCATCTGCTGGATGGCACGCGGGTGGCAGGACGAGGGTTCGAGCATGGATCGATGGTAGGTCCCCTTCGACGGATCGAAGGGGGCTTCGCGGGCGGAACCGCCGAAGCAGGCCTCGGAGCGTCCCGGGGAACGGCGCGGCGAGCATCCATCGACCGACCGGCGGACGGGCGGCCGCCCCGGCGACGCCTCGCTCAGGGCGCCGGATCGCCATCCATGCCGCCCCGGGTCCCCCGATCCCGGTCGCCGCGGCGGCCGCGGTCCCGGTCGCCGCGATCGCGGCGCCAGCGGCGATCGCGCCCCTCGCCGTCGCGCCATCGCTGCCGCCACGCCTCACGGGCCCGCTCGAGGGCGGCCTGCTCGTCCGCGTCGAGCTCCCCGTCCCCGTCGGCGTCGAAGCGCTGCCGCATCTGCCACCGCCGCGCCTCCTCGCGCTCGGCCCGATCGAGGGTCCCGTCGCCGTCGGCGTCGAATCGCTCGCGGAGCTCGCGCCGCCGCTCGATCGCCCGCTCGGTCCGGGCCGCGATCGTCTCGTCGATGCGGCGCCGGAGCGCCGCGATCTCCTGCTCGTCGAGCTGGCCGTCCCCGTCGACGTCGAGCTCCGCGAGTCGCTCGCCGGCCCCGGCCCGCTCGCGGTGCGTCCGCGACTCGATCATCGCCTGGAACCGGGCGATCTGCTCCGGTCGCAGGACCGCCATGAAGGCCTCGAGCCGCTCCGCCCGCGCCAGCCGCCGCTGCCGCAGCAGCTCGGCCTCCCGCTCGTGCAGCTCGCGCACCGATCCCGCGTCCGCGATGCCGTCGACTTCGTAGGCCTCGACGAGACGCTCGCGAACCGCGGCGATGGCCACGTCGAAGAGCATCTCGTCCGACTTCATGCCGCTCTGCAGGCCGCCGAGGTAGGCCTCCTGCTCGGCGTCGAGGTCGAGGGCCCGCGCGACCTGCCGCAGCATCGGATCGGGGCCGCGACGATCGAGCGGCGGCGGGCCGAGGCGCCCCGGGCCGCCTCGACCGGGGAGCCCGGCGGCACCGCTCGGGTCGTCTCGATCGCCCGCACGCGGCAGGGCGGTCGATGCGTCGGGCTGCGTCTCGCCCCGGGCGTCGTCCCGGACGTCGGTGGACCCGTCGTTCGACGTCGTGGCCGCCTCGTCGGCGTCCCCATCGTCGTCGCCCGCCCCGGCCTCGGCCGGGACCGGCGCCGGGGCGGTGCGGGCCGACAGCCACGCGGCCGCGAACGCGAGGTTGAACAGCACGGAGATCGCGAGGACCAGCCAGACGAGGTGACGACTCACTGCACCACCCCCTCGTCCGCGTCGACCAGCATCAGGAACTCCAGCGGACCCTCGTCGTCGTCGCCGAAGACGCCGAAGCTCGCCACCGCGAGCAGCTCGTCCTCGTCCGCCGGGCTCGTCGTCGACGGGTCGCCGGCGTTCGCCGGACCGCCGCCGCCGCGGGCCGCCAGCGTCTCGCCGGCCGCGGGGCCCGGCCGGCTCGCGAGGCCGCCGAGCCGCCAGCCCGCGACGACCGCGGCCAGGCACGCGGCCGCGGCCACCGCTCCGCGGAAGAGGGCGCCCCCTCGCCACGGGCCGCGGAGCACCGTGATCTCCGGCTCCGCCCGGTCCCGTCCGGCTGCCGCCGCCGTGCGTGCGGCCTCGACGTCCAGGCCCTCGACGTCCGCGGCCTCGACCTCGGCGGCCCCGACGAGGCCGGCCGCGCGGGCGACCACCGCCGCGGGCACCGGCGCGGCCGCGGTCTCCGACGTGACCGGCTCGAGCCGGACCGACACGGCCAGCGCGCGCGCCCGCGGGTCCTCGGCCAGCCGCGCCTCGAGGGCGGCGAGCCGATCCGGCGGGAGCGTGCCGTCGGCCCACGCGGCGAGCTCCAGCAGCAGCTCGGGATCGCCGGTGGGGTCGGGGCCGTCCGGGAATGTCGGGAAGGAGCGGGGCATGGGCGAGTTCCGGTTCGTGGTACGGGCGGCGGGAGGCGGGCATCCCCGCGGGCGCCCCGATCGGGGCGGCCGCGGGCGGGGAGGTGACCGAGCGTCACCCCGGCGCCGGCGGGGCCCCGTAGTGGGCCCGCAGCCTCACCAGGGCCTTGTGCTTGGTGCTGCGGACGGTCTGCTCGTCGACCCCGAGGACGGCGGCGATCTGGGCGACCGTCCGTCCGTCCTCGAACATCAGCCGGACGACCAGCCGCTGCCGCTCGCTGAGCAGGTGCAGCGGCACGTCCGGGCCGAGGAAGGCCGCCTCGGGATCGTCCGCCCCGTCGGCCTCGGGGGCGGCCAGTCCGTCGGCGGCCTCCCCGAGTGCGACGGTGTCGAGGCGGCGGCGACGCAGGGCGTCGATCGCGACCGACCTGGCCACGAGGGTGATCCAGGTGCTCAGGCGGGCCCGCTCGGGATCGAACCGCCGGAGCAGGGCCAGGTCGTCGCGGACCAGCCGCACGTAGACGTCCTGCACCACGTCGTCGGGCTCGAGGCCGGGCCGCCCGTGGCCCAGCACCGCCCGCACCGCGGCCCGGACCAGTCGGGCCGAGGCGGCCACGAAGTCCGACCAGCCGTCGGCCTCGCCCGCGAGACACCGGGCCAGCAACGGCTCGAGGCCCGGGCCGGAGCCCGGGTCGGGCGGAGCATCGGCGACCGGGTGGGAGCTCATGCGGGACGGGAGTCCGAGGGGCCGGAGGAGGGTGAGCCAAGGGCCGTGCGAGGGGCCGTGCGAGGGGCCGTGCGAGGGGCCATGCGAGGGGCAGGGCCGGGAGGCGAGACGGGGTCGTGCGGCGGGAACGGGCCACCGCCGCGGGCACCGGACCGACGGACGGGCGGCCGCACGCGGCGCGCCGTGGGGCCCGGCTCCCGGGCGAGGATCGGCCCCCGAGGTCCCCGGACTGCAGCCGGGACGAGTGCGGGCGGAAAACCTTGCGGGGCGGGGATGCGCGGCCCGGCGCGGTCGTATCCACCTTCGAGGGCCGCCACGGCCCGCTCGTCCCCGCTCCGGGCGGTCTCGCACCGCCGTCCGGCCCCCACGCAGTCCCCACGGTGATTCGGTGCGGATCCACGGAGCGTCCCCATGATCCCGCGACTCGCTCGCATCCTTCTTCGCGGCTCGTTCGCCCTCGTCCTCGCCGCCCCGGTGGCCCTCGTGCCGCTCGACGAGGCGGCGGCCCAGGAGCGGCCCGGCGCCCGCGGCGCGATGGAGCGGGCCGAGCGCGGCCGTGACCGCGGGGCGATGAGCGGCCGATTCGGCCAGCCGGACGAGCGGCGGCGGGGGTTCCGGGGCCGAGGCGGCGACGACGGCGATCGGCCGGGTCGCGGCGGCCGCTGGGGCGGCGGCCCGGGCGGCATGTTCGGCTCGATGATGCGGCCGGGCTGGCAGCGCCGCGACCTGCAGCTCATCGACCGGGCGCTCGACCTCGACGCCGATCAGGAGTCGATCGCCGAGGTGCTGATGGCGGACTACCTCGACGGCTTCCGCGCCGCGGCGGAGGAGGTCCGCGAGCGGATGCGGGCGTCGCGTCCCGACATGAACGTCGACGAGGAGACGCGGGCCCGCTTCTCCGAGATGCGCGAGGAGGCCCGCGAGATCCGGCGGCGGATGCGGGACGCCGAGGACGGCGGCCTCTCCGCCGAGGAGCGGCAGCGGATGTCGGCCGAGCTCCGGGGCCGCATCGAGGAGATCCGCGAGCAGGCCCGGTCGATGCGTCCCTCCGAGGAGGAGCGGAACGAGGCGTCGCTCGCGATGGCCTCCATCCTCAGCGAGTGGAACCGCACCCGGCGGGCCCTCGACGACGCCTTCGAGGCCGAGCTCGAGCTGATCCTCACCGACATGCAGCTCGAGCGACTGCCCGCGGCCCTCATCGATCTCCGCCGAGCCCGCAGCCTGCCGCTGGGCCGTCTCGGCGGCGAGTCGATCGACCTCACGCAGCTGCCCCGCGAGGCGGGCGTCGAGGAGACCGTGGGACCGGTGATGGAGCCGCTGATCGCCGAGTACGAGCGATCCCTCGACGAGGCCCTGCGGGCCCGCGACGAGCACCTCGAGGGCATGGGCATCGTGATGATGGACGCCTTCCGCACGCAGGACGCCACGCTCGCGATCGAGGCGACCCGCACCGAGGCGCGGCTCCGGGAGGCGGTGCGGGACGTGAACCTCCGCACGCACGAGATGGCGGTCATGCTGCTCGGCGAGGCCGGCGTCGCCTCGGACGTGGTCGCCGAGTACGACATGAGCTTCCGGCGGCAGGCCTTCGAGCGGGCGTGGGGGCCGACCTTCGCCTCGCGGAGCTTCCGGGTCGCGGGCGAGTTCGAGGAGCTGACGCCCGAGGTCGCGGCGATGATCGCGGAGCTGCAGACCGCGTACGAGGCCGAGGTCGCGGGACTGAACCGCGCGATCGAGGTCGAGATCGTCGCCACCGACGGCGACCGGCTCACGAACCGGATCGAGCGCTTTGCCGCCCGCATGCAGGGCATGGACCGGGACGTGCCGCGGGCCGACCAGCCGGTGCGCGACCTGATCGAGCGGCGCCGCGACCTCGACCGACGGTTCCGCGAGCAGCTCGAGTCGCTGCTCACGCCCGAGCAGGTCGAGCGCCTGCCCGAGTCGCGCGAGCAGCGACGCGCCCGGATGCAGGCCGAGCGGGCCGAGCGGATGCGGGAGCTGATCGAGCGGTTCGACCGCGACGGCGACGGCGAGCTGACCGGCGAGGAGCGCCGGGCCGCCCGCGAGGCGATGCGGGAGCGGTTCCGCGAGCGCCGCGGCGGTGGACGCGACGACGACTGATCGCGGGCCGCGAGCCCGGCGGTCCCTCGCCGCGACATCCCCGGGAGGGGCGCCCGGTGCTCGCCGGAGCCCATCCCACCCACCAGCGACGACGCGGAGGGCCCCGGGCCGCTCCGCGTCGTCGTGCGCGGGCGCGGCGGCGGTCGGTCGCGCGGCGGCGCGGCCCGGCCGGGCTCGGGCTCGGGGGCTCGGGGGCG
>CAYLNM010000124.1:0-13565 GCA_964385045.1 uncultured Isosphaeraceae bacterium
GGCCGCGTCCGACGCCCCCGCCCCGGCCGCGTCCGACGCCCCCGCCGCGGACGCGTCCGACGCCCCCGCCGCGGACGCGGACCTCCGCGCCGCCGATCCCGCCGCCGCGCCGCCGGCCCCGGTGCGGCTCGCCCTGCCCAAGGGCCGCATGCAGTCCTCGGTGGTCGAGCTGATGGAGGTCGCGGGCCTGCCCGTCCGCGTGGGGGCCCGCGCCTACCGGCCGACGGTGGGCGACGCGACGGCCTTCGAGACCAAGCTGCTCAAGGCCCGCGGCGTGGTGGAGATGCTCGCCGCCGGCACCCGCGACGTGGGCTTCGCGGGGGCCGACTGGGTCCGCGAGCTCGGGGTGGAGGACCGCCTCGTCGAGGTGCTCGACCTCGGCTTCGACCCGGTGCGGATCGTGGCCGCGGCCCCCGAGGGCCTGGATCTCGGGGCCCCGCGGGACCGCCCGCTGCTGGTGGCCACCGAGTACGCCCGGCTCACCGAGGCGTGGATCGCCCGCCGCGGCCTCGACGCCCGCGTGGTGCGGACCTTCGGGGCCACCGAGGTCTACCCGCCCGAGGACGCCGACCTCGTCGTCGACAACACCGCCACCGGCTCGACCCTCGCCGCCAACGGCCTCGCGATCCGCGACGAGCTCATGCGCTCGAGCACGCGGCTCTTCGCCGCCCGCGGGGCGATGGAGGATCCGGGGCGACGGGCCGCGATCGAGCAGCTCGCCCTCGTCCTCCGCTCGGTCCTCGAGGCCCGGGCCCGGGTGATGGTCGAGTGCAACGTCGCCGCGGACCGGCTCGAGGACGTGGTCGCGGCCCTGCCGTGCATGCACGAGCCGACCATCGCCTCGCTCCACGGCGGGGGCGGCTACGCGGTCAAGGCCGCGGTGCCGCGGGCGGACCTCTTCACCGTCATCCCCGCCGTCAAGGCCCGCGGCGGGTTCGACATCGTCGTCACCGGCCCCGCGCAGATCGTCCCGTGAGCCGGCTCGACGTCGTCCCCGCGCTCGCCGGCCGCGCCGCCTACGACCCGGGTCCGGCCCCCGCCGTCCCGCGCCTTCGGCTCGACCGCAACGAGGGCCCGCCGCCGGCGGGAGCGGCCGGCGCGGCGCTGGCCGGACTCGACCCCGAGGCGATGCGGCGCTATCCGGACGCGGCCGCGGTCGAGCGCCGGCTCGCCGCCCGCGCCGGCCTCGAGCCCGCGCAGGTGCTCGTCACCGGCGGCGGCGACGAGGCGATCGACCGCTGCTGCCGCCTGATGCTCGCCCCCGGCCGCCGCGGGCTGGTGCACGTGCCGACCTTCGAGATGATCGAGCGGTCGGCCGAGCTCGCCGGGGCCGCGGCGGCCCGCGTGCCGTGGACCGACGGACCGTTCCCGGCCGGGGCGATGCTGGACGCGGCGGCCGCGGCCGAGGCGGCGGGCGAGCCGGTGCGACTCGTGGCCCTCGTCACGCCGAACAACCCCACCGGGCTCGCGGTGCCGGTCGCGGACGTGCGGCGGATCGCCGGCGCGCTGCCGCGGGCCCTGATCCTCGTCGACGCCGCCTACGTCGAGTTCGACGACCCGTCGCTGCCCGCCGCGGTGCTCGGCCCGCCCAACGTCGTCGTGGTGCGGACCTTCAGCAAGGCCTGGGGCCTCGCGGGACTGCGGTGCGGCTGGGTCGCGGGCCCGGCCGAGGTGGTCGCGGGGCTGCGGGCGGCAGGCGGACCCTACTCGGTGACCGGGGCGACGCTCGCGGCGGTGGGGGCGCTGCTGGAGGCCGGCGTGGAGCCGGATCCGTGCTACCTCGCCCGGGTCGCCCGCGAGCGCACCGCGCTGGCCGCGGCGTTCCGGGCCGCCGGGGCGTCGGTGCCCGACTCGCGGGCGAACTTCGTGACCCCGCTGCTGCCGGACGCGGCGCGGGCGGCGGCGGTGGCGGACGCCCTCGCCGCGGACGGCATCGCGGTGCGGCGGTTCGGCGGCGACCGGGCGGCGGCGCTGCGGATCACGTGCCCCGGGTCGGCCGCGGACTGGCGGCGGCTGGCCGCGTCGCTCGGGCCGGCCCTGGGGGTCGAGATCGATCCGAGGGCGGGGGCGGACGACGGGGCGGGGGCGGCCCCCACCGACGCGGGCGGCGAGGACGACGGCCCGGCGACGGCGGGGGTGACGGCGGGGGTGACGGCGACCGCGGGCCGCGCCGCCCGCCGCGAGGAGGACGCGCGATGAGCTCCGGACGCACGGCGACGATCGAGCGGACCACCGGCGAGACCCGGGTCCGCGTGGAGCTGGACCTCGACGGCCGCGGGCGCACGCGGGTCGAGACCGGTCTCGGCTTCCTCGACCACGTGGTGACGGCGCTGCTGCTGCACGCCCGGCTCGACGCGACGGTCCTCGTCGAGGGCGACCTGGAGGTCGACGACCACCACACGGTGGAGGACGCGGCGCTGGGGCTCGGGGCGGCGCTGGACGCGGCCCTCGGCGACCGCGCGACGATCCGCCGCTTCGGCCACGCCTACGCCCCCCTCGACGAGGCGCTCGCGCGGGCGGTGGTCGACTGCTCCGGCCGCCCGGGGCCGCACGTCGAGCTCGGGCTCCGCCGCGAGCGGATCGGCGCGGTCGCGACCGAGAACCTCGGGCACTTCCTCGAGTCGCTCGCGGTCGCGGGACGACTCACGCTGCACGTGGACGTGCTGCGGGGGACCAACGACCACCACCGCGCCGAGGCGGCGTTCAAGGCGGTCGCCCTCGCTCTGCGCCACGCGGTCGCGATCGACGAGAACCCGAGGATGCCGAGCACCAAGGGCACGCTGTCGTGAGCCCCGAGGTGGTCCTGGTCCGGACCGGCACCGCCAACCTCGCCTCGATGCGGGCCGGGCTCGCGCGGGCGGGGGCCGAGCCGCGGCCGGCCCGCGGGGCGGACGACGTGCGCGACGCCGCCCGCGTGCTGCTGCCCGGCGTCGGCGCCTTCGCCGCCGCCCGCCGGGCGCTGGCCGAGGACGGGCTCGACGACGCCCTGCGGGACCGCATCGCCGCCGGCCGCCCCACGCTCTGCGTGTGCGTCGGCCTGCAGCTGCTGTGCGCCGCGAGCGAGGAGTCGCCCGGCACGGACGGGCTCGGCGTGGTGCCGGGCACGGTGCGGCGGCTGGGGGGCGGGGCGGCGAGCGTCGCCGGCGGCACGAACGCGGGCGCCGACGCGGGCGCCGCGGTCCCGCCGCCCGGGCCCGTCCGCGTGCCGCAGATGGGCTGGAACCGCCTCGAGCCGTCGCCGGACGCCCGGCGGCTGCCGGCGGGCCACGTCTACTTCGCCAATTCGTACGCGCTGCTCGCCCCGCCGGAGGGCTGGGCCGTCGCCGTCGCCGACCACGGCGGGCGTTTCGTGGGCGGGCTGGAGCGCGGCCCGGTCCTCGCCTGCCAGTTCCACCCCGAGCTCTCCGGCCCGCTCGGCGCGGCGCTGCTCCGCCGCTGGGTCGAGGAGGCGTGAGATGCTGATGAAGCGGATCATCCCGTGCCTCGACGTCCGCGGCGGCCGCACCGTGAAGGGCGTGCGCTTCCAGGGCCTGCGGGACGCCGGCGACCCGGTCGAGCTCGCGGCGCGGTACGCGGCCGAGGGTGCGGACGAGCTGTGCCTGCTCGACGTGTCGGCCACGCTCGAGGAGCGCCGAACGACGACCCGGACGGTGGCCGCGGTGCGGCGGGTGCTCGACGTGCCGCTCACCGTGGGCGGGGGCATCCGCGCGGTCGAGGACGCGGCGCGGCTGCTCGAGGCCGGGGCGGACAAGGTCGGCGTCAACACCGCCGCCCTCGACGACCCGCCGCTGCTGTCGCGGCTCGCCGAGCGCTTCGGTCGCCAGTGCGTGGTCGCGAGCATCGATGCGGCGGCGCGGGAGGCGGCGGGAGCCGGGACGGCGGACGACGCGGACGGGGCGAGCCCGCCGGACGAGGACCGCTGGGAGGTCGTGACCCACGCCGGCACCCGGCGGCGCGGCACGAGCGCCGTGGGCTGGGCCCGCGCGGCCGCCGACCGGGGGGCGGGCGAGATCCTCCTCACGTCCTGGGACCGCGACGGCACGCGGGCGGGCTACGACGTGCCGCTGGTGGCGGCGGTGGCCGCGGCGGTGGGCGTGCCCGTCGTCGCCTCCGGCGGCGGAGCGGGCCCCGAGCACATGGCCGAGGCCTTCGGGGCCGGAGCCGAGGCGACGCTGGCCGCCGGCATCTTCCACGACGGCGTGACCACGGTCTCGGCGGTGAAGCGGGCGCTCGCCGCCGCCGGCGTCGCGGTGCGCCCGGTCCACGAGGACGGCGCCGCCGGCGCCGCGGAGACGACGACGTGATCATCCCCTCCATCGACCTCGCCGGCGGCCACGCGGTGCAGCTCGTCGGCGGACGCGAGCCGGCGATCGACGCCGGCGACCCGATGCCGATCGCCGAGACCTTCGCCCGCGTCGGCCCGATCGCGGTCGTCGACCTCGACGCCGCGACCGGGGCGGGCGAGAACGCGGACCTCGTCGCCTCGCTCGTCGCCCGCGTCCCGTGCCGCGTGGGCGGCGGCATCCGCGACCGGGCCGCCGCGATCCGCTGGCTCGACGCCGGGGCCGAGGCGATCGTCGTGGGCACCGCGGCCTCGCCGGCGTTCTTCGGCGGCCTGCCGCGCGAGCGCTGCGTGGCCGCCCTCGACGCCGAGCACGGCGAGGTGATGGTCGAGGGGTGGCGGTCGGGCACGGGGACCACCGTCCTCGAGCGGATGGCCGAGCTCCGCCCGCACGTGGGCGGCTTCCTCGTCACCGTCATCGAGCGGGAGGGCCGCATGGCCGGGATCGATCTCGAGCTCGCCCGCTCGCTGCGGGCCGCCGCGGGCGACGCCGAGCTCGTCCTCGCCGGCGGCGTCACCACCCCCGAGGACGTGGCCGAGCTCGACCGGCTCGGGATCGACGCCCAGGTCGGCATGGCCCTGTACACCGGCCGCCTGTCGCTCGCCGACGCGGTGATCGCGTGCGTGCGCGGCCCCGAGGACGGGCCCTGGCCGACCGTGGTCGCGGACGAGCACGGGACCGCGCTGGGGCTCGCGTGGTCGCGCCCGGCGTCGGTGCGGGCGGCCCTCGAGCGCGGCCGCGGCGTCTACTGGTCGCGCTCGCGGGAGGAGCTCTGGGAGAAGGGGGCCACCAGCGGGGCGGGCCAGGCGCTGGTGCGGATCGACCTCGACTGCGACCGCGACGCGCTGCGGTTCACGGTGCGGCAGGGGGCCCCCGGCTTCTGCCACCGGGCGACGCGCACCTGCTGGGGCGAGGACGACGGCCTGCCGCGGCTCGCCCGGCGGCTCGCGGACGTCGCGGCCGACCCGCCGGCGGGCTCCTACACGGCGCGGCTGCTGCGGGAGCCGGGACTGCTCGCGGCCAAGCTCCGCGAGGAGGCGGAGGAGCTCGCGGCCGCGGTGGCCGGCGAGGCGGACGATCGCGTGGCCGAGGAGGCGGCGGACCTCGTCTACTTCACCGCCGCCGCCCTCGCGGGCCGTGGGGTCGACCTGCGGGCGGTGGTCGACGTCCTCGAGCGGCGGGCGCGGCGGGTGACGCGGCGGCCCGGCGACGCGAAGCCGGGGGCGGCGGCGCCGGCGGCGGCCGGATCGGCGGGATCGACGGAGGCGGCGGGCCCGCGCGGCACGGGGGCCCCCCGCACGAGCACGGAAGAGGGCGCGCGATGAGCGATCCGGCGGCGACGGGCAGCGGCGTGATCGAGGAGGCCGACGGCGCGCTCCGCGTCCACCTGCGGCGCACCGGACCCGAGGGCATCCCCGGCCGGCGCACGAGTCCGGTGGACGAGGCCACCCACGCGACCGCGGCCGCGATCGTGGCCGACGTGCGGGCGCGGGGCGAGGCGGCGCTGCGCGAGCACGCCGAGCGCCTGGGCGACGTCCCGCCCGGCGGCCCGCTGGTCCTCGACCGCGCCGCGATGGAGCGGGCGGCGGCGGACGTGCCGCGCGAGCAGGTCGGGCTGCTCGAGCGGGTGGCGGCGCGGATCGACCGCTTCGCCCGGGCCCAGCGCGAGGCGATCGGCCCGGTGCGGGTGCCGGTGCCGGGCGGCTGGGCCGGGCATCGGGTGCAGCCGGTCGACGGGGCGGGCTGCTACGCCCCGGGCGGGCGCTTCCCGTTGCCGAGCTCGATGCTGATGACCGTCGTCACCGCGCGGGCGGCCGGCGTCCCGGACGTCTGGGCCGCGAGCCCGCGTCCGGCCCCGATCACGGTGGCGGCCGCGCTCGTGGCGGGGGCGGACGGGATGCTGGCCGTGGGCGGGGCCCAGGCGATCGCGGCCCTCGCCTACGGTGCGGGGTCGGTGCCGGCGGCCGACGTCGTCTGCGGCCCCGGCAACCGCTTCGTCACCGCGGCCAAGCGCATCGTCGCCGCCGATCGCCGGATCGACATGCTCGCGGGGCCGTCGGAGCTGCTGCTGGTCGCCGACGCCGGCGCCGATCCCGAGACGGTGGCCGCCGACCTGCTCGCCCAGGCCGAGCACGATCCCGACGCGATCCCGCTGCTGGCCACGACCGATCCCGCGGTGGTGGACGCGGTGGAGGCGGCCCTGGGCCGGCAGCTGCGGACGCTGGCGACCCGGGACACCGCGGCCCGGGCCCTGGCCAACGGGGCCGCGATCCTGTGCGACCACGCCGACGCGGTGGTCGCCGCCTGCGACGCGGTGGCCCCCGAGCACCTGCAGCTCTCGTGCGCGGACGCGGCCGCCATCGCCCCGCGGCTGCGGCACTACGGCGGACTCTTCCTCGGCGAGGCCGCGGCCGAGGTCCTCGGCGACTACGGGGCGGGGCCGAACCACACGCTCCCGACCGGCGGCACCGCGCGGCTGCACGCCGGGCTGTCGGTGATGGACTTCCTGCGGCTCCAGACGACCCTCGCGATCGAGCATCCGCCCGCCGCGGGCGAGCTCGCCGCCGACGCCGAGCGGCTCGCGGAGCTGGAGGGACTCGCGGCCCACGCCGCCGCGGCCGCCCGTCGTCGGCCGGAGCCTTCCGGCTGAGGCGGCGGGCGCGGTACCGTGGACGTCGCGGCGCGCGCGGCGCCCGGGAACGGGACGGCCGGCGCGCCGGCGTCCGCCTTCCGCCCGCCGCGTCCGCGTCCGCGCACGGAGCCCCCGCATGAGCGACTCGACCGTCGACACGTCCGCCTCCCGGGGCACCGCCACGCACGATCCCGTCGACCGGCTGCGGGGCCTCATCCGGGACGTGCCCGACTTCCCGAAGCCGGGCATCGTCTTCCGCGACTTCACGCCGCTGCTCGCCGACCCCGCCGGCCTCGCCCTCGCGGTCGAGCTGATGGCCAATCCGTTCCGCGGGCGGGGCGTCGAGCTCGTGGTCGGGGCCGAGAGCCGCGGCTTCATCTTCGGCACCGCGATCGCCCAGTCGCTCTCCGCCGGCTTCGTGCCGATCCGCAAGCAGGGCAAGCTCCCGCACTCGGTCGACGGCGTCGACTACGAGCTCGAGTACGGCCGCGACCGGCTGGAGATCCACTCCGACGCCCTGCGCCCGGGCCAGCGGGTCCTGCTGGTGGACGACCTCGTCGCGACCGGCGGGACCCTCGAGGCCTGCGGGCAGCTGCTGCAGCGGGCCGGGGCCGAGCTGCTCGGGATCAGCGTGCTCATCGAGCTGGCGGCGCTCGGCGGCCGGGCCGCCCTCGCGGACTGGGGCGAGCTCCGGTCGGTGATCACGTACTGAGCCCGGGACGCGGCGGGGCCGCGGTGGCGCCGGCCTCCGGCCCGCGGCCGGGGTCCGCCACCCGCCGCGCGACGATCAGCCGCCGCGGGGGCGCGTCGCCGCGCTCGAGTCGTCCCGCGAGCCCGGCCGCCGCGAGTGCGGCGTCGAGCTCCGCGTCGGTGAACAGTCGCACCGGATGCTCCTCGACCGCGCGCTCGGGCGGCGCGCCGGGGCGCCGGAGCACCAGCTCGAAGCGGATGCGGAGCACGGAGCCGTCGCGCCGGGCGGTCGTCACCCGCTCGAGGATCGTCCCGTCCCGCTCCACCCGCGTCACCTGTCGCGCGGGCGGGGCGAGGGCGTCCGGCGCGAGCGGCGGCTCGACGGCCAGCGCCCCCCCGGGGGCGAGGTGGGCGGCCATGCGCCCGAGCGCCGCGGTCAGGTCCGTCGGTCCCGGCAGGTACCCGACCGAGGCGAAGAGGCAGGTCACCGCGTCGAAGGGGCGCCCGAGGTCCATCGTCCGCATGTCGGCGTCCGTCACCGGCGGGACGCCCGGCCGCCCGGTCGCGGCCGCCCGCATCGCCGGATGCGGCTCGACCCCCGCCACCTCGGGCACCGAACGGCCGAAGGCGGCGAGGTGGGTCCCGGTGCCGCAGGCGACGTCGAGCAGCGACCGCGGGGTCGTCCCGCCGCGGGCCGCCGCGAGCCGGGCGAGGACGCGGGCGGCCTCGGCCTCGGCATCGCGGCCGCGGGCGGCGTAGACGGCGTCGTACCACGCGGCGAGGGCGTCGAAGGGGGCCGAGGGCTCGGGCGCGGCGGGCCGCGGATCGGGCCGCGGATCGGGCCGCGGCTCGGACCGCGGCTCGGACCGCGCATGGGCCCTCGAATGGGGCCCCGGCTCGGGCCGGGGGACGGGCTTGGGGCCGGACGCGGTCATCGGCGGGCCATCGTACGATGCGTGCTTCGATGTCCGATCGCCGCCGCATCCTCGTGGTCAGCAGCTCCCGGGCCGACTGGTGCCATCTGCGGTGGCCGCTGGCGGCGATGCGGGAGGA
Source organism: uncultured Isosphaeraceae bacterium (assembly GCA_964385045.1). GTDB lineage: Bacteria > Planctomycetota > Phycisphaerae > Phycisphaerales > SM1A02 > CAYLNM01. Next base: position 8,719 of record CAYLNM010000124.1, read on the forward strand.
CCCGGTCCTCGAGCCGATCCTCGCGGCGACCGGCGCCCTGCTCGTGCCCGAGTACGGCCGCGCGGTCGAGGTCATCGAGCACGACGGCTTCGCGGTCGACGAGCGGGTCGACTGCGTGCTCGCGGCGGACACCGAGGCCGCCGCCGGTCGCACGCTCGGACTCGCGACGATCGGCTTCGCCGACGTCATCGAGCGGCGACGCCCCGACGCGGTGCTCGTGATGGCCGACCGCTTCGAGATGATCGCCCCCGCGTCGGCGGCGATGCTCGCCCGCGTGCCCGTGGTCCACGTCGAGGGCGGCGAGGCGAGCACCGGGGTGGTCGACCACGCCGTGCGCAACGCCCTCTCGATGATGGCCTCGATCCACCTCGTCACCACGCGGCTCGCGGCCCGGCGGCTCGAGGCGATGGGCGAGGAGGCGTGGCGGATCCACGTCGTGGGGGCCGGCTCGCTCGACCACCTGCGCCGCACCGCGCTGCCGTCGCCGGCGGACGTCGCCGACCGTCACGGCCTCGCGCTCGAGGGGCCGTACGTCGTGGTCGCGTACCACCCGGTGACCCTCGACGAGGATCCGGCGGCGGGGATCGACGCGGTGCTCGCCGGCCTCGAGGCCGCGGGCGTGCGGGCGATCTTCTGCCACCCCAACGCCGACGCCGGGGGGCGCCGCATCGTCGAGCGGATGCGCCGGTTCGTGGCCGGGCGGCCGGGCGACGCGGTGCTCGTGAACCTCGAGCCCGGCGACTACTGGGGCCTGCTCCGGGGGGCGGCCGCGATGTGCGGCAACTCCAGCAGCGGGATCATGGAGTCGGCCGCGGCCGGCGTCCCCGCGGTGAACGTCGGACCGCGGCAGGACGGCCGGGAGCGGCCCGAGAGCGTGATCGACGTCGAGCCGGACCCGGACGCGATCGCGGCGGCGCTGCGGGCCGCGATCTCCCCCGCGGCGCGGGCGGTGGCGAGCGTCACCGAGAATCCGTACGGCGACGGGCGGGCGGCCGAGCGGATCGTGGAGGCGCTGCGCTCGGTGCCGCTCGGGACCGAGGTGCTGCGCAAGCCGCCGGTGCCGGTCCCGGCGCCGGCGCCGGCGGCGTCCGCGGGCTCTCGGATCGCGGCCGGACCGGCGTGAGCGCGCGGCCGACGACGTGGCCGCGCCGCCGCGTGTCGCTCTCGGCGATGGACGGGACATGACATGATCGTGGTCGCGCGCGATCATCCTCGCGTCCCGACCGGCGCCCAGGGAGCTCGACCATGACGAGGCTGACGATCCCGGCGCCGATGATCCGCTTCCCGCGCTGGCGCGAGCACGCGCCGGACGGCACCCTGCTCTGGGTGGACCTCGCGGCCCAGCGGCTGTGGGTCCTCGAGTCGTTCGTGGCGATCGAGGTGGTCCGCTGCTCGACCGCCGCGGCGGGTCCGGGCGAGCGCGAGGGCTCCGGCTGCACGCCGCGCGGCTGGCACGCGGTGGGCGAGCGCATCGGCGGGGAGCTCCCGGTGGGGGCGGTCCTGCGGGGTCGCCGCTGGACCGGGGCGTGCTGGAGCCCGGAGCGCGGACTGGTGGCGCAGGGCGAGCCCACCGGCCAGGTCACCGTCGGCGCGGGCGAGGCCGACGGCCGCATCCCGGACGCGGCGGCGGTCGGCACCGCGGCGGGCCTCGCCTCGCCCGCGGCGAGCGCCGGCGCGGCGGAGGACCTGGTGCTGAGCCGGATCCTCTGGCTCGACGGCCGAGAGCCCGGCCGCAACCGCGGCGGCGACGTCGACACGCGGCGGCGATTCATCTACGTGCACGGGACGAATCATCCCGAGGCCCTCGGCACGCCGGCGTCCCACGGCTGCGTCCGACTGGCCTGCGCCGACGTGGTGCGGCTCCACGGCCGCGTGGGCGCCGGCCACCCCGTCTGGATCGGCTGAGTCCGCACGGCGGCGGGGGGCGGGCGGACCCGCATCCGGCCCGGCCGGGGGCGGCGGCGGTCGGCCGCGCACGAGCCGCGCCGTCGACGCCGGCGGCAGGCCCCGGAGTGATGCCTCGGGGCGGGGCGCGGGCCCGAAAGCGGACCGGCGTCCCCCGGTCGGCGCGAACCGGGCTCGGCGTCCGACCGATACCCTCTGCGGACCTCCGCCGCTCCGGGCGGGGTCCGCCCCCATGCTCACGATCGAAGCCGTCATCGTCCTGTCCGTGATCGTGCTGGTGCTCGCCCTGCTCGCGGCGACGCGCCTTGCTCCCGACGGCGTGCTGGTGGGCGGGCTGACGCTCGTCATGATCGCCCCCGGTCGGGACGCGGCCGGCGACTGGCGGATCGGCGGCATCATCGGGCCGTCCGAGGCGCTCTCGGGCCTCGCCAATCCGGGCGTGGTCACGATCGGCGTGCTGTTCGCGGTCGTCGCCGGCCTGCGGGAGACCGGCGGAATCGACCTCGTCGGCCACCGGCTGCTGGGCCGCCCGCGGGGGCTGCGGCGCGCGGTGCTGCGCATCACGCTGCCCGTCTCGGCGATGAGCGCGTTCCTCAACAACACGCCGATCGTCGCGATGATGATCCCCGCGGTGAGCGACTGGGCCCGGCGGCGCCGGCTGAAGTCCTCGAAGCTGCTGATGCCGCTGAGCTACGCCGCGATCCTCGGCGGCACCTGCTCGCTCATCGGCACGAGCACCAACCTCGTGGTGGCGGGCATGGTGGTCGAGGTGGCGGCCGAGACGCCCGGCCTGTCCCGGCTCGGGATGTTCGACATCACATGGCTGGGGCTGCCGTGCCTGCTCGTGGGGACCGTGTACCTGGTCTTCGTCGCCCCGCGGCTGCTGCCCGACCGCGGGGGCGTCGAGTCGACCCTCGGCGACCCGCGCGAGTACACCGCCGAGATGACGGTGCCCAGGGGCAGCGCCCTCGCCGGGAAGACGATCGAGGAGGCGGGCCTGCGGAGCCTGCCCGGGTGCTACCTCGTGGAGATCGACCGCGACGGCCGCGTCATCCCGGCCGTCGGGCCCACCGAGCTCCTGCGGGCGGGCGACCGGCTCGTCTTCACCGGCGTCGTGGACTCGATCCGCGACCTCAAGAACCTCCGCGGCCTGCAGCCGGCGACGGAGCAGGTCTTCAAGCTCGACGCCCCGACGCACCAGCGGCGGCTGTTCGAGGCGGTCGTCTCGAACACCTGCCCGCTCGTCGGCCGGACCGTCCGCGAGGGCCGGTTCCGCAATCGCTACGACGCGGTGATCATCGCGGTGGCCCGCAACGGACGCCGCGTGACGGGCAAGATCGGCGACATCGTCCTCCAGCCGGGCGACACGCTGCTCATCGAGTCGCAGCCCGGCTTCGGCCAGCGGCACCGCGACTCGCGCGACTTCTTCCTCGTGAGCACGATCGAGGACTCGCGGCCGCGGCAGCACGGCAAGGCCGGGGTCGCGCTGCTGATCCTGGTGGCCATGGTCGCCCTGGTGACCGCGGACGTCCTCTCGATGCTGCAGTCGGCGATGCTCGCCGCCGGGGCGATGCTCTTCACCCGCTGCTGCACCCTGAGCACGGTGCGATCCTCGGTCGACTGGTCGCTGCTGGTCGTGATCGGGTCCGCCCTCGGGATCGGCCGGGCGATGCAGGCCACCGGGCTCGACGACGCGGTGGCGGCGCTGGTGGTGGGGGTCGCCGCGTCGAATCCATGGCTGGCCCTCGCCGCGGTCTACGTGCTGACCAACCTCGTCACCGAGACGGTCACCAACAACGCCGCGGTGGCCCTCATGTTCCCGGTGGCCCTCGGCACCGCGGTCGCCCTCGACGCGTCCCCGATGCCCTTCGTGATGGCGATCATGATGGCGGGCTCGGCGAGCTTCGCCACGCCGCTGGGCTACCAGACGAACCTCATGGTCTACGGGCCCGGCGGCTACCGCTTCAGCGACTACCTGCGGGTGGGCCTGCCCATGAACGCCCTGGTGGCGCTGCTGACCGTGCTGATCGCGCCGCTGGTCTGGGGCTTCTGAGCGGTCGGGACGCGGGGACGGTCGCGGCGACCGCCGTCACGCGTCCGCGAAGGCCCCCGAACGGACTGGCCGCGGCGTACCGGCCGCGGGACACTGGCGGCATGCCCGAGTGGTTCCGACGACCTCGACCCACGACCCGGAGGCTGCTGCGGACGCGGCCGGCCGCGCTGCCGCTCGCGGCCTGCCTCGGCGGAGGGCTGCTGGCGCTGATGGCGGGACTCGCGGGGGCGACGATCGCGGCGGGGGCGGTGCTCGAGCTGATCGCGGCGGGGTCCGCCGGCCACGCCGGGGGCGGGGCGACCGCCGCGGCGGAGCCGTCGCCGGCGGCGGGACCCGGATCGCGGGGCGGCGCGTGGGCCGCTCTCGCGACGGGGATGGCCATGTGCGTGATGGCGGGCGGGGCGATGCTGTCGTTCGTCGCGGCCGGGGTGACGCACGAGATCGCGATCGACCTCGACACGGGCGACGTGCTGGTGCGACGGCACCCCTTGCGCGACCTGCGGGTGCCGCGGCGGCGACTGCGGCACGTGCGGGTCACCGGCGCCTCGAACCGCTCGGGACGACCCTCGATCGTGGTCCGTCTCGCGGCCCGGGGCCGGCGGATCTCGCTGCTGGTCGATGCCGGCGGCGACCTCGACGTCCTGCGCCGCCGCGTGCTGAGGCACGCCGAGGGGCTCGCCGAGGCGCTCGGCGTGCCGCTGGTCCTCGAGGGCTGGGCCCGCGATCCCGGACGCCCCCCGGGCACCGGGCCTCCGCCGGAGGATCGGCCGGGCTGGGACTGACGGACTCGCGGACGCCGGCGGTACGGGGGCGGGCGGCACGGGCGCGGGGGGCGGCCGGCTCGGTGCGGGCGCGGGCGCGGGGCAGCGGCGCGGGCGCGGGCGTGGGG
>CAYLNM010000125.1:0-13490 GCA_964385045.1 uncultured Isosphaeraceae bacterium
ATGAGCATCGCCACCGGCACGATCTCGAAGGAGGAGTACGCCCGCGTCCGCGAGGACGTGCGGCGACTGGTCGCGAATCCGGCCGGCGCCGACGACGCCACGCTTGGCCGGATCGCGCGGGAGTACGCCGCCGCCGCCGACTCGCTCAACGTCCGCCTCGTCCGGTGCGCCGACTGGATCGCACGCGGCCTGCGCAGCGAGGCCGTCCACGAGGCATCGCTGCCGCCCGACCTCTCCGAGTCGCTCCGCGCCCTCGACCTCGGCGCCGAGCTCCGCGAGTTCGAGGACCTCTGCGCCTTCCACGACATCCAGCTGCAGTACGACCTCAACTGGGATCTCGCAGGGCAGCTCGACGACGCGATCGCGACCGAGCAGCAGCTCGAGGCCCCGTTACGGTCCTACCGCCGCGCCTGCATCGGCCGCCGGCCGCTGCGCGAGCGTCGACGGCGACTGAAGCGACTGATCGAGCTCGATCCGCTCAACGACGTCTGGTCGGACGCGATGGTCGAGCTCGATCGCGCCCGGCTGAGGCAGCTCAATCGCGACGCTCGTGCGGCCACCGATGAGGCCGACCTCGCCCGCCTGGACGCGATCCTCGGCGAGCTCGTCCAGTCGGACTGGCAGATCGAGGTCCCGGAGCGACTCGTCCGCGAGCTGCACCGCAGTCGTAGCCGGATCGCCGCCGACCGTGCCCGCGGATCATTGATCGGCCTCGCCGATGCCGTCGTCGACGCGCACCAGTCGGGTGGAGAGGAGGACCTCCTCGCCGCGGCGCAGGAGTGGGAGAACGCCGTCGAGATCGCCGGCGGGGCGGTCGCCGACGAGCTCGCCGCCCGCGTGCGACCGGCCCTCGAACGAGTCGTCATGATCCGCCGCGAACGCTCCGCCGATCGGCAGCACGCCGAGAACTGCGCCGTGCTCGAGGAGGCGATCGATCGCGGACTCCCCCCGGCGCGGCTGCGGGCGATCGCGGCATCGATTCGCGGCAGCCGGCCACTCCCGGCCGATCTCGAGGTTCGGCTCGCGTCCGCGATCGCGGATGCGCGACGACGTCACATGCTGTTCGTCGGCGGCGTACTCGCGATGATTCTCGTGGCGCTGGCCCTCGTCACCGCCGCGATCGTCATCCGCGCGAACTCCGGCGACCGCTCGGCGTCCGGCGACTCCGCGATCGAGCCCGGCACCGTGCCCGCCGAGACCACGGGCGGAGGTCCCGGCCCATGAGCGGAGACCGCACCTACTTCGTCCGCTTCCGGGGCACCGTCAAGGGCCCGTTCGACCTCGCCACGCTCCGGACGCTCGTCGCCCGCCGGCAACTCACCCGCGCCCATTCCATCTCGACCGATGGCATCACGTGGCGAACGGCGAGCGAGGTCACCGAGCTGTTCCCGGCCGCCGACCGGACGTCGGTCCGCGAGCGACTCCAGGAGACCGCGCGCACGCGTCGCAGCATCCAACAGGAGTCCGAAGCGGCACCACCGCCCGTGGAAGCCGACCCCGCACCGGCCCGGGATGCATTGCCGTCCGCCGGAGTCGGGCCGGCGACCGGATTCGCGGCCACGGACGCGAGCGGCGCCCTTCACATCTGCGGCCTCGAGGGCCGCGACGAGATCGACCCACTCCTCGCCCGCCTCGCGATCGGCGCCGCCGCCGTGCTGTTGCTTTTTCTCCTCCTTCCATTCGGCGTCCACGAAGGGCGGCTTCAGAGCATCGTCGGCATGGCCCGGTCCGACGATCCCTCCGACGCGCTGCTGCTTGGTCTGGTGCTCGCCGCCGGCGGGACCGCGTTCGCCACGGCACTCGGCCGCGCCCGATTGACCCGCGGCGTCACATGGATCGTCTCCGGCGTCGTCGCGGCCGTGAGCCTGAGCTCCTACCCGGGTCTCCCCGTCATCGGGCCGCTGGTGCTCGCCCAGATCTGGTTCTGGCCGGCGCTGATCGCGGGATCCACGATCTGGCGATGGCGCGAGCCCGACGCGAGGGTCCCCCGCGTCCTCCTGATCGGGGGCGGCAGCGTGCTCGCGGCCTGGGCGGTCCTGCTGCTCTCTCTCGTGATCGGGACCGACGAGCTCGACTCGGCGATGCAGTCGAGCGTTGGCGACTCCGGCTGGCTTCCGCTGACCGCAGCGGTCGGCCTGCTGCTCGGCATTGGAAGTCCGGCGGCGGTCGGCACGCTCGGGATCGTCACCGGGTCCACGGGCGTTCGCCGGGGCCCGATCCGCCCGACGCTCATCGTGTGCGGACTGTCGGCAGCCCTGCTTGCCGCGTTCATCGTCGTCGACGCCGCCGTGTCGCTGGCTGGGAGCGGCTCGTCGTTCGTGCTGACGCGGGCCGACCGGATCGCGGCCGAGCTCGCGGCCCTCGACGTCCTGCACGCGACGCTGTGGACCGCTCGGTTCGCCGCCGTCCTGCTGGCATCCGCCACCCTGATCACCGTCGGCTTCGCGCAGCTCGCGCTCACCCGGGCGGAGCGGCGGGTGCTGGAGTCGACGCCCGACACCGGCCCGAATGCCGTGCTTCACGAGCGGCCGCGGTGATATGGGCATGGCGAACTCCAGCCGATCCACGGCTGACGTGCCCTTGATGGCGGCCCCCTTCAAGAGGGCTCGAGTCGAGCGTCGCGCCTTTCCCGAAGACGCCTGGCGGAGATCAGCGGCACCCGGGCTCGGGATGCCCGCACTTCGACTCACCAGTGCAGCCGAGACCGCGGCAGCGAGCGCTCACATGCCCGCCGGCATTGGTTTCGCGACCGAATCGATCAGAATGTCCCGTCGCACCGGACTGGCGACGCCGCCCAGCTCCTGCGAGCTCTGGTCGTGGCGAAGTCACCGAGTACACAAGGCACAGACCGCCGCGACATCTTCAGCGTCGCCGGCCGATGGCTTGGACGATGGCCCGGCCCGCTCTTCCCACGTCCGAATATGCCCGGTAGATTTCGCTCGTGCGGGATGGTGCTGGGTTGGATTGCGACCCGACCGCAGTCTCTGAGGAGCCAGCGTCCGCTCAGGACGACCTCTCGACGACGACGACGACCGATTTCTCGGGGAGCCCTGCAAGCGATGACGAGTTCGGCGAATCAGCGGAACCTGATCGAGTTCCTCCGAGCCCTCGCCCGCATCCGCGCCAAGCCGGTCCCTCGCCTCGAGGCCTACGACCGCACCCTCTGGCTCGACCAGATCCCCGAGCGCGACTCGTGCTTCTCCCGCCACCGTTCGGCCGCCGACGACGACGATGCCGACCTCTGGGTCTCCGTCCAGAAGGAGAAGGAGCCGGTCCTCCCCGACCCGCCCGAGATCTGCGAGCCGTGGATCGGGTCGCAGACGCTCGATGCCGATGCCGACGGAGATCCACCGTCGCTCCTTCCTCGAATCGAGCGAGAGGTCGAGGAGTCCGACGACCTCGATGACCACGCGGACGATGCATGGAGCGAGGCGTCCGAGAATCGCGACCCGGAGGATGAGGATCTCGACGATGAAGTCACAACGACCTACGAGATCGTCGAGCTCCGAGACCATCCGGAGGTGCAGGCCGCCTGGGACGAGTGGATCGGCACCACGTGGCTCCCGTGGGCCGAGCGCCATCGCGAGTGGCGGAAGCTCCACCAGGTCTACACGACCCTGTTCGCGATCCATCAGGACCTGCAGACGAAGGGCGAGCAGCTCGAGCTGGCGCTCGGCGTGGGCCTGCTCGATTGGGACCATCACGAGGACCGAATCCAGCGTCACGTCCTGACGGTTCGGGCCGAGCTTCTCTTCGACGCGAAGCGCGGTCGCTTCGAGGTGCGACCACACCCGCTCGAGGCCACGCTTCACGTCGAGCTCGACATGGTGCCCCCGGCATCGCTGCCGCTGAGGGTCGAGTCCACGACGATCGAGGGGATCCAAGCGGCGGAGGGCGACCCCTGGGCCCGCGAGGTCATCGAGCCGGTCCTCAGGTCCGTCGCCAACCAGCTCGACGAGTCGGGCCACTACGAGGAGACCGACCGGCGGCCGACAGGCAGCAGCTCGGGGCCGATGATCAGCCGCTCGCCGGCATTGCTGCTCCGCAAGCGGTCGTCCCGAAGCGAGACGAAGTTCCTCGAGACGATCCTCAAGAAGATCGAGGAGGGGAGCGACGACGTCCCCGCCGCGTGGATCGATCTGGCCGAGGATGCGTCGTCGGACGACGATCATGAACGAGAGCAGCACCGCTCGGCCGCACGCCCGCGAGAAGTCTTCTTCCCGCTCCCCAGCAACGACGAGCAGCTCGAGATCCTCCGGTGCCTCGGCAATCAGCCCGGCGCGACGGTTCAGGGCCCGCCCGGAACCGGCAAGTCGCACACGATCGCGAACCTGATCTGCCATCTGCTCGCGACCGGCAAGCGGATCCTGATCTCCGCACAGACTGCGCGAGCGCTGGACGTGCTCCACGGCAAGCTGCCCGAGGAGATCCGGCCGCTTGCGGTCAGCATGCTGGGCGAGGGAAAGACGGAGCTGAGCTCGCTCGAATCAAGCGTGCGGGGCATCACGGATCGGCACGGCACGGACTCGGCTGCGGGGTGGGAGCAGCGGGCACAGGAGCTTTCCGCCGAACGCGAGAAGCAGGAGCAGCAGGCAGCGAGGCTCCGCCATCGAATCCGAGCCGTTCGCGAGCGCGACGCCGCCCACAACGAAGTGGGCGGCTTCAAGGGGAGTGCAGCCACGATCGCGGCCGCGATCGCCGAGGACGCCGAGCGTTTCGCGTGGTTCACCGACGAGGTTTCCTACACCGAGACGGTGAGCCTCGAGCCGGAGACCTTCACGCAGCTCGCGGCCGAGCGGCGCCATCTTCTCGCGTCCGGCCACGCCGGCCTCCGCCTGCGAGCGACCCAGATCGCGGGCCTTCCCGATCCGGAGGAGTTCCGGCGGCTCGTCGAGCGGGAGGCAACCGCTCGTACGGCCGCCGACGGCGAGCAGGCCCCGGACGCTCTCACCCAGTCGCACCGGGACTCGCTCCAGACGCTCATCGCCGCCCTCGAGAAGGCCCGCGATGCGCGCTCGCGAGCCACTGCCGTCCCCCGACCGTGGCTCGACGCGGCCCTCGCCCAGGTCGTCGGCCGACAGGATGCCGCGTGGCGGTCTCGGGCGGCTGAGACGCGGAGGCTGCTCGCCGAGATCCCCGAGAGCCCCGACGACGCCGCCTCGGCATCGCTCGAGCTCCCCGACGGCCGCTCGTGGCACCGCATCGCCCGTGACGCGACGGTAGCCCGCGATCATCTGGATCGAGGCAAGGCACTGACCGGGCTCCGGGCCCTTTTCTGCCCGCCGGAGGTCAGGGCGACCCGCTACCTGATCGAGGAGGTCCGAGTGGGCGGAGGACCACCCGTCACGCGCGACGACTTCGATCTGCTCGTCCGCGTTGGCCGGTGCGAGGCTGCGTTCCACGCTCTGGCCCAGCTATGGGAAGGTCTCGAGGCCGCACCGTCGGGACCGGGCGCGGTTCGCCGAAGCACGCTCTCTCAGATCCTCGAGACGCTCGAGTATGTCCTGGAGGCAGGGGACGCCGTGCGTGAGGCCGAGGACCGCTTGGCGACCGTACCCGCGATCGCGGCCCCCGACTGGACGTCCTCCGAGTCCATCGTCGCGACGTTGGACCTCGCTCGACGCTCTGCCGCCGCCCTCGACGCTGCGCGATACGCGCGAGCCTTCGACGACGTGGCCGAAGCCCTCCGCGGCACTCGCGAGGACGCCTCGGCGGATGTCGACCGCATGGACGCGATCCTCGCCGCCGTCGATGCCCGGGATTCGTCGTCGTACGAGCAGCACTGGACGGAGTCTCGGACGTGGGAGGATCTCGACCGCCGCGCCGAACGGCTCGACGAACAGCTCGAGGAGATCGCCCGAACGCTCCCCGACATCGCCCGGATGATCCAAGAAGGACTGGCGTCCGAAACAGCCGAGGAGCGCGCCGCCACGCTGCTCGAGGCCATCCACCGTGCGATGGCGAGGAGCTACGTCCGGGAAGTCCTCCACGAAGCCGATCCGACCGCTCTGCTCGGTGAGCTCGATCGCACGGAAGCAGTGATTCGCCAGCTGACGGGCGAAGAGGCTGCGGCACGTGCGTGGGCGGCGACGTTCTCGCGGATGACGGAAGCTCACAAGCGCTCGCTGATCGCGTGGCAGCAGTCGATGAAGCGGCTCGGGAAGGGCACCGGCAAGCACGCCGAGAAGCATCGCCTCGATGCGAGGAAGCACCTGGCTGGATGTCGCGAGGCGATTCCGGCGTGGATCATGCCGCTTCACCGAGTGTTCGACACGGTCGACCCGGCCCCGGGCATGTTCGACGTCGTCATCGTCGACGAGGCTTCGCAGTGCGGACTCAACGCCCTTCCCCTGATCTTCCTCGGGAAGAAGGTTCTCGTCGTCGGAGACGACGAGCAGATCAGTCCGTCGGCGGTCGGCATCGACTGGTCGATTCTCGATCACAAGGCGGCCGAGTTCCTCTCCTCGTTCCGGATGAAGTCCTCCTTCGCCGTGGACTCCAGCCTGTTCGATCACGCCGATCTTCGCTTCGAGCAGCGAATCGTCCTCCGGGAGCACTTCCGTTGCATGCCGGAGATCATCCGCTTCAGCAACGATCTTTGCTACAAGCGGAAGCTCCGCCCGATCCGCGATTTTGGCTCGGACCGACTGCCACCGCTGCGCCACGTGCATGTCGCGGACGGAGCCCGGACCGGCACGGGGTCGCGCGCACTCAACAAGCCCGAAGCCGCCGCGCTCGTGGCGAAGATCGCCGAGTGCATCGAGGACGATCGGTACGCCCCGGACGGCGACCCGCTCACGATGGGCGTGATCTCGCTCACCGGCGACGCTCAGGCGGACCACATCTCCAATCTCCTCGTGGAGCGGATCGGCCCCGAGGAGATGGAGCGACGGGAGCTCGTCTGCGGCAACGCCTACGACTTCCAGGGCGACGAGCGGGACGTGATGTTCCTGTCCTTGGTCGCCGCCCCCGGGGTCGGCATCTCCGCCCTCACCACGCGGTCGGCCCGGCAGCGATTCAACGTCGCGGCGAGCCGCGCTCGCGACCAGATGTGGCTGTTCCATTCGGTGATGCCCGCCGACCTGAGTCCGAACTGCGTACGTCGGAGTCTCCTCGAACACTTCCTCGACCCGACAAAAAGCGATCACACCGTCGCGGGCATCGAGCTCGACGAGCTGCAGCAGATCTACACGAATGCGGATCGCCAGAATCAGCTTCCTCCACGGCCCTTCGACAGCTGGTTCGAAGTCGCCGTTGCCATGGAGATCCTGCGCCGGGGCTATCGCGTGGAGCCGCAGTACGAGCACGGCGGGTACCGGATCGATCTGCTCATCCAGGGCAGTCAGGCACGGCTCGCGGTCGAGTGCGATGGCGACCACTGGCACGGCCCAGAGGTCTTCGAACAGGACATGCATCGCCAGCGGGCGCTGGAGCGAGTCGGCCTGCGATTCGTCCGCATCCGGCAAGTGGAGTTTCACGCGGACCAGGAGGAGGCCTTACGGCCGCTCTGGCAGACGCTCGAACGCCTGGGCATCGAACCGGTCTCGCGGGAGTCGACGGGCGGAGGGACGACACCGGCAGCCGCCGAGGTCGCCAGCCCTTCTCTCGCCCCGCCGGACGAAGCCGCCGTCACGCCCGAGGCGGACCCCGGAGTCGCCGATCCGGCGAACCGCACCGACCATGCTTCGACGCCCGACGGGACGGACCCAGCTGACGGCTCGTACCGCGATGCGGAGGAAGGGCCCGACGGTGCTGTCGGCTCGACCGAAGCTCCGGCGGCCGAGCTCTATCCGGAAGAAGGGGCCCCGCCGGTGGCTGCGGCCGCCACGCGGGCTCATGCCACCCCAGCGGCATCCGGCAACGGACGATCCCCCTCCGCGAAGCACGATCACGATCAGATCGTGGAGCCGTACGAGGCATGGATGCCCGACGGCTCGCCCCTCCCGCATCCCGAGACGGCACCGCCGAAGGAGATCGCGGCCGCCCTCGAACGGATCATCCGCGTCGAGGGCCCCGTCCTCGCAACGAGGGCCTACCGCCTCTACTCGAAGGCGGCTGGTCTGGCACGAGCAGGAAAGGCGGTGCAGCGATCCCTGAACCGTGCGGCGGCGCAGCTGGAGCGTCAACGCCGACTCCAGAGCGAGACGGAGGATCCTTCGAAGCCGCGGATCTCGGCCGTGCTTCGGGGCCACGGCACGCCGTCGGTTCGCCCTCGAACGATCGGTGACCGAACCTTCGCCGAGGTCCCACGGAGCGAGCTCGCCTGGATGTTGGCGTACCTCCGCCGGCAGGATCCCACGACGGATGACGAGACGCTGATTCGCCAGGTGGCCACTCACTACGGCCTTCAGCGCCTGCGGCAGCCGACTCGCGAACGGCTGGAGACGATTCTTGGCTCACTGCAGTCGGCTTGATGTGAACTCGCACCGCCGCCGGGTTGAATCGACTGACGTGCCTGCGACCTGACCCCGAAAGCGACTCCATCCCTTCCGACGAGATTGGTGAGTGATGACCCGAGGCATACGCCCATGGATGCCCCAGGGACACGCCACCAGGAATCGGCAGCGTCACCGACTCGCTGAGATCGTCGAGGAACCGGCGACGCCGCGGCAGTCCTCGGCTACGGATGCCACGTCCGCGGTCATCCTCCTTCAACGGGTGCGTGTCGACAATGCGGGCTTGGATCAGTCACGGAGTCAGGTCGCGGGCTATCGGCTGCCTCACCCGCGAGCCGCCCCCATCACGCCACATCCTCCAGCAGGTACGCGTACTCCCGCCCCCGAGTCTCGCCCCGCGCCGGCATCCCGTCCTCGTCGAGCTCCCACCGCGGAAGATCCGGCACGCGACGAGCAAGCCCGAACGCCACGATGAGCATCGAGCTCGACCGGGCGATCGGATCGCGCCGCCGCCCGGCCCCCACCCCGGACCACTCGAGGCACGTCCCGGCCGGCGACAGGATCGGGAGTCTCGCCGGCACCACGAGGCGCTCCACCGCCCGCTGCTCGTCGAAGAAGGACTCCGCGTGCGGCGGCACCTCGAGCGTCTCCGAAACGACGTCGAGGTCGTTGCCACCGCCCACCAGCAGGAGCGTCCAGGCCGCCGTGCGTCGATCCGGCCCCTCTCGCCAGTGCCGCACCTGACCACCGCTCTGCTTCAGGGCTCGCGCCCACGCGGCGGTGTACGCGGAATGGATCTCCTTCGCGACTTGGGCACATCGTGCGACGCGCGGCCCCTTCCACAGCGTCGGAAGCCCGGCAAGCTCCTCGTGCGCACCCGCCCGCCCGGCTGCCTGCGTGCCGAAGACCGCGTCCACGAGGTCGTTCGTGCCGACGCGGGCCGTCGCCATCGAGTAGTACCAGCAGGTCGCCTCGCCCTCGCGGTGTGACTCCGGAGCCTGATACCACGCGAACGCCACGTCCGTGGTGCTGCCCCCGACGTCGACCGTGGCGAAGAGGTGCGAGTCGACGTCCGCGCGCTCGAGATGCACCGCGACCGCGGCGAGCGCTTCCGGGATCAACGTCACGGGCGACTCCTCCGCCGCGGGCGTCGGGTCGCGGAAGGCGTCCTCGATGAATCGGGTAGCCTCGGTGGCCCCGATCCGCCACCCGTCGATCGCATGGGACCCGCATAATGCCCGGAAGCCAAGCTCGTGGAACACCGCCTCCACCGGCGCGGAGGCATCGCTCACGCTCCCGGCGGCCGACGCGCCCGCCGGCTCCAGCGGAGCGGCGAGCTGCACGTGCATCTTGAATGCCGCGTCGCCGAGGTACTCGTGAAGCGCCCGGCGGATGGACGCCAGGCACATGGAGACGTGGACCAGCGCATCGACGAAGTCGACGCTCGCGCGGCACCGTTCCGGGTCGCACCGGCCGCCCGGTGCCAGCTCGGCCGCCGCGTCGAGCAACCGGGTCTTCATCTCGACCGTCACGTCCGTACGGTCGTCGAGATCCAGGATCTCGGCGGCGCCGATGAATCCGCCATCCGGGTCGCGCCGGATCTGGCTCGGCAGGATCACCACCGCGTCGGAGCGGCGATCTCCCTTCCAGCCGATGACCAGGAACTCGACGGACCCGTCCCGCCGATCCTCGATCTGCACCATCGCCTTGGTGGTCGCGGTGCCGAAGTCCAGCCCGACCCACACGGAGTAGTCGACCGATCGGCTCGGACCGTCGGGGCGGATTCCTTCCGCGGCGTCCCCGCCTGCACCGCCGCCGATGCCGAGGAGCCGACCGAGCCCCCATCCCCCGCTCCCGGATCCCTGCTTCATCCCGCAGTCCCCCGCACTCGCACTCGCTCGGATTCCACGACCACGACTCCCGCTCCGAGCAGCTGGAAGTCGACCTCGCCCTGCTCCATGGCCTCCAGCTCGCGGAGCCGATCCGCCCGCAGGTCGTGGAGGTTCTGGAGCCTCTTCTCGAAACCGCCGAGTCCCCGGCCCGCGGTCTGGCCACGCTCGCGTCGGTCGCGGCTGGTGGCGATCCGCTGCTCCTGCACGGCGATCTTCGCGTCCATCTCCTGCTCGATGACGAGCCGCTTCCGTGCCTTGACGCTCTTGAAGCGGCGGCGCCGCTCGAGCGCTCGACGGGCCACGCCGATGGTCAGCGCTTCGTCGACGGCCTCCATCGACTGGGCGACCATCTCCGGCGGGAGCCCGGCGACCCGCGGAACCTCTCGTCCGTGCGCCAGGATGGCTCCCAGCACCTCGTTGGACTCGTCAGGTGACAACGGCTCCAGCCGATCCCCGGTGAGCGGGATCGCCACCGCGGCGAGGGTCCGCGCCGGCATGAATCCGGTCTCCTCGACCAGCGCGTAGCCGAAGAAGTACTCGCCCGGCGGTACCACCTCGCGGGGCACGACCACGTGCACCGCGACCGCATGGGTCCGGTTCACCTCGTCCGGATCCAGCCGCATCGCGATCGCCCGGACCACGGGGTGCTTCGCGTGCAGCGGCTCGACCGAGCGCGACGACCGCTCCGCCACGGGCCCCTCGAAGGCGACCAGCACCGGCTCGTCCCGACGAAGCCGATCGCGGAACCGGACGCCGTCGACGTCGGCCTTCGGCAGGGCGTCCGTCACGAAATCGGAGACCTCGCGGGCCCGCCGGATCCGGTACACCCCCGGCTCGTCGTCGAGCTCGTCGAGGCCCCCGCCCTTCACCAGCCGGCCGAGCTCGTACTCGACCAACCGCCGGAGCTCGGTGCCGCCGAGGAAGCGGCCGAAGCGCCGCACCCGCTCCAGCTCGTCCCGGAACACCGCATCCTGCCCGAGCAGCTCGTCGGCCCGCTCCTCGATCTCGCGACGCAGCTTCCGCTCCCGCTCCAGGCCCCGCTCCTCCTCCTCGATCCGCCGGGCCCGCTCCTCGTCGCTCAGCCGGGGATCGAAGAGGGCATCCTGCAGCCGCTCCATTCGCTCGCCGAGGATCGGCTCCAGCTCGCCGATGGTCCGCTCGAAGAGGCCGACGCGGGCGTACAGGCGCTCGACGATCCGCGCCTCGATCGTGCCCTCGAGGGCGATGTTGACGACGAAGATCCGCTCCGCCTTCTGGTTGAGGCGGTCGACCCGGCCGACCCGCTGCTCGACCTTCATCGGATTCCACGGCAGGTCCCAGTTGACCACCGTGTTGCAGAACTGGAAGTCGAGGCCCTCGCCGCCCACCTCGCTGGTGAGCAGGACCTGGATGTCGGGGTCGTCGCGGAACTGCGCGATCCGGCGACCGCGCTCGTCCCGCTCGGGGTCGCTGGGCGTGCTCGGCACGGAGCCGTCGATCCGCACGAGCCGGATGCCGGCATCCCCGAGCCGTCGCTCGAGATAGTCGATCGCGCCCCGGAAGAAGGAGAAGATCACCACCTTCCGTGACGGGTTCTGGTGCGCGTGCGCGCCGGTGAAGTAGAGATCCAGGACCTCGCGGAGCATGGCGAACTTCGAGTCCTCCGCCTCCAGCCGCTCGACGTCGACGCCATGCACGATCCGCGCGAGCTCCCGGTCCGCGCTCGGCCGGTAGCGCCGCGTCTCCAGCGACGTCGACGAGGGGTCGTCGGAGAAGCCGAGCTCGTCCGTCTCCAGATCCTCCAGCGACTCCTCGTCCCGCGTGCAGGCCTCCCGGAGCCGCCGCACCGCGGCCGCGAGGCTGCTCGAGACGTACCGCTCGTAGGCCGACAGCACGAATCGCGCGATGTTCGAGCCGTGCAGCTCGTCGTAGCGGCGAAAGAGATGACCGAGGAGCCGCTCGTGGACCTGCCGCTCGTAGGGCGTCATCGCCGGGTAGTGGTTGGAGGCACGGCGGACGGCCGAGTTGACCTTGACGTCCCGCCGCTTCGTGCGCGTGAAGATGTGCGAGATCTGATTGAGTCGCGAGACGGCGTGCTGGAGCTCGACGCGACGAGCCGGCGTGTCGGGTGTCTCGACCGCGAGCTCCTCGAGGACGACGGGGTACTCGGGGTCGCGCTCGAGGTACTCGCGTCCGAGGACGCCGTCGAGGTCCGCGAGTCTCTCCCGGGCCTGGGCGATCGCGTCCGGCTCCCGGCTGCGCAGCAGCGTCTCGGCCTGGACGACCCGCTCGTTGACCGACACGCGGCGGACGAACGTCTCCGGGGTCGGAAACTCCCCCGGGGCCAGCAGGTCGAGCGTGTGGTAGAGGTCGTCCGACTGCGTCTGCACCGGGGTCGCCGACAGGAAGACGACCGCCTCGGCGTCCTCGGTGACCGCCCCCACCGCCTCGTTCGACTTCGTCGCCGGATTCCGGCAGTGGTGCACCTCGTCCACGATGACGGTGTTGAAGGTCGGCGCCGGCTCGCGCCGCATCGTCTCGAGAAACTTCTTGTTCCGAAGCGACTGCAGCGACACGATCGCGCGCAGCGGCCGCCCCGACTCCTCCTCCTCGCGCCTGAGCGGGATCCGCCGGCACGCCGCGGCGAGGTCGAGCACCTCGAAGTCCAGCTGGAACCGGTTAAGCAGCTCCCGCTGCCACTTGGTCCGGAGCGCGGCGGGGCACACGATCAGGATCCGCGCCGTGGGACCGCTCCGGGCGAGCTGCTCCTGCAGGATGTACGCGGCCTCGATGGTCTTGCCGAGCCCCACCTCGTCCGCGATCAGGATCCGCCGACGCTGGTTGTCGAGGATCTTGAGGAGCGGGACGTACTGGTACGCATGGAACTCGGTCTTGGACGCCCCGAACGAGAGGATCGTGTCGGTCAGCCCGCGATCACGGTGCAGCTTGATCGCGGCGACGTGTCGACGGAACGCGTCAGGCCCGACGAGATGACCGCGGACCAGGTCCTGCTCGAGGCCTCCGCTCTCGACCTGGAGCTCGAGATCCTCCGCCCGGAACTTCCGCTGGACCCCCGCGATGCGGACGGCGCAGTACCACTCGCCGGCCGTCCGGCGGAGCGACAGCACCTCGCCGTGCGTCCCGTGGTCCGAGCGCTTGCGGACGAGGTCACCGGGGGCGAAGGGCGGGTTCTCCGCCTCGCCCCGGCTCGCCGGCTCGGACA
>CAYLNM010000126.1:0-13260 GCA_964385045.1 uncultured Isosphaeraceae bacterium
CCCGGCCATGAGGCGACCGACCCGACTCCTTCCCCTCGCCGGCGGTCTCGCCGCGGCGATCACGCTCACCACCGGCGTCCTCGCGAGCCCGGCCGAGGATCCGCCGCCGAAGGCCGATCCTCCGGCACAGGCCGATCCCCCGCCCGCCGCCGATCCGCCGGCCGGCACGACCGACGCGCCGCCCGCCTCCGGCGGTTCCGGCAGCGCGGACGAGCCGCCGAAGGCCGATCCGCCGGCCGTGGACGAGCCGGCCGCCGAGGATCCGCCGCCGTCGCAGGATCCGCCGAAGTCGCTCGACGAGCTCCTGGGGATCGGCGGCGGAAGCGATGCCGACCCGCCCGCGGGCGAGGGCGCGGCCGACCCGCCCGCCGGCGCCGATCCGCCGGCCTCCGGCGATCCCGAGCTCGACGCGGCGCTCGGCGAGCGCTCGCTCGATGATCTTCTCGCGCTCGCGATCGAGGGCATGGAGGTCGCGGCCGGCCGACTGGAGCAGCGCCGCACCGACCTCGACACGCAGCGCACGCAGGAGGAGGTCATGCGCCGCCTCGAGCTGCTCATCGACGAGGCCCGCCGGCAACAGCAGCAGCAGTCCTCCAGCTCCTCGTCCTCCCAGCAGCAGCAGCAACAGCAGCAGGTCGGCCAGCAGCAGTCGCGCTCCCAGCAGCAGCAGCAGCAGGACGGCCAGCAGCAGCAGGAGCAGCCCGCCGGCGGCACCACCCCCGGCGAGGGCCTGCCCCCGGGCTTCCAGGACGGCCCGCTCGACACCGAGCTCGCGGAGGAGGGCGAGGAGTGGGGCAGCCTGCCCGAGCGCGTCCGCGACATGCTGCTGCAGGGCCGCCGCGAGCGCTTCAGCTCGCTGTACGAGCGGCTGACCCGCGCGTACTACCGCCGCCTCGCCGAGGAGGGAACGCCATGAGCCGCTCCGCCCCCGCTCCCGTCCCCGTCCGAGCGCCTGCCCCCCGCCGAGCTCCGCGGCTCGCCCTCGCCGCCACCGGGCTCGTCGCCGGGACCGCGCTCGGCCTTGCCATGGCGAGCGCGGCGCCGCCCGCTCCCTCCTCGGTGGTGCCGACCACACCCGCGACCACCGACCCCGCCCCTCGCGCCGAGATGGCGAGCCTCGACGCCCCCCCCGCCGTCAGCCCCGGCATGCTGCAGGAGCGCGGCGACGCCGGCCCCGCCGCGGCCGGCGCCGGCGACGACGCCCCCGCCGACGAGGCCGAGGCCGGCGCCGAGAACAACCCGGCCGCCGACGAGATGACGCCCGAGCTCGAGGCCGCGATCCAGCGCGGCTTCCGCTACCTCGCGTCCCAGCAGAACCGCGACGGCTCCTTCGGGCGTGGCCGCTACGGCCGTCACGTCGGGATCACCGCCCTCTGCGCGATCGCCTTCATGGCCGACGGCAACCTGCCCGGCCGCGGTCCCTACGGCGAGCAGGTCGAGCGGGCGCTGGAGTTCGTGCTCGACAACGCCGGCGACGCGGGCCTGCTCGCGGCCGAGACCTCGCACGGGCCGATGTACGGCCACGGATTCGCCGCCCTCTTCCTCGGCGAGATCTACGGCATGAACCCGATCGACGAGCGGGTGCGCGAGGCGCTCGAGAAGGCGGTCGAGATCATCGTCGGCTCGCAGAACGAGCTCGGCGGCTGGCGCTACAACCCCGTCCCGCTCGACGCCGACGTGTCGGTCACGATCTGCCAGGTGATGGCCCTGCGGTCGGCCCGCAACGCCGGCATCAAGGTCCCGAAGACGACGATCGACCGGGCGGTCGAGTACGTCCGCGCGTGCCAGAACGACGACGGCGGCTTCCGCTACATGACGCAGCCGGGCGTGAGCGCGTGGCCGCGCACCGCCGCCGGCGTCGCGGCCCTCTTCTACGCCGGCATCTACGAGGACGACTCGATCGAGCGCGGGCTCGCCTATCTCATGCGGAACGCCATGCCCGGCGGCCGACTGCCGAGCCAGGCCCACTATTACTACGGCCAGTACTACGCGGTGCAGGCGATGTACCTCGCCGGCGGCGAGGAGTGGAACACGTGGTGGCCCGCGGTGCGGCGCGAGCTGCTCGGCCGGCAGCACGGCGAGGGCGGCTGGCTCGATCACTACGCCGGCGGCGCGTACTCGACGTCGATGGCCCTCATCGTCCTGCAGATGCCCAAGCGGTACCTGCCGATCTTCCAGCGCTGAGCCGAGGTGCCCGTGCCCGCGTCACCGTCCGCCCCCGAGCCCACTCGCCGCTCGTCGTCTCGCCGCCCCGGGGCCGGCCCGGGCCGCATCGCCGTCGCCGCCGCGGCCACGGCCGCCGCCCTGCTCGTCGCGCCGCTGGCCGCCGCCGCCGACGACTTCCTGGTGTTCCTGCGCGACGGACGGGTGCGGCAGCTCACCGTGACGTCGTTCGACACCCTGGCGATTCGGTACGAGGACCTCGGCCGCGACGGCGTGCTGCTGGTGACCGACGTCCTCGCGATCGTCCAGGGCCGCGACGGGGAGCTGGCCCGCGTGGCCCGTGAGCCGATCCTCCGCCGCACCCGCGGCATGCTGGAGCTGCGCACCGGCGAGCGGATCCCCGGCCTCGTCGGCGGCGAGCCTCCCTCCTCGCCGGACCGCCTGCGCTGGATCGCGACCCCGCTCGGCGACCGCGAGGTGTCGCTCGAGGACGTCGCCCGCATCGTGCCGATCGTCGAGCGCGATCCGGGGCCGGTCGAGCTGGGCGAGGGCGACCGCGTCGTCCTCACCAACGGCGACCGACTCGACGGCTTCGTGGACTCGGTGGCGACGCGGGTGACCGTGTTCCGCGAGACGGAGCGCGGCGAGGAGCCGATCGACGTGCCGATCGAGCGGGTCGCCGCGATCCGGCTGGTGGCCGGCTCCGCCCCGCCGGGCGAGCGCCGGGTCTGGCTCTCCGACGGCACGGTGGTCGACGTCGAGACGATGCGGGCGGCGCCGACCGGCGAGCTGTTCGTCGACGGCGAGCGGGTGGGCCGCGACCTCCTGCCGCTGTCGATCGACGACGTGGCCGCGGTGCTCTTCGACACCCGCGGCCTGCGGCCCCTCGCGAGCACCGAGCTCGAGCGCGTGGCCCCGCTGGTGGACGATCCCGCCGGCGGCCTGCGCTACCGCGTGGAGCCGCCGCGGCCGCTGCACCCGAACGCCGCGGCCGGCCTCGGCACGCTGGAGCTGACCGGACCGATGACCGCGACGTGGGTGATGCCGGAGGGCGCCCGCCGCTTCTCGGCCACCGCGGTGCTGCCCGCCGTGGCTCGCACCTGGGGCGACCTCGAGCTCGTCGTCCTCGACGGCCGCGAGGAGCGCCTGCGCACGCGGATCGACGGCCTGAACCCGGTGGCCGAGATCGACGTGCCGCTGTCGGCGGCGGAGCGGCGGCTCACGCTGCGGCTGGAGCCGGGGCGGTACGGGCCAGTGATGGACCGCATCGAGCTGCGGCTGCCGCGGGTGCTGGTGGACTGAGCGGGCGCCGGTCGACGGGCGTGGTCGACGGACCGTCACGTGCCCATCATTCCCCGTCGTCGGTGTCGTCCGCGGCCGCCGCGCCGGTCGCCCGCGTCGCCAGATCGTGCGCCGCCAGCATCATCAGCCGCGTCGCCTTCATCGCCAGCTCGGCGTCGATCCTGTCGGCGTGGTCGGTCACCTGGTGGTAGTCCGGGTGGTCCGGCACGCTGAAGAGGATCGCGGGGACCCCCTTGGCGAGGAACGGCCCCTGGTCGCTGCGGCGGAGCCAGTCGAGGTTCTCGTCGCGGGTCAGGTCGAGGCCGACGATGCGGTTGGCCCGGTCGACGGCGGCGGCGAGCCGCGGGGCCGCTCCGACGCCCTCGACGCACAGGGCGTTGGGCTCGTTGCGGCTGATCATGTCGCAGTTGATCATCCCGATCACCCGGTCGAGGGCGAAGGGCGGGTCGGCGGCGATGTCGCGGGCCCCGTGCAGGCCCGCCTCCTCGCCGGAGAACGCGATCACGAGGATCGTCGCCGGCAGCGGGGCCCGGTCCGCCACCTGCTTCAGGGCCCGGGCCGCCTCGAGGATGCCCATCACCCCGGAAGCGTTGTCGTCGGCGCCGTTGTAGATCGCGTCCTCGCCGGGGGCGACGTCGGTCCGCGTGCGCAGGTGGTCGTAGTGGGCGGTGAGGAGCACGATGCCGTCGCCGGTGCCGGGGATGCGGCCCATGACGTTGGGCGAGGAGCCGGCTTGCTGGGCGAGCTCGTCGTACCAGGTGCCGTCGGGGGCGGCGGGCTCGAGGCCGATCGCCGACATGCGGCCCGCGACCCATCCCGCGGCGAGCCAGCCCTCGGGGCTCTTCCAGTGGCGGCCGTTCATCCGGTCGGAGGCGAGCTCGTCCACGCCCCGCTGGATGGCGGCGGCGGAGATCGACTCGGCCGCGGCGATGACCGAGGCGTCGTACCCGGCGGCGTCCGCGGGGCGGTCGGTGACCGCGGCGGGGGCGGCCGGGGCGGCCGGGGCGGCCGGGGCGGGCGCGACGGCCGGGCTCGCCGCCAGTTGCAGGTCGGCGTCGAGCCCCTCGTCCTCGGTCGTGCGGCAGCCGGTGGTGGCGGCGGCGAGGGCGAGGACGGCGGCGGCGAGGACGAGCGAGCGCGGGAGGACGAGCGTGGGGCGGTTCATGGGCGGATTCTTGCCCGCCGGCTGCGATCGAGCCACGCCGCAGATACCGCCCCTGCGCCTCCGGGCCGCGGGACCGCGGGACCGCGAGGCCGCGGAGCCGCGAGGCCGCAGCCGCCACTTCGCCGCCCTGCGGGCCGACGCGGCCCGACCGCGGCCCCCGCGCCGGGGGACCGTGGCCGCCCGGCCGTATCCTCGGCCCCATGAAGGCGATCCTGCTCGCGGTCTCGGCCGGCCTCTGCTGGGGCATCGGCGAGGTGGCCACCAAGTCGGTTCTCCACGCGGGGCGGGTCGGCCCCCTGACCGCCCTCGCGGTGCGGTCGACCATCGCCCTGCCGCTGCTCTGGTGCGTGGCCGCGTGGCTCCTCGCTCGCCGGGCCGAGCCGGGCGGCTGGCTGCGGGCGGGCGCGGGCGACTGGGCGAAGCTGCTGCTCGGCTCGGGGCTCGCCGCGGGGTTCGGCGGCATGGCGTGCTTCTACCTCGCCCTTCACGCGGGCGAGGTGTCCCGCGTCAAGCCGATCGCCTTCACCGTCGCGCCCGCCTGTGGCGTGCTGCTCGGGTGGCTCGTGCTGGGCGAGCCGCTGGGCGGGCGGAAGCTCGCGGGCGTGGCGATGGTGCTCGGCGGGCTGGTGCTGATCGCGCGGTGACGCGGCCGGCTCACTCCCCCGCCGTCGTCCGCAGCCAGGTCTGCACGCCGGCCTCGTAGCCCCGATTCAGCCGCACGAGCTGCTCCACGAGGGCCTCGTAGCGCGGATTGCCGATGTCGCCGTGCTCGCGCGAGATCTCGGGGCTCACGCGGATGATCCAGAAGGGCGTGTCGTTGTAGGCCCCCGGTACCCGCTCGAGGACGACCTCGCCGTCGACGACGGACGCCCGGTGGCTGACGAGCTCGTCCACCAGTCCGTGGGCGGTGGTGGCCAGCGTGCGCTGACTCGGGTCGCCCGGTCGGTGGTCGCCGCGGAACGTCGTGAACATGCTGCCGACCGACTGCCCCAGCCGGTACGAGATGCCGAGGGCGCGATCGACCTCCGACGTGATCGACACGATCACCGGCCCGTCGGCCGGCGCCGCCTCGCCGTCGGGCCCGCGAAGCTCCACGCGGGCGCCGGTCCGCTTGAGGAAGTCGACGAGCTGCCACGCCGAGAGCCCGTCCATCGCCGGATTCTGGAGGATCACGAGATCGGCCGGGATCCGCACGCCGCGCCCGCCCCCGTCGAGCAGGAGCGTCGTGATCATCGGGGCGACGGTGCGGCCCACGACCATGCCGCCGAGCGAATGGCCGAGCAGGAAGCACTTGGAACCGGGCCGGTTCGCCGCCTGCAGGATCCGGTACGTGGCCTCGACCATCTGCAGCGACGCCACCCGCTCGGCCGCGTCACGGCGGTTCAGGAAGGTCAGCGTGTCGTGCAGCGGGACGTCGCTGGTGTCGCCCCGCCACCCGAGGTAGACGCCGACGACCCGGTCGGCGGTGCGTCCCGGCGTCTCGTGCTGGCGGCGGGCGGCCTCGCGCAGCATGCGGCGGAACTCGACGAAGGATCCCTTGGTCCGCTCCGGATCCGCGTTGTTCTGCCAGCCGTGCACGAAGACGACGACGAGCACGCCGCGCTTCGCCTCGTCCGCGCGGCGGCGGATGAGCTCGATCGCCCCGTCGAGCTGATCCCGCGTCCAGAGGATCCCGTGCTCGTCGAACTCGACGACCGCGAGGTCGGCGGGCGGGACGTCGCCGGCCGTCCGCGCGCCCTCGCCGGGCGCGACCTCGAGCGTGCGGAGGTACTCGTGCGGCTCGTCGTTGTAGAGGCGGTGGCCGACGCAGCCGACGCTCGCGAGCGACGCGAGCGCGACGATGCAGGCAGCCAGCGGCAGCGCGGCGAGGCGGCGGCGGTCGCGGGGGCGAGGGGTGTCCGGCATGGCCGTCGGTCTCCCGAGCCCGAGTCTCCCGAGCTGCCGGGCGAGGGGTCAGCCGCCCGGAATGGCCGCCCGTCGCTCGGCGACGAGCTCCGGCGTCACGGCGGAGGCGTCGTTGGACCATGCCTGCCGGACGTAGGTCGCGACCGCCGCGACGTCCGCGTCCGGCAGCTGCCGGTAGCCGCCCATCGCCTGCGGCCACTCGCCGCTGGCCTCGAGCGAGACTCCGCCGCCGCCCACGCCGCGCAGGATCACGTCGACCACGCGGGCCGGGTCGCCGACGACCATCGCCGAGCCGTCGAGCGCGGGCTGCATCATCGGGACGCCGCCGCCGTCGGCCTGGTGGCACGCGAGGCAGAGGGCGTCGTAGATCCGCTGGCCGCGGGCGAAGAGCGCGGCGTCGTCGGTGGCCGTGCCTCCGGATGCGGACTCGGTGGCTGACGCCGCGTCCTCGCCGGAGTCCTCCGCGTCGCCCCCCGCGTCGCCCCCCGCGTCGCCGCAGCCCACGAGGATCGCGGTGCTCGCGAGCGCGGCGAGGAGCAGGCCGGCCGCGCGGGCGGGCCGCCCCGTGCTCGGCGACGGCTCGATCACGCCCCCGCCTCGTCCGCCTCGTCCGCGGCGGTCGCCCGGGCCTCAGTGCGGCGCTCGCGCGGGTTGGTCGCGGTCGGCACCACGCCGCCGGGCTCTCCGGGCTCGCCGTCACCCACGCCGCCGTCGGCCGGGGCGTCCTCGCCGCCGACCCACATGACGCGCCAGATGGTGCCCTTCGTCGAGTCGCTGATGTAGAGGCTGCCGTCCGGCCCCGGCGCGATGCCCATCGGCCGCCACTTCGCCTGACGGGGACTGCGGATCACCTCGATGCCGGCGAAATCGTCGGCGAAGACGATCGGCGGCCCATCGGGCATCCCGTCCTCGCCGAAGGGCGAGAAGGTCACCTTGTAGCCGCCCTGCCGCAGCGGCGCCCGGTTCCACGAGCCGTGCCAGGCGATGAAGAGGCCGCCGCGGAACCGCTCGGGGAACTGCTCACCGTGATAGAAGGTCATGCCGTTGGGCGCCCAGTGGCCCGGGAACGCCTGGATCGGCGTCTGGAATCGGCCGCTGTCGTCGGCCTTGGTCCCGTCGCCGCCGTACTCCGGGGCGACGATCCACTCGCCGGTGAGGTGGTTCCAGTAGCGGTACGGCCAGCCGCCGACGAAGCCCTCGCGCACGCGGTGGACCTCCTCGGCCGGCAGCTCCGCGTTCATCTCGGCGGTGTAGGTGTCGGGGTACAGCGAGTTGAGCTGGTCGCGGCCGTGCTGCACGACGTAGAGGTCGTCGGCCACGTCGTTGTAGGTGATGGCGACGCAGTGTCGCAGGCCGGTGGCGTAGCGGGTGCCGTCGGCCTGGGTCTGGCCCAGCTCGTCGGCGTCGAACGCCCAGATGCCCCCGGAGTCCTCGAGCTGCGGGCAGGGGTCCATGCCCGGCGACCCCGGGGTGCGCATCTGCTCCTGGCAGGCGTTCGACGGCGCTCCGACGTTCACCAGCAGCGTGCCCGCGCCGTCGAAGGCGATCGGCTTGGCCGCGTGCTGCCGGCGGTTCAGCAGACCGCTGACGACGACCTCGGGCGGGCCCTGGGGCACGAAGGCGTCCTTCGGCAGGCGGTAGCGGACGACGCGATCGTCGGCCCCGAAGTACAGCCAGTCGCCGCGGAGGGCGATGCCGGTGCCGAAGACCTCGGGGCAGGCGTAGGTGACCGAGTCGCCGCGGCCGTCGCCGGTGGTGTCGCGCACCACCGCGACGCCGCCGCCCTCGGTGGTCTGCCGCATCGCGGCGTAGATCGTGCCGTCGTCGCGGACGGTGATGTATCGCACGCGGCCGATGCCCGGGTGGACGACGTACGCCCGGAAGCCCTCGGGCAGCGCGATGCCGCCGTCGTCGGGATCGAAGTCCGCCCGGGCGGGCGGCGCCGGCTCGGCCGCGTCGGCGGCGGTTCCCGTGGGCTGGCCCGCGCCCGCAACGGCGGTGGTCGCGGAGGCGGCGGTGAGGGCGAGGGCGGCGGCCGCGAGGAGGCGGCCGGAACGCGTCCGGCGGAGCTCGAGCGTCGTCATGGCTCGATGGTAGGGCGGGCGCCGGTCCCGCCCACTCCCGGCGGACGGGCGGCCGGGCGGCATGACCGCCGGATGGAGGCCATTCGGCCGACGCCGGCGGACTCCGGAGGCGACTCGGCGGAGCGCATCGGCCGGGACCGGGGCCGGGGCAGGCCGCGGCCAGAACGCCGGGGCCGGGCGAGACCGCACGCGGCTGCACGCGGCCGCACGAGACGCACGAGACACGGTGGATCGGGGCGCGCCGCCGCGTCCGCGCGCGACGAGGGGGCGGAACGGCCGCGATCGGCCATCCCGCCCCCCTGTGGTGTCGCACCGCCGCGGCGATCACGCCGCGGCGTCTCGGAGCCGGCTCAGCGGCGGGCCGTGGCCGGCGACTCCGAGGACGCCGGCGGGTTCGCCGCCCGCAGCGGCTCGCCGATGTTCATCAGCGGCAGCGGCATCGGGGAGTCGCCGTTCATGAAGTAGAGCTTGGCCGCCGGGTCCTTGGCGATCTGCTCGAGGGCGCTCATCGCCTGCAGCTGCAGGTAGCCGGGGGAGTTGGCGAGGGCCTTGTTGATCGCCTCGATCTCGTACGCCTGGGCGTCGGCGAGCACGCGGCGCTGCTCGGCCTCCTCCTCGGCCGCCTGGCGGCGTGCCTCGGCCTCGACCACGACCTGCTGGCTCTCGGTGCGCTTCCGCTCGAGCTCGGCCTTCGCCCGCTCGGCCTGCTGCTCGGCGGCCTTCTTGGCCTCGATCTGCTGGCGGAGCGACTGCGGGAGCCGGATGTCGCGGATGAGCACCGCGTCGATCAGGATGCCTTCGGGCTCGAGGTACTCCTTGAGGCCGGAGGTCAGGTTGGTCTGGAGCCGCTGCTGCGTCTCCTCCTGGAAGAAGTCCTCCGCCCGCGTGATCGACTTGCCCTGCTCGCGCAGCAGCGACCGCACCTTGGGCACGAGGTGCACGGTCTTCATGTCCTCCACCGTGCCCGTGTCCGACTTGATGATGTTGGCGCTCTGGCGGTTGATCCGCCACTGGACGGAGACGTCGACGCTGGTGGCGAGCTGGTCCTGGCTCGGCACGTCCGCCGTCTCCATGTGCGTCTTCTGCCGCGCGTCGTAGAGGTGCCAGTCGTAGAGCGGGTTCACGACGTGCAGCCCCTCGCCGTACGTATCCGACCGCACCTCGCCGAAGAGCGTGGCCACGGCGACGTTGCCGGCGGGCACGGTCCGGAAGACGCGGAAGAGCACCGGCACCGCGATCACGACGAGGACGATGACGGGGATGAGGACCTTGGGGAACTGCGGGCGATCGGAGTCGCCCCGGTACGTGGCCTTGGGCGGCATGCGGCACCTCCAGGGATGGATCCGGATCGGACGGCGGTCGCCGCGACCCGGCGGACTCGGGAAGCCCGCCGACTCCTCGGCGCCGGCACCCCGACGGCTCCATCATTGGGGGCGATCGAGCGCGGGTCGCGTCCGAATCGCGGGGACGGGCGACATCCACCGGGTGAAATCCCGGGGCTCGGGTTCCGAAGGGCCCGGCCGCGTCAGCGGCGGTGCGATCCGCCTTCGGTCCCGTCTCCGCCGCGCACCCTTCGGCCGCGCCCGTCGCCGCGCCCCGTGCCCCGCGCCCGTCGCCCCGCCTCAGCCGCCGTGACTCGCCGCGGCCAGCCGGTCCAGCGTCTCCATCGCGCGGCCCGACGCCACCGACTCCGCGGCGAGCCCGAGGCCCTCCTCGAACGAGCTCACGACGTCGGCCACCAGCAGCGTCGCCGCCGCCGCGAGCAGCGTCATGTCGCGCGGCGGCCCCTGCTCGTCGCCGGAGAGGACGTCGCGGACCATCGCCGCCGCGTGGTCGAGGTCGCGGGCGACCACCGTCTCGCGGGGGCTCAGCGGCATCCCGTGCTCCTGCGGCTCGATCGTCGCCTCCCGCACGTGCCCGGCGTCGACCCACGCCACGTGGGTCGGGGCGCTGACCGAGAGCTCGTCGAGCCCGTCGTCCGAGTGCACCACGATCGCGCGGAGGGCCCCGAGATCGGCGAGGGCCTCGGCGATCGGCCGGACGAACCGCCGGTCGTAGACGCCCATCACCTGCCGCCGCGCCCCCGCGGGGTTGGTCAGCGGGCCGAGGAGGTTGAAGATCGTCGGGAAGCCGAGGGCGTGCCGCACCGGCATCACGTGCCGCGTGGCGGGGTGGTGCCGCGGGGCGAAGCAGAAGCAGACGCCGACGTCCTCGAGGCACCGGCGCTGCGTGTCGAGGTCGGCCTCGATGTCGACGCCGAGCCGGCGGAGGACCTCGGCCGAGCCGCGGCCGGTGCGGGAGCGGTTGCCGTGCTTGGCCACGCGGGCCCCGGCGGCGGCGGCGAGGATCGCCGAGGCGGTCGAGACGTTGAAGGTCTTGGGGGCCCCGCCGGTGCCGGCGGTGTCCACGATGTCGGCCGCGTCGAGCGTGGTCGGCACGCGGTCCACGTGCGTGCGCATCACGCGGGCGGCCCCGAGGATCTCCTCCGGCGTCGGCGTGCGGGTGGCGAGCAGGGCCAGCAGCGCCCCGATCTCGCCGTGGTGCACGCGGCCGGTCATCATCGCCTCGAAGGCCCCGGTGGTCTGCTCGGCCGAGAGCGTGCCGCCGTCGAGCAGGTGCTTGAGCAGCGGCGTGAGGTCGGCGTCGACGGCGCCGCGGTCGAACTCCGGCGGGGCGGCGGGCGCGGCGTGGGGGTTGCCGGCGGGGGCCGGCCCGGCGTCGGGGGCCGCGCCGGGGCCGGAGGGCGAGGACTCGTCGCGAGCGTCGTGAGCCTCGAGGCCGTGGCGACCGTCGCCGGCGTCGAGGGTGTCGCGGCGGTCGGGTGTCTCGGGCGTCTCGGGCGAGGGAGCGGTCATGCGGCGTTCCTCGGGGGCCCTCATCGGGGACGTGCGGCGGGCGGGGGTCTCGGCCGCCCGGCGTGCGGCGCCCGCGTGCGGGGTCCGGTGCCGGGCATCCGGCGCCGGGCATCCGGCGTCGGGCGTCCGCCGGGGCGGCGGCGGATCGGGGGGTGATAGGCTACGCGCCGCATGCTCCTCGCCGAAGCCTGGATCCACGACCTCGATCCGTTCCTGGTGGAGTTCTCCGACGGGATCGGGCTTCGCTGGTACGGACTGTCCTATATCGCCGGCTTCCTCGTGGGGTGGCTGCTCCTGCGGCTGCTCGCGCGGTCGCGGCGGACCGCCCTGCGGCCGGAGATGGCGGGCGACCTGCTGCTGAGCTGCGTGGTCGGCGTCCTCGTCGGCGGCCGACTGGGCTACGTGGCGTTCTACGACCCGGCCCTGCTCTGGAGCTTCGAGTCGTCCGTCCCGTGGTGGGGCCTGCTCGCGATCCACCGGGGCGGCATGGCGAGCCACGGCGGCCTGATCGGCGTGATCGTCGCGGCCTGGCTCTTCGGCCGCCGCTGGGGGCTGGCCCCGCGGGACGTGGTCGACTGCCTCGCGGTGGCCGCCCCGCCGGGCCTCGGCTTCGGCCGGCTCGCGAACTTCATCAACGGCGAGCTGTGGGGCCGCGCGATGCCGGAGGCGGCCCAGGCCGCCCCGCCGTGGTACGCCGTCAAGTACCCCGAGGAGATCCTGGCCGCTCCGGCCGACGTGCAGGTCCGGGCCCTCGAGTCCCTCGGCCCGCTCGCCTCGGGCACGGAGCCGCTCGCCAACGCGGTGCGGGCGGTGTACGAGGGCAACGCCGAGGTCGCCGAGCGGCTCGCCCCGCACCTCACCGCGTACTGGCCGTCGCAGCTGTTCCAGGCGGCGGCCGAGGGCCCGATCCTCCTCGCGGCGGTGCTCGCGGCGTGGTTCTGGCCGCGCCGTCACGCGGGCACCGTGGGGGCGACGTTCCTGCTCGTCTACGGCGTCCTGCGGATCGTGACCGAGCAGTTCCGGCAGCCGGACGAGGGCGTCGCGCTGCTGCTGGGGCTCACGCGGGGACAGGTGCTCAGCGTCGCGATGGTGGTCGCGGGGGCGGCGCTGCTGTGGCGGTGGGTGCGGCGGGACGTGGCGGCGACGAGTGACGAAGCCCGTCAGGTTCATGCGGATCACTGACGAGCCTGTACGTCGCTCATGTGACGTCCGCTCGCTCCTCGACCCCTCCAATGGAAGCAAGACCGAGCCCGTTCGTCGCCGTCTCCGGTCCGACATCTCCAGCCTCATCCGGATCGGTCCACGGATCGATGCGTTCTGAGTGACGTTCGTGGCCCCACCGCGGCGGACGCGAGTTCGCAGTGGCGCGATCGTCCGCACGGAGACAAGTGCTGCTGTTCGCATTTTGTTCGCAGCCGCCGCGGGGCCACGAGAATCGGCGAGACCGATTATCCTCCTCCGAACGAAGGTCGAATTCGCGGGGGGCGCACGCTCGCGGTCGCGACGAGATCCGAAGTCAGGTGCGCGCTGTTTCATTCGAATGCCGATCAGCGAGTCCTTCTGGATCGAAGTCAGTCCCTCGGATTTCCCGCACGAGCGCCGCGGTCTCGAGTGGCTGCGCGAGAACCTCCCGGGAAATCGGGGCCTGCTGGCCTTCACGAACTTCACCTTCGACGCGGACGGCACGTCCAACGAGATCGATCTCGCCGTCGTCGGACCGGGTGGTTTCGTTCTCGTCGAGTTGAAGGACTACGCCAAGGTCCGTCACGAGGCGGGTAGGTTCCAC
>CAYLNM010000127.1:0-12753 GCA_964385045.1 uncultured Isosphaeraceae bacterium
CCGCCGACGCCACGGCCGCGGCCGGCCCCGCCGACGGCCCGCCGGCCGCTGACGGCGAGCACGCCTTCGCCGTCCGCATGCGGCGCGCGCTCGCCGACCGGCCCGCCGGCGCCGCGCCGCCCGCGGCCGAGGATCCCCGCGGCGCCGCCCGCACCGCCGCCCAGCAGATGGTCGCGTCGCTCTTCGTGCAGCCGATGCTCGACATGACGCTCGAGAGCCGCATCCGCGAGGGCGGTCCGTTCGCACCGGGCCAGGGGGAGAAGACATTCGGCCCGCTGCTGAACCAGCGTCTCGCCGACGAGATCGTCCGCGCCGCGGACCTGTCGCTGGTCGACGCGATCGTCGATCGCCTGGTCGGTCCCGCCGCCGACCATTCGGCGGACGTGACCGCCGACGATGCCGGCGTGGACCCGGCCGGCCCCGAGCCCGCGGCCGCCGCCCGCGCCACCCGCGTGGAGCCGCGCGATGGCTGAGCGCACCGCCCGCCGTCCCGCCCGCCCGCGGCCCGCCGACCTGCCGCGGCCCTCGGCCCGCGCCGTCGCCGCGGCCAGCGCCACCGCGTCCGCCTCCGCGTCCGCGACCGCCGACCACGCGGCGACCGCCGGGCGCACCGCACCCACGGCGCCCATCGCACCCGCCGGCCGCACCGCCCACGCCGGCCGCGCCGCCCCCGCGGACCGCGCCGCGCTCCTCGACCGCGCCGGCCGCACCCTCGTCGAGCTGCTCGATCGCCAGTCGGCGGTTCACGCCCGGCTCGTCGAGCACCTCGAGTCGACCCGCGCGGCGATCCGGCGCGCCGAC
The DNA here is from genome assembly GCA_964385045.1 of uncultured Isosphaeraceae bacterium. Classification (GTDB taxonomy): domain Bacteria; phylum Planctomycetota; class Phycisphaerae; order Phycisphaerales; family SM1A02; genus CAYLNM01. Next base: position 802 of record CAYLNM010000127.1, read on the forward strand.
GTGGAGGCGGTCGCCGCCTGCTGCCGGGCCGAGCAGGCCCTGCTCGCCGAGATCGAGGCGCTCGAGGCCCGCCGCCGCGAGGTGGTGGACGGCCTCACCGGCGTCCTCGCTCCCGGCCGCCCCGAGCCGCTGCCGCTCTCGGAGATCACGCCGCATCTGCCCGCCGCCACCGGCGAGCGGCTGCAGGAGCTGCGCGGGGGGCTGCGGCGCTCGCTCGAGGAGGCCGCCCGGCTCAGCGCCGTCGTGACCGGGGCCGCGGAGGCGGTCGGCACGCACCTTGCCGGACTGGTGCAGACGCTCGGCTCGGCCCTCGCCGGTCCGGGCACCTACGGCCGCCGCGGCCGCGTCGACGACCGGGCCAACGCGCCCCTCCGCCTGGACCTGACCTCGTGACGCCCCGGGAGACGAGCCCATGAGCCTCAACGGCGCCCTCGAGGTCGGACGCAGCGGGCTGATCGCCAGCCAGACCGCGCTGCAGGTGACCGGCTCCAATCTCGCCAACGCGGCGACGGAGGGCTACACCCGCCGCGTGGTCCACCTTCAGCCCAAGCGGGACGAGGTGGGCTTCGGCGGCCAGTACGTCGGCCGCGGGGTCGAGGTCGGCGCGATCACGCGCGTGATCGACGAGTCGCTCCTCGCCCGGCTCCGCGACGCCATCGGGGAGGAGGAGGCGGCCAAGGCCGAGCGCAACTTCCTCTCGCAGCTCGAGTCGCTGCAGAACGAGCTCTCGGAGAACGATCTCTCCACGCTGCTGAGCGAGTTCTTCAACTCGTGGTCGGAGGTCGCGAACAACCCCGAGGACGGGGCCACGCGGGCGGTCGTGATCCAGCAGGGCGTGTCGGTCGCGGGCCGGATCAGCAGCCTCCGCGAGGACTACGCGACCCTCCGCAACCAGATCGACGAGCAGATCGAGAACACGGTCGAGACGATCAACGACGTCGTCGGCCGCATCGGCCAGCTGAACTTCGAGATCGCCCAGCTCGAGGTCGAGGCGGGCGAGGCGGCGAGCCTCCGCGACCAGCGCGACCAGCTCGTCAACCAGCTCTCGGAGCACTTCGAGCTCGACGTGGTCGAGATGCCGTCGGGGGCGATCAACGTCCTCGTCAACTCGCTGCCGATCGTGCTCGCGGCCGACGCCCCGGGCATCGAGCTGCGGCGCGAGAGCGTGGGCGACCAGCTCGACCTGAGCCTCGCGGTCCGGGACCGCGGCTTCGAGTTCGAGCCGACCTCGGGCACCCTCGGGGCCCTGATGCGGGCCCGCAACGAGGGCGTCAACCGCTCGATCGAGGAGCTCGAGACGCTCGCGAGCACGCTCATCACCGAGGTGAACCGCATCCACGCCTCGGGCCAGGCCCAGGTCCCGGTGACTCGCCACGTCGGGGCCAACCCGGTGAACCTGACCAGCGAGAACCTCAACCTCGCGGACACCGGCCTCCCGAGCGCCGTGTCCAACGGCTCGTTCATGATCCACGTCACCCATCAGGCCACCGACCAGCGGGTGACCTACCGCGTGGACGTCGACGGAGACGACCAGACGCTCACCGACCTCGTCGCATCGGTGAACGCCGCGGTCGGCCCGGCCAACATGAACGCGACGATCGACGCCGAGCGGCGACTGGTCCTCGAGGCCGACCCCGGCTACGCGATCTCGTTCAGCGACGACAGCTCCGGGGCCCTCGCCGCCCTGGGCATCAACACGTTCTTCACCGGCACCGGGGCCGGCGACATCGACGTCGCGTCCGGTCTCCAGGAGGCCCCGGCCCGCCTCGCGGTGGGCAAGGACCACGTCGGCGGCTCCAACGGCACCGCCCTCGACATCGCGGCGATGCAGGACACCCGGCTGACCGGCCTCGGCGAGCTCTCGCTCCGGGAGTACTGGCAGAACGCGGTGAACCAGCTCGCGGTGCGGTCGGGCCAGGCCGCGACCGCGGTCGACACGAACGGCCTGGTGCGCGAGAGCCTCGACGCCCAGTTCCAGTCCATCAGCGGCGTCTCCGTCGACGAGGAGACCATCAGCCTGCTGTCGTACCAGCGGCAGTTCCAGGCCGCCAGCCGGTACATCAGCACGATCGACCAGACCCTCCAGGAGCTGCTGCGGCTCGTCTGAGCCCGCGGTCCTCCTGCGTCCGTTCCCCCCGCGTCCGTTCCCCCCGAGCCCGACCCCATGAGCGCCATCCCCGGCAATCTCGCCCGCGTCCCCACGATGCTCGCGTCGAACATCCAGCTCGGCGCGATCAACCGCACCGGCGTCGACGTCGTGGAGCTGCAGCAGCAGCTCGCCTCCGGCGAGCGCATCGCCCGGCCGTCGGACGACGTGATCGGCACCGGGGCCCTGAGCGTGGTGGAGGACCGGCTCGAGAAGCGGGACCAGAGCCTGCGCAACCTCGAGCACGGCCGCGGCACGCTGGACACGCTCGACGCCGCCCTCGGCGACATGTCGAGCATCCTGCTCGAGGCCAAGGGCGTGGCGTCGAGCCAGATCGGCGTGGGCTCCGACGCCGCCACCCGCGAGAGCCAGGCGTCGGTGATCGACGCGATGCTGCTCGAGCTGACCAACATCGGCAACCGGCGGTACCAGCTGATCCATCTCTTCGGCGGCGACCGGACCGACGCCCCGCCGTTCGAGGAGCTGCTCGGCGGCGTCCGCTACGCGGGCGAGGACGGCGGCCTCCGGACCGACCTGCCCGTCTCGCGGGCGATTCCGCTCACGATTCCCGGCTCCGAGGCCTTCGGGGCGGTGAGCGTGCGGCAGGAGGGCCGGATCGACCTCGATCCCGCGGTGACGATGGACACCCGGCTCGCGGACGTCAACGGCGCCCGCGGCCTCGGCGTGGCCCCGGGGGCGATCAACGTGGACGTCGACGGCACCGACATGGTGGTCGACCTGACCGAGGTCCACACCGTGGGGGACGTGGTCGAGACGCTGCAGGAGGCCCTGCAGTCGGTGGACCCGAACATCACGGTGGGGATCGGGGCCGATCGCGGCATCGAGATCAACTCGCCGTTCGCGACGGTGACGATCAGCGACCAGGCCGCCCCCTCGACCGCCGCCGACCTCGGCCTCGCCGGCAGCTTCAGCCCGCCCGACGCCACCGGCGGCGACCTCGACGCCCGCATCACCGACCTGACGCGGCTCGATCAGCTGCTGAACGCGGCGGCCCCGCTCGGCTCGCTGCGGCTGGAGAACCTCGGCCGGGTGCGGGAGGTGGACCTCGACTCGCTGGAGACGGTGCAGGAGCTCCGGAACGCCGTCCGCGGCCTCGAGATCGGCATCCGGGTCGAGATCAACGAGGACGGCACCGCCCTCGACTTCGTGAACGAGGTCTCCGGCGGCTGGATGTCGATCGGCGAGGTCGCCGGCGGCAGCGCCGCCGCCACCCTCGGGGTCCGGACCTTCGATCGCGCCACCGAGCTGGCCGTCTTCAACGACGGCCGCGGGGTGGACGTCGTCTCGGGCAACGTGGACCCGGTCTCCGGGGACCCGGATCCCGCCCGCGACGTCGACTTCTCGATCGTGACCAAGGGCGGGACCGAGGTGGACGTGGACCTCGCGGGGGCGATCACGGTGGGGGACGTGATCGACGCGATCGACGCCGCCGCCGGGGCGGCCGGGCTCGCCCCCGGCGCGCTGACGGCGGACCTCGCGACCGACGGCAACGGCCTCGTCCTCACCGATCTGACGAACGGCGGCTCCGGGACCACCCGGGTCCTCGCCCGCAACGGCTCCTTCGCGGCCGAGGACCTCGGCATCCGCGGGGAGACCGAGGGCGCAACCCTCGCCGGCGAGGACCGCGCACGGGTCGCCGCCGACGGCATCTTCACCCGCCTGATCCGCCTGCGCGACGCCCTGAGGACGAATGACGAACGTGGCATCGTGCTTGCAGGGGAGGGACTGGACTCGGACATCTCGCGGGTGGCCGAGGTGCGGGCCGAGGTCGGCGTTCGAAGCCGACGGCTCTCCACCGCGACCGACCGCGAGGAGGATCTCCGGATCCTGGACCAGTCGCTGCGGAGCGACATCCGGGACCTGGACTTCACCGAGGCGGCCGTCCGCTTCAGCCTCCTGCAGCAGCAGCTGCAGGCCGGGCTGAGCTCGGCGAGCCGGCTCGTGCAGCTGAGCCTGCTCGACTTCCTGCGGTAAGGAGCCGCGGACGAGCAGGGCCCCCGGCGGCGGGACGCGATCCCCGCCCACCGGATACGGGACCACACGGGGCCGGTGGAGCCGGCCGCAGTCCGATCGCGACGAGACGGAGCGTTCACGATGAACGTCCAGACGACCAGGTTCGGCACGGTGGAGGTGGACGCGGAGCGCGTCATCACCTTCGACACCGGACTCCTCGGCTTCGCCGACTTCAAGCGGTACGTCCTGCTCCAGCCCGACGACGACGCCGTCTTCTTCTGGCTGCAGTCCTGCGACGACCCGGCCCTCGCATTCGTGGTCACCGACCCCGCCCTGTGGGTCGCCGACTACGAGGCCACCATCCGCCGCGAGCAGATGGAGGAGCTGGGGCTCGAGCGGATCGACGACGCCCAGGTGTTCGTGATCGTCAACCGGTACGACCGCTCGCTCACCGCCAACCTGCAGGGGCCGCTCGTCGTGAACGCGGCCAGCCGGCGGGCGGTGCAGCTGGTGCTCGCCGACCGCCGGTGGACCACGCGCCACGAGATCGTGGAGCTGGGCACCGAGCGGCAGGCCGTGCCCGCCTGAGGCGGTCCCGGCCCTCCCGCGGGGCGGGACGAGGCCGGATCGCATCGTTCCCTCGGGACCCGCGCGGTCCCTTCACCGGCGCCGCGCGCCGCCCACGCGGCGTGCCGGCCGGAACAGAGGAGACAGCCATGCTGGTGCTGTCGAGGCATCGCGACGAGACGGTCATGATCGGTGACGACATCGAGCTGACCGTCGTCGACATTCGCGGGGACAAGGTGCGGCTGGGCATCAAGGCGCCCGACCGCGTGCCGGTCCACCGCAAGGAGATCTACGAGGCGATCCGGCGGGAGAACCGCGCCGCGATCGAGCTCGTCGACGAGGGGGGGATCGGAACGCTCCGTCCGGCCGGGACGGCCGCGGAGCCCGGGAAGGGAGCCCGGCCGCGGACGGACGGCCGGGCGCTGGTGGCGGGACCCGCCCCGAGACGCACCGTCGCCTGAGACTCCGTCGCCCGCCGCGCGCGGGCCCGGCCCCGGCGGGGACGCCGCCGGACCGCCGACCCCTTCTCCGCCCGAGCCGGCTCGAGACCGGCACGCCGAAGTCAACCACGGAGGGTTGCCATGGCCAGGATCAACACCAACATCCCCTCGGTCATCGCGCAGAACAATCTGCAGCGATCCAACTCGTCGCTCGCCACGAGCCTCGAGCGCCTGTCGACCGGCTTCCGCATCAACCGCGGCGCCGACGATCCGGCGGGCCTGATCGTCTCCGAGCGCCTGCGCTCGGAGATCGCGGGGATCGAGCAGGCGATCGACAACTCCGAGCGGGCCAGCAGCGTGCTGGCGACCACCGAGGCGTACCTCGCCGAGGTGGCCGAGCTCCTGACGTCGATCAAGGGCCTGGTGGTCGAGGCGGCCAACACCGGCGGTCTCAGCCAGGAGGAGATCGAGGCGAACCAGCTGCAGGTGGACTCGGCGATCGAGTCGATCACCCGCATCTCGAACGTCGCGAGCTTCGCCGGGCTGAACCTGCTCGACGGCAGCCTCAACTACATCACCTCGGGCGTGGCGACGAGCGCCCTGGCCGGGGTGAACGTGTACGGGGCCCAGTTCGGCAACCAGTCCACGATCCCGATCGAGGTCGAGGTGGTGCAGTCGGCCCAGACGGGGGCGCTGTTCCTGAGCGGGGCGTTCACCGGGGCGACCCCCGGCACGCTGCTCAGCAGCGTGACCCTCGAGGTGGCCGGGACCAACGGCGTCCAGACCCTGTCCTTCATCAGCGGCACCTCGCTCGAGGCGGTCGCGACGGCGGTGAACCGGGTCACGGCGACCACGGGCGTGTCCGCCGCCCTCGTCAACCCCTCGGACGCGGCCTCGGGCCTGACCTTCAACTCGACGACGTTCGGCTCCGAGAGCTTCGTCAGCGTCCGGCCCGTCGGACAGGCCGGTCAGTTCTGGGAGACCTACGAGGAGGAGCGGGGCGGCAACCCGGTCCAGCACGACGAGGGTCGCGACGTCCGGGCGATCATCAACGGCGCCCTGGGCACCGGCAAGGGACTCGACGTGAGCCTCAACTCGCCGGCCCTGAGCGTGGACCTGAAGCTCGACCAGGACATGGCGACCCAGCAGGGGGCGACCAGCAGCTTCACGATCACCGGCGGCGGCAGCAACTTCCAGCTCGGTCCCGCGATCACCGCCACCCAGCAGGTCGGTCTCGGCATCCGGTCGGTGGCGGCGAGCCGGCTCGGCGGCACGACCATCAGCGGCGACCAGTTCTTCCTCGACTCGCTGAAGTCGGGCCAGGCCAACGCCCTGACCGCGGGCGAGGCCGAGAACGCCTCGAAGGTGCTCGAGTCGGCCATCACCGAGGTGTCGGTCCTCCGCGGCCGACTCGGAGCCTTCGAGCGCAACACCCTGCAGACCAACATCCGCGCCCTGCAGATCGGCTTCGAGAACATCTCCTCTTCGGAGTCGAAGATCCGCGACACGGACTTCGCCCGCGAGACGGCGAAGCTGACGCGGAACCAGATCCTCGTCCAGGCCGGCACCTCGGTGCTCGGCACCGCCAACAGCCTGAGCCAGAACGTCCTGCAGCTGCTCGGCTGACCCCGACTCCGCCACGCCCCGACTCCCGGGACCCCGCGACCCCTTCCCGGACCCGTTCGCCGGCCCTCGCCCTCGTGGCGGGGGCCGGCGTCGCGCGCCGGGGGGGCGCGGCCGTGGCCCCGAGGCGAGGGGAGCCACGGTCCGGGGCGGGCCCCGGCGGCCGCCCCGAGGGCGTCCCACGGCGGTTCGACGGTCCGGCCCCCCGGCGGATCGGCGGACGTTCCTCGTGCCGCAAGTCTCATATTGGTCGGGACTTGGGGCGCTCAGTGGGGGTCGTCGGGGGTGCGCCGACTTTTTCCCGCGTTTTTGATCGTCACTGAAGTACCCCCCGGGCGGGACCGATACAGCCCCCGGCGTCGGTGGACTCGGCGTGAGCCGGGCACCAGAGCACCGGGCACGGAGGTCCGGGCGGCGTCAGAGGGAATGGGGAAGCACCTTGGATGGGAACCCGCTCGGGGCGGCGACCCATGAACACGAAGACTCGCGGACGCCTGTCCGCTCGCATGAGGTGACTTCTCGCTTCGGCACCCGAAGGAATGAGCTGCCACAGAGCGTGGCGCGAGCGTGTTCACGGAGGACACAATGAGTCGTATCAACACCAACGTCCCTTCTCTGATTGCTCAGCGGGTGCTGGGCACTCAGACGAGAGGCCTGAACACGAGCCTGGAGCGGCTCTCGACGGGCTTCCGGATCAACCGCGGTGCGGACGATCCGGCCGGCCTGATCGCGAGTGAGAACCTTCGCTCGGAGAAGGTCGCGATCCAGGCCGCGATCGGCAACGCCCAGCGGGCGGAGCAGGTCGTGAACGTCGCCGAGGGCGGTCTCGGGGAGATCAACGCCCTGCTCCTCGAGGTTCAGTCGCTCGTCGGCCAGTCGGCCAACGAGGCCGGCGTGAGCCCGGAGGAGAAGGAGGCGAACCAGCTGCAGATCGACTCGATCCTGCAGACGATCGACCGGGTCGCGAACTCGACGAGCTTCCAGGGCATCAAGCTCCTGAACGGCAACTTCGACTACACCACGTCGAACGTCGCCAGCTCGGTCGACGACGTGAACATCCGCTCGGCCCGCATCAGCGACACGGCCGACGCCTACCTCGACGTGACGGTGGACGTCACGCAGTCGGCCCAGACCGGCGAGGTGTTCCTGTCCACGACCGGCACGCTCACCAACGGTGGCAACGGGTCGATCACGGTCGAGATCACCGGCAACGACGGCGTCCAGCAGTTCACCTTCGCGTCGGGCTCGACGCAGGCGAACATCATCGACGCCATCAACACGTTCTCCGAGGCCCTCGGCGTCTCGGCGAGCCAGTCGTCCGCCGACACTGCCTTCGTGCAGCTGAACTCGACCGAGTACGGGTCGAGCCAGTTCGTCCGGGCGAAGATCCTGGAGGGCACCAGCGCCGACCTGGTGTCGGTCGGGACGCCCGGGGCCGCGGCCAGCAACGACATCAAGGACGAGGGGCGTGACGCCACCGTCCTGATCAACGGCAACCTGGCCACTACGGACGGCCTCACCGCTCGAGTCGCTACGGACGGCTTCGACGTGTCCCTGTCGCTCGACGGCACCAGCGGCCTGAACACCGCGGGCGGCAGCACCAACTTCCAGATCACCGGCGGCGGGGCCGACTTCAACCTCGCCCCCAAGGTGAGCCTGGCCAGCAAGGTGTCCCTGGGCATCGAGACGGTCACCACCGGCAACCTCGGTGACTCGGTGAGCGGCTTCCTCTCGGCCCTCAAGGCCGGCGGCACCGCCAACGTGGTCAACGGCGACCTGACCAAGGCGCAGAACATCGTCGACGCCTCGATCAAGCAGGTCTCCAGTCTCCGCGGACGCCTCGGTGCCTTCACGAAGAACGTCGTGGGTGCGACCATCCGCAACCTCGGCGTGACCTTCGAGAACACCTCGGCGGCGGAGAGCCAGATCCGCGACACCGACTTCGCCAGCGAGACGGCGGAGCTGACCCGGCGGCAGATCATCCAGCAGGCCGCCAACCAGAGCCTGTCTCTGGCCAACAACGCCCCGCAGTCGGTGCTCGGCCTCCTCGGCTGATCCCTCGCGAGGCACCTGAGGGCCCTCCTTCCTCCGTGGGGCCCGCCAACGAGAAGTCACCCGCGACGGCGGCCATCCGGCCGCCGTCGCTCCTTTTGCGTGCGGATGCGGGACGGCGGACGCCGCGGACGGCGGTACTCTGCCCGCGGGAGGACCGGCGATGGCGAAGGAGACGCGCGGCGGCGAGACGGTGCTCAAGGCCGGGATCGGCTTCGGCACCGCGCTCGCGATCACGATCTCGTGGCACACGAACCAGTCCCTGCTCTGGGTCCTGGTCCACGGGTTCCTGGGGTGGATCTACGTGATCTACTACGCGATCCGGTACCACTTCTGAGGCGGTCCGGCCCCGGCACGGCCGGGCACGGCGCGGCCGGACGGGGCGGGCCGGGGCGGGCCGGGCGGGGCTCAGACGCGGTGGGGGTGGTCGCCGAGGGCCGACTCCACCCGCTCGCGCCACTCGCCGAAGCCCTCGCGGCCCATGAGGCCGAAGGTCGCCCGCTTGCCGGTCTCGACCGCCGGCTGGTCGAACGCGTCCACGCGCAGGATCCGCCCCGCGACCGCGGTGGCGAGCTGCCAGAGCATCATGAACTCGCCCACGTGGGCCGCGTCCACTCGCGGCATCCGCAGGGTGTAGGTCGGCCGGCCGCTCTCGAGCAGCGCGTACTCGGTCGCCCGCCGCTCGGCCTCGAGCAGGCGGGCGAGGCTCGACCCGGCGAGGTAGCGCAGGGGCTGCTCGTCCACCGCCGCGGGCAGGGCCACGTCGGGACCGTGGTCGCCCACCGCCACGAGGCCGATCACCTTGTCGTCCGGTCCCTCGCGGTAGAGCTGGATCTGGCTGTGCTGGTCGGTCGCCCCCAGGGCCCGGACCGGCGTGAAGCCCGCGTGCACCTCGGCCCCGTCGACGTCGACGCGCTTGCCGAGGCTCTCGGCCCAGAGCTGGCGGTACCAGTCGGCGAGGTCGTGGAGACGGCTCGAGTAGGGCATGAGGACGTGGATCGAGCGGCCACGCCCGCCGTGCGTGCACAGCAGCCAGGCCAGCATCGCGGCCGGGTGCTCCCGGAGGTCCGTCGTCCGGCACCGCCGCTCCATCGCCGCGGCGCCGTCGAGCAGGGCGGCGACGTCGATCCCGCACATCGCGGCGCTGAAGAGGCCGACGGGCGAGAGGGCGCTGAACCGCCCGCCCACGCCCTCGGGCACGGGCAGCGTGCGGTAGCCGGCGGCGTCGCAGATCGACCGCATCGTCCCCCGGGCGGGGTCGGTCACCGCGACCACCCGGTCCGCGTGCCGGTCCCCGAGGACGGCCCGCATCCGCTCGCGGAAGGCGAGGAACTGGGCCGCGGTCTCGGCCGTCTCGCCCGACTTGCTGATCACGTTCACGACCGTCTCGTCGAAGCCCGGGTCGTCCTCGGCCAGCAGGTCGATCACGTCGCCCACCATCGACGGGTCGACGTTGTCGAGGACGAACAGCCGCGGACCGTCGCGCCGGTCGTCGGGCAGCAGGTTCCACGTCGAGGGCCGGAGGGCCGAGTGCAGGGCGACGTTGCCGAGGGCGCTGCCGCCGATGCCCAGGACGACGAGCGTACGGCAGCCGGGGCGGAGCTCGCCCGCGATCCGCGTCACCGCCGAGAGGTGCTCGCCCCGCATCGGATCCTCGGCGAGCAGCCGCCAGCGCTCCCAGCCGGTGCCGCGGCTGCGCTCGAGGTCCTCGAGCAGGGGGACGAGCCGCTCGGCGGCGGCGTCGAGGTCGGCGACCGTCAGCCCGCGGTCGCGCAGGCGAACGTCCATGCATCCGGCGTAGTCGAGCTGCAGCATGCGCGCGAGGGTAGCGTGCGGGGCCGGGGGCCGCACGCGGGCCCCCCGGGCGATGCGGCGGGAGGCCGCGTCCCCGCGGGGCGGCCGCGCGGTCAGACCGCGTCCAGCGCCCGCTCGAGGTCCGCGAGCAGGTCGTCGGCCGACTCCACGCCGACGCTCAGCCGCACCAGCGTGTCGTCGATCCCGAGGGTCGCGCGGTGCTCGGCCGGGACCGAGGCGTGGGTCATGATCGCGGGATGCTCGATCAGGCTCTCGACGCCGCCGAGGCTCTCGGCGAGGGCGAAGACCCGCACCGACTCGAGGAACCGCCGGCTCTCGGCGAGCCCGCCCGCGAGGTGGATGGTGATCATGCCGCCGGGGCCGGACATCTGCCGGCCCACGAGGGCGTGCTGCGGGTGGCCGGCGAGTCCCGGGAACGTGACCCGGTCGACCTTCGGGTGCTGCTCGAGCCACGTCGCGATGCGGGACGCGCTCGCCTGCGTCCGCTCCATGCGGACGGCCAGCGTCTTGACGCCGCGGAGGGTGAGGTACGCGTCGAAGGGCCCCATGACGGCTCCGACCGCGTTCTGCAGGAACCGCAGCCGCTCGGCGAGCTCGGGCCGGTTCGTCACCAGCACGCCGCCGACCACGTCGCTGTGGCCGCCGAGGTACTTCGTCGACGAGTGCATCACCATGTCGAAGCCGTGCTCGAGCGGCCGCTGGATCATCGGGGTGGCGAAGGTGTTGTCGCACACGGTCAGGATCCCGCGCTCGGCCGCGAGGGCCGCCACCGCGGCGAGGTCGACCATCTTGAGCGTGGGGTTGGTCGGGGTCTCGACCCAGATCATGCGGGTGCGATCGGTGATCGCGTCGGCCACCCGCTGCGGGTCGGTCATGTCGACGTAGGTCACCTTCAGGCCCGCCGATCGCTCCTTCACCTGCGAGAAGAGTCGGTGGGTGCCGCCGTAGAGGTCGTCCATCGCCAGCACCTCGTCGCCCGAGTCGAGCAGGTCGAGCGCGGTGGCGATCGCGGCGAGGCCGGAGGCGAAGGCGAAGCCGCCCCGGGTGACGTCCACGTCCTCGTCGATCCCGCTGCCCTCGAGCGACGCGATGCACCGCTCCCAGGCGTAGCGCGTGGGGTTGTGGCTGCGGGAGTACTCGAAGCCCGCGTGCTCGCCCGGCGAGGCCTGGGCGTAGGTCGAGCTGAGCGAGATCGGCGGCATCACCGCCCCGGTGACGGGGTCGGGACGCTGGCCGCCGTGAATGCAGAGGCTGTCGAGCGAGAGGTCGAGGTCGGCCATGGGGCGGGGGGCTCGCGGGGAGGGACGTCGCCCGCCGGCGGGACGGCGGGCGGAA
>CAYLNM010000128.1:0-12702 GCA_964385045.1 uncultured Isosphaeraceae bacterium
GAGCCGCCGCACCCGCCGGCCGCACCCGCCGGCCGCACCCGCCGGCCGCACCCGCCGGCCGCACCCGCCGCCGCGCACCCGCCCGCCGCACCCGCGCGTCCCGGCCAGCCATCTCGGACCAGTCCCGCGAGGTCCGGGAATCCGGTGGCTCCGAACGCAACCCCGAGCCGATCCGTGGGTTGTTCTCCTCACGGACCCGGCCACGAGGCCGGGCGGTGTCCGTGGTCGCGAGCCTCCTCCGCCTCCCCCCGTGGAGGCACGGGCCGAGCCGCCTGCGACGCCGCGGACCCGCGTTGGCGACCCGTCCATCCCCGGACTCCCCCAGGAAAGGTCACATCAACCCATGAAGCACCGGACCCTCCACGGCATCGCGGGACTGCTCCTCGCGGCCGGGCTGGCCTCGGGCGCCGTCGCCCAGCCGGACTTCCGGCCGTTCGACGACGTCTCGAAGGGCTACACGAAGGTCGAGAGCGCCCCCGGCGAGGGCACGCTCTTCGGTCTCTACGTGAACGACAAGGAAGGCCAGCTGCTGGCCGAGTTCCCCCGCGGCTGGCAGCGGAAGAAGTTCTTCCTCGCCGCGACCCCCGCCGGCGGCGTCATCTTCTCCGGCCTGCAGGGCCCCGCCCGCTACGTCTACTGGAAGCGGTACGACAAGCGGATGGCCCTCGTCGAGCCGAACCTCGGCACGCGCTCGAGCGGCGAGGCGGCCTCCCGCGACTCGGTCGACCGCATCTTCCCCGACCGCGTCCTGCTCGACGTGCCGATCGTCGCCATCGGCCCGAACAAGCAGCCGGTGATCGACCTCGACAACCTGCTGGTGAACAACTCGGCCCGCCTGTCCGGCATCGGCCTCAACGGCCGGCTCGCCTCGATCGAGAAGGCCAAGGCGTTCCCGCAGAACATCGAGCTGTCGATCAAGGCCCCCGGCAACGGCGGCCGCTTCATGATCGTGCACTACTCGATCAGCGAGATCCCCGAGCGCACCGGGTACCGACCGCGCGAGGCCGACGACCGCGTCGGGTACTTCACCACCGACTACCGGGACCTCGGCCTCTACGGCACCGAGACCAACTGGAAGTCGTACATCAACCGGTGGCACCTCGAGAAGCGGGACCCGTCGCTCCAGATGAGCCCGCCCAAGGAGCCCATCGTCTTCTACATCGAGCACACGGTGCCCGTGCGCTACCGTCGTCACGTGCAGGAGGGCGTCCTGCAGTGGAACGAGGCCTTCGAGCGCATCGGCATCATCAACGCGATCGAGGTGCACCAGCAGGACGAGGTGACCGGCCGGCACATGGAGAAGGATCCGGAGGACGTCCGGTACAACTTCGTCCGCTGGCTCAACAACGACATCGCGACCGCGATCGGCCCGAGCCGGGCCCACCCGCTCACCGGCCAGATCCTCGACTCCGACGTCATCCTGACCGACGGCTGGATCCGCGCCTTCTACGGCGACTACGAGGGGCGTCCGTTCGAGGACGTCGAGTCGCTGACGCCCGAGACGCTGACCTGGCTCGAGGACTTCCCGCAGTGGGACCCGCGGGTCCAGCTCCTGCCGCCCGCCGAGCGGGAGCAGGTCCTGGCCGAGCGGCGCCGCCGCGCCGAGGCCGGCGATCCCGACCCGGCGATGAGCACCCGCGATCCGATGGTCGCCGCGAACCCCGAGCTCGCCGAGCTCGCCGAGTGGGTCGGCTGCGACCACGCCCTCTGCCTCGCCGCGGCGGCCAAGGCCCGGGACATGGCCTTCGCCGGCCTGCAGTTCCAGGTCTCCGGTCTCCTCGAGCGGGCCGAGGCCTCGGGCGAGCAGATCATCGACGGCATCCCGGAGACCTTCATCGGGCAGCAGCTCGCGCACCTCACCGCGCACGAGATCGGCCACTCCCTCGGCCTCCGTCACAACTTCAAGTCGTCCTCGATCTACACCCTCGAGGAGGTCAACAGCGAGGACTTCAAGGGCGTCCGGGCCAACTCCGGCTCGGTGATGGACTACCTGCCGACCAACTGGAACGTCGAGAACGGCGAGCTCCAGGGCGACTACTCGATGATCGGGATCGGTCCCTACGACATGTGGGCGATCGAGTACGGCTACACGCTCGGGAACCCGAAGGAGGTCCTGAAGCGCGTGGGCGAGCCCGAGCACGTGTACCTCACCGACGAGGACACCCGCGGGCCCGACCCGCTCGCCCGGCGGTACGACTTCTCCGCGGACCCGCACGAGTACGCCCTCGCGATGATGCGGCTCGTCGATCAGCAGCGCGAGCGGCTGCTCGATGAGTACGTCAAGGACGGCGACTCGTGGGAGCGGGCCCGCAAGGGCTACCTCCGCACGCTGTCGATGCAGCGCCGCATGATCGACATGATGGCCAACTGGATCGGCGGCACCTACGTGAACCGCGTGCACAAGGGCGATCCGAACACCGGCGACCCCCTGGTCCCGGTCGAGGTCGAGAAGCAGCGCGAGGCGCTGGCGTTCCTCGTGGAGCACGCGTTCCGCGACGAGGCCTTCGGCATCACGCCGGACCTGCTCAACAAGATGACGATCCGCAAGTGGGCCGGCGGCATGGGCGGCGAGTCCACCTGGCCCGTCGTCGAGCAGATCGGCGCGACCCAGGGGCTCGCCGTCACCCTCGTCATGAATCCGGGCACCCTCTCCCGCGTCTACAACAACGAGATGCGGGTGGAGACCGGCGAGGACGCCCTGACCCTGCCGGAGCTGGTCGGCAGCATGTTCGACGCGGTGTACGACGAGCTGCTCGACGCCCGTCCCGACGGGGACTTCACCGACCGCGAGCCGATGATCTCGGCCCTGCGCCGGAACCTGCAGGCGGACATGACCGACCGCCTGATCGCGATCGCCACGAACCGGGCCCGCCTCGCGCGGCCGGTGCGGCAGCAGTGCCTCTTCTTCCTGCGGAAGCTCGACGGCATGCTCGCCGACGCCCTCGACGAGGTCGACGGTCTCGACACCTACACGCTCGCGCACCTGATGGACATGCACGAGCGGACCAGCCGCGCCCTCGACGCGGTGTACATCTCCGAGTGATCGGCTCGGACCGAGCCCGCCGGCCGCGGCGGGCGACGCGAATCACGGCGACGGGCCGTCCCTCGGGGCGGCCCGTCGTCGCGCGCGGGCGACGGCGTCGGCGGCAGGGCACCGGCCGCGGGGCCCCCGGGGAGCCCGTTCCGCGGCTCAGGCCGCCTTCCGCGGCAGCTGCTTCAGGTTGGGCTGGTAGTAGGTCGCCCGGCAGTGCAGGTGCGGGGTGAAGCGCGGTCCGTAGCGGCTGAGCGACTCGCTCGCCCCGACGAAGAGGAACCCGTCCTCGGCGAGGGTGTCGCCGAGGCGGTGGAACAGGTCGCGCTGGACCTCGGCGTCGAAGTAGATCGCGACGTTGCGGCAGAGCACCACGTCGAAGGGACCGAGGCCGGGGAACGGCTCGAGCAGGTTCAGCTGGCGGAAGCTCACGAGCGATCGCACGGAGTCCATCACCCGGAATCCGTCGCCGTCCGGGACGAAGTGCCGCCGGAGCGCGTCCTCGCCGAGCCCGCGCTCGACCTCGGCCCGCGAGTAGAGCCCGGCGGAGGCGTGGCCGAGGGCCTGCTCGCTGATGTCGGTGGCGAGGATCTCGACGTCCCACGCGTGGACGTCGGGGAGCAGCTCGTGCAGCAGCATCGAGAGGCTGTAGGGCTCCTGACCCGTTGCGCACGCCGCGGACCAGATCCGGATCCGCCGCTCGTGGCCGGTGCCGGCGTTGCGGTCGACGATCATCGGGATCACCCGGTGGCGGAGCACCTCGAAGGGCGCGGAGTCCCGGAAGAACAGCGTCTCGTTGGTGGTGATCGCGTCGACGAACCGTGATCGCACGTCGGCGTCGCGCTCGGCGACACGGCAGAGCTCGAGGTAGCTGCCGCCGGCCACCTCGCCCGCAAGCCGGCCGAGGCGCGTCTGCACGAGATAGCCCTTGCTCTCGCCGAGCACGATGCCGCAGAGGCGCTCGGCGAGGCGGGCCACCTCGCGGACGTCGTCGGGGGTCGGCGTCATGCCGCCAGCGCCCGGACGCCGGAGCCGCCGGCCCGCCGCACGATCTCGCCCGCGACGTCCTCGAGGTCGAGGACCGCGGTCGCCTGCCCGCGCTCCACCGGCAGGCGGGGCATGCCGAAGACCACGCACGACTCGGGGGACTGGCAGAGGATCGGCGCCCCCAGCTCGTGCAGGCGGGTGCAGCCGGCCTGGCCGTCGTGCCCCATGCCGGTGAGCATCACCGCGAGCGTGCGGGCGCCCCAGCGGGTGGCGGCGGAGTCGAAGAGCTTCTCCACCGCGGGCCGGCAGGCCTCGATCGGCGGGTCGTCGTCGATCGCGACGGTCAGCGGACGGGGGCGCGGGGTCACGGTCATGTGCCGGCCGCCGGGAGCGATGATCACGCGCCCGGGCACGATCTTCATCCCCGGCTCGCCCTCGACCACCTCGAGCTCCGAGCGGCGGTCGAGGTCGGCCGCGAGGGTGCGGGTGAACTTCGGCGGCATGTGCTGCACGATGAGCACCGGCCGCGGGAAGTCGCCCGGCAGCTTCGGGATCACGCGGGCGAGGGCCGCGGGGCCGCCGGTGGAGACCCCGACGACGACCGCCTCCGGCGGGCCGCCGGTGGGACGGGCGGGGCCCGCCGCGGCGGCGGCGGGCGCGGTCTCGGGCCCGGCCGCCGCCGCCGTCGGCCGGTGCTCGCTCGCCCGCATCTCGGCGTCGAAGCGCGTGCGCGCCGCGGACACGTCGGTGTGCTTCCACCGGATCGGCCGCGGCGGACTGGCCAGGGCGCGGATCTTGGGCAGCAGCTCCTCGCGGAGGATCGCCCGGCTCTCGGCCGCACTGCCCGAGGACGGCTTGCACACGAAGTCCACCGCCCCGAGGGCGAGGGCCTCGAGCGTGGCCGACGCCCCGCGCTCGGTCAGGCTGCTGAGCATGATGACGCGGGGGCGGAGGCCGCGCTCGCGCAGGGCCTTGAGCACCTCGTGGCCGGTCATCCGCGGCATCTCGACGTCGAGGGTCACGACGTCGGGCTGCTCCCGCGCGATGACCTCGACCCCTTCCAGGCCGTCCTCGGCGGTGGCGGCGAGCTCCAGGCCCTCCGCCTCCCCGACGAGCTGCGAGACGATGTGTCGCCAGGTCGCGGTGTCGTCCACCGCCACCACGCGAATCGGCTTCTCGGGCGTTCCCACGCCGCGGCCTCCCCTGTCCGGGGGACCCGCCGCAGGCACGGGTCCATTGAAGTCGTGGGTCGCGTCCCGGTCGCGGCCCGTCCCGACGATGCCCCCCGGCGGGCCCGGCGCCTCCGCGCCCGGCCCGCCGGGGCTCCCGCCTCCGCGGGATCACATCGTGTAGTTGCTGACCTGCCCGTTGAGGGCCTCGGCCATCTGCGCGACGTCGCTCGAGGCGGACTGGATGATCTGCAGCGAGTCGACCGACTCCCGCGTGTTCTTGTCCACGTTGGCGATGTTGCGGCTGATCTCCTCCGAGGCACCCGCGGACTGGGCCACGCCGCTGGAGACGCTCTCGGCCGCGGTGGCCGACTCGCCCACGTTGCGGGCGATCTCCTTGGTGGCGTGGTTCTGCTCCTCCACCGCGGTGGCGATGGTCTTCGCCACCGAGCTGATCTCGGCGATCACGTCGGAGATGCGGCCGATCGCCTCCACCGACTCGCCGGTCGAGGCCTGGATCGCCTCGATCCGCTGGCGGATGTCCTCGGTGGCGTCGCCGGTCTGCTTCGCGAGCTCCTTCACCTCGGTCGCGACCACCGCGAAGCCCTTGCCGGCCTCGCCCGCCCGGGCGGCCTCGATCGTCGCGTTGAGGGCGAGGAGGTTGGTCTGCTCGGCGATGTCCTGGATCACCTCGATGACCTTCCCGATCTCGTCCGCCGCGTTGCCGAGGTGCGAGACCTTGCCGTTGGAGTCGGCCGCGAGGGCGGCGGCGTTGTCGGCCGCGGCCGAGGCGGTCTCGGCGTTGTCGTTGATCGCCTCGATGGACTTGGTCAGCTGCGTGGCCGAGGCGGCGATCGACTGCAGGTTGATCGTCATCTCCTCGGCGGAGGCGGCCATCGTGGTCATGTTGGTCGACACCGACTCGGCGGACCCGGCGGCCTCGGTCGCCTCGTTGGCGAGGTTCTCCGCCCCCTGCGTGAGCATCTGGGCGTTGGCGGCGAGGTTGGTGGCCGAGGCCGCGAGCTTGAACGACTCCTGCATCACCCCGTGCATGGACTGGTGGGTGCCGTTGAGCAGGTTGTCGATGCCCGTGCACAGCTCGCCCACCTCGCCGCCGCTGACCGCGTCGCCGATGCGGGCGGTCAGGTCGCCGGCGGCGGCCCGGGCGATGACCTCGCCCGCCGTCTTCAGCGGCCCCACGATCGATCGGATGCACCAGAAGCACGCGAAGCCGGCGATGCCGATCGAGACGGCGGCCCCGGCGAGGCCGAGGAAACCGGCGGTGGCGCCGAGGCCCGCGGTCTCGGGCCCGGCCGCGATCCGCTCGTCGACCAGCGCGTTCTCGACCGTGGTGATCGCGGCGGTGGTGCGTCGGTAGGCGTCGGTGGCGGCGGCGACCGCGGCCGCCTCGCCCGCGGCGGCGGCGTTCCACTGCCCGCGAAGCTCGGCCCCGGCCTGCAGCACGACGTCGACGTCCTCGGCGAACGGCGCGGTGTCGGTGGCGCCCGCGGCGTCGGCGAAGGCGCCGAACGCCTCGTCGAGCTCGGCCGGCCACGGCTCGCCGGTGCGGCCGACGAGGTCGGCCACGGCGCCGGTGACGCCGTTCTCGACCCGGGCCAGCGCGTCGGCCAGCGCGACGCGGGTCGGGTCGGCGGAGGCGCCGCCCGAGCCGGCGGAGACGAAGGTGAGGCCGCCGAGGAGCACGGCGACGGCCGCGATCGCCCCGAAGGACGCCAGGAGCGTGGTGCGGATGGTGAGCTGACTCATGGAAGCTGACCCGACTGAAGAGGCCCGTCCGTGGGCCGGTGGTGCGATTCCGTGCGGCTGGTCGCCCGCAGGGGGAGCGACCGTTCGTGGCTCGGCACCGCCGCGGCGTCCGGCCGCGACGGCGTGGTTCGGGGGCGGCGACGGCGTCTCAGGTCGCCGCCTCGGCCCCCTCGGCGGCCAGGGCGGCCTCGGTGTCGATGATGCAGAGCAGGGCGTCGCGCGTCTTGTGGACGCGATCGACGTACTCGGCGATCGGCCCGTCGAGATTGCCCGGGGCGGGCTCGATCGTGTCCTCCTCGGCGAAGACCACGTCGCCGACGCGGTCGACGAGGATGCCGATGAGCTCGTCCTCCGAGCGGACGATCACGTTCTGGGTGTCGGCCCCGATGGGCGTGGTCCCGAGGCCCAGGATCCGCCGCAGGTCGACGATCGTGATGACCTCGCCGCGGAGGTTGATCACGCCGCGGATGAAGGCGGGCGCGTGCGGGACCACGGTCAGGTCGCGGAGCCGGATGATCTCCTGCACCCGGTGGATGTCGATCCCGATCCACAGGTCGCCGAGGTGGAAGGTCACCAGCTCGACGGCGGACGCGGATCCGTGGTGATGGTGATGGCGGTCGCTCACGCGGGCACCCCTTCCGGCAGGCTGGTCATGCCGAGGCCGGCCCGCTCCGACGCCTCGGCGAGGGCGGTGCGGATGTCCTCGAGCAGGGCCTCGCGGTCCATCTTGATCTGGTACGAGTTCACGCCCGCGTCCTTCGCCCGCTTGATGTCCTCCTCGCTCGAGAGACTCGAGAGGGCGATGATCGGCAGGTGGGCGAACATCGGGTCGGCGCGGATGGTCCGCGTCAGCTCGTACCCGTTCATGTTCGGCATCTCGATGTCGGTGAGGACCATGTCGAACCGGCGGTTCGGGTCCTGCAGCACCTGCCAGGCGACCTGGCCGTCCTCGCAGCCCACGACCTCGTAGCCGTCGGACTCGAGGAACGAGATCACCTGGCGGCGGAAGAAGTTCGAGTCCTCGGCGAGGAGGATCGTCTTCGGTCCGGACGAGGCGATCGGCGACACGTCCTGGAAGCGGTCGGGGAACGCGGTGCGGCCGAGGGTCACGACGTCGAGGATGCGGATCGACTTGTCCTGGCCGTGGTCGTCCTCGACCACCGACCCGATGATCCCGTTCTCGACGAAGGTGTTCTGGTCGATCTCGGTCGAGATGCCGCGGATGTCGACGAGCCGCGGGGCGACGAGCCCGAGGTCGGAGCCGCCGAAGGAGAAGACCACCACGTGGTAGTGGTCCTGCTCGGGCCGCGGCTGGGCGGTGACGTGGTGCTCGAGCGACATGAGCGGCAGGGCCTTGCCGCCGTACTGCAGGATGTCGCGGCCCCCGAGGTTCTCGATCTCGCCCGCCGAGATGCGCTCGATGCGGCTGATGAGGGCGGTGGGCACCGCGAAGATCTCGTCCGGATGGTTGGTGAACAGCAGGCTGGACTGCCGCTCGACCTCGCCCGTGGCGTCGAGCTCGTCCTGCTGCTCGGACTGCACCCGCTCGGCCTTCTTGTTCAGCCGGCCCTGGATCGCGACCCCGGTGAGATCGAGGATCAGCGCGACCTGCCCGTCGCCGAGCACGGTGGCCCCGGCGAGGATCTGGCAGCTCTTCATGTGCCGGCCGAGCGGCTTGACCACGATCTCCTGCGAGTCCGCGACCTCGTCCACGACGAGCCCGTAGCGCAGGGTGCCCGCCTCGACCACGATGATGTTGACCGCCCGGGTGGTCCCGGCCCGGTCCGAGGGCTGCAGGCCGTCGGCGGCCGCGGCGTCGCTCACCGCGGGGCCGTCGTCCGCCGCCGGATCGGCCGCGGGGTCGTCCGTCCCGTCGACCGTCGGTGCGGCCGCGGGATCGGCCGGCTCGTCGTCGGCGGCGGGATCCGTGACGGCGCCCACGCCGGCCGCGGCGGGGGCGGTGTCGTCGGCGGCGGCCGCGGGATCGCTCGCGTCGCCCGTCTCGCCCGGCCGATCGCGCCGCGTCACCCCGCGGGCGGCCGCGTACTCCTCGACCCCGCGGCCGTCGTCCACGACGTCGACGAGGTCGATCAGGGGCAGCAGGTCGCCGCGGAGCCGCAGGACCTCGGCGTCGTTGATGGTGCCGATGCGGTCGTGCACGTCCTCCGGCTTGACCCGGATCAGCTCGCTGATGTTGGTCTGCGGGATCGCGTAGCGGTTCCCGTCGTTGAAGATGACCAGCGACGGGATGATCGCGAGCGTCAGCGGGAGCTGGATCTGGAACTTCGACCCGACCCCGGGCTTGGAGTCGATCTCGATCATGCCGCCGAGCGACTCGATGTTGGTCCTGACGACGTCCATCCCCACGCCGCGGCCGGAGACGTCGGTCACCTGCTCGGCGGTCGAGAAGCCGGCGTGGAAGATCAGGTTCTGGGCCTCGGAGTCGGGCAGCTCCGCCGCCTGCTCCTCGGTCATCAGGCCCTTCTCGACCGCCTTGAGTCGCATCCGACCGGGGTCGATCCCGTTGCCGTCGTCCTCGATCGTGATGAACACCTTGCCGGCCTGGTGGAAGGCGCGGAGGGTCACGGTGCCCTGCGGGCCCTTGCCGGCCGCGGTGCGGCGGTCGGGCGTCTCGACGCCGTGGTCGCAGGCATTGCGGATGAGGTGCGTCAGCGGATCGCCGATCGCCTCGATGATCGACTTGTCGAGCTCGACCTCCTTGCCGTGGATGTCGAGCTCGATCTGCTTCTCGAGCTTCGCCGAGAGGTCGCGGACGATGCGGGGGAACTTGTTGAACACCGATCCCACCGGCTGCATCCGCGTCTGCATGATCGCTTCCTGCAGCTCGCTGGTGATGCGGTCGATGCGGGCGGCGATCGCGTCCACCGGCTCGCCGACCTCCTCGTCGTCGTCGGCGGCCGCGGCCTGGATCAGCTGGTTCCGGCTGAGGACCAGCTCGCCGGCGAGGTTCATCAGCGTGTCGAGGTTGCCCACGCTCACGCGGAGGTACTGCTGGGCCTGCGGCGTCTCGGCCGGACCCGCCTTGCCGGCGGGCTTGTCGCCGGCGGGCGTGCCGGCGGCCGGCGACGCGGCGGCCGCGGCGGGCTTCGCCGCGGGCGCGGGGGCGTCGGCCGCCTCCGCGGGCGCCGCCCCGGCGGCGGGGGCGGCGGCGGCTTCGGCCTCGGCCTCGGTCTCCGCCTCGGCGCCCTCGCCGGCGGCCACCAGCGTGACCGCGTCCTCGGGCACCATGAGGACGCTCGGCAGCATCTCCTCCGACACCTCGGTCGCGTAGAGCACGACGAAGCCGAGCTCGTCCGCGTCCGCGGTCTCCACCGGCGGGATCGGTCCGAGGCTCACGTACGACTGGATGATGGCGCCGTGGTCGTCGAGCGAGCGGACGAGGTCCGCCGGGCGCCGATCCTGCTCCGCGTCCTGGGCGAGCAGGTCGAGCTCGAGGACGTAGATCGAGCGGCCGGCCCGCCGGTGCTCGTTCATCGGGGCGGTGGGCACGAGCAGGAACGCGACGGATCCGTCGGCGGCGGGCACGTCGACGTCCGACTCGTCGTCGTCGATCGCGAAGAGCTCCTCGGTCTCCTCCCACTCCTCCTCGTCGTCGGCGTCGCCGCCTCCGGAGTCGGTGGGACCGCCCGTGCCGCCGCCCCCGGTCGCCGGTGCCGCGGCGGCCGCGGCCGCCTGGGCGTCCTCGTCGCGATCCTCCGGGGGACCGAGCTTCTCGATCAGCTGCAGCTCGTGCTCGAGCTGGGCGGTGTCGACCTCGTTGGAGTTGAGGACGTCCTGGACCATGCTCGTGAGCTGGTCCGCCCCGCGGAGGAGCACCTCGACCACGCCGGGGGTGGGGACGAGCTCCTTGCCGCGGATGAGGTTGAGGACGTTCTCCATCTCGTGGGCGAGGGCGCCGATCCGCTCGAGTCCGCAGAAGCCCGCGGTGCCCTTCATCGAGTGGATGTTGCGGAACACCTTGGCGACGAGCTCGTCGTCGATGTCGGCCCCGCCCTCCTCGATCGCGAGGAAGTCGGCCTCGAGGTCGGCGACCGCCTCGCTCGCCTCCACCACGAAGGACTCGATGAGCTCGTCGTATTCGAGTGGCATGGTCCTGCGCCTCTCAGTCCGCGTCCGCGACGCGGTAGAACTCGTCGAGCCCGAGCCGCTCGAGCACGGGGCGGTCGCCCGGGTCGCCCGGGATCACGGTGAGGTCCCGCTCCCGCTCGCTCGTGGCGAGCCAGCACTGGGTGATCACGGCGAGGGTCGCCGCGTCGAGCCGGCCGCCCCCGGTCAGGTCGATCGTCATCCCGGCGTCGGGGTGGTCCATGAGGGCCCCGATGGCGGACTCGCGGAGCTGCGCGGCGTCCACGTGACCGTCGCCGTCGGTCTTCATCACGATCGTGCCTTCGCCGTCCAGCTGGTGCCGCATGGAGAGGATCGCCCCTCGTGACTCGATGACAGTGGTTCGGATGCGGGTCATCCCCGTCGTGCGTCGTCGCGGCGACGCCCGGGCTGAAGGGCGGCACGCGGTTTTCCGCCTTCACGGGTCGGGCGATGCGGGCCGGGGGCCGACTTATCCGGACCGCGCCGCGCAGACCGCAGCGGCGCGGCTCCCGGAGGCCCCGGGCGGTCGACGGCGGTCCAGCGGGGCCCCGGGACCGCCGATGCGTCGATGAACCTCCCACCCGGAGCTCAGAGGACCATGAAGATCCTCAGTGTCGACGACTCCGCCACCGCCCGCCTCATCGTGAAGCAGACCCTCGAGGGCGAGGGCCATCAGGTGCTCGAGGCGCCCGACGGTGCCGTCGCGCTCTCGGTGCTCGATGCCCAGCCCGACGTCGAGTGCGTGGTGCTGGACTGGAACATGCCGGTCATGAACGGCATCGACTGCCTCAAGGCGATCCGCAAGCGGCCCGGCCTCAAGGACGTCAAGGTCGTGATGTGCACCACCGAGGCCGAGAAGTCCTCGATCATGGCCGCCATCAAGGCCGGAGCGAACGGCTACGTCCTCAAGCCGGTGACGGCGGAGTCGCTCATCGGCGGCGTCAACAAGGCCATGGGGCTCGGCGGCGGCGGGGGCGGCGCGAAGAAGAAGGTCCGCAAGAAGGTCAAGAAGGGCTGAGCCCGATCTTCCGTTCCGGCGGGCCGTGGCCCGCCCTCACGATCAACACGTCGAGGACACCGCCATGGCATCCGGTACGGGTCGCACGCTCACCGCCGAGGAACAGCTCATCCGCGCGTTCATGATGGGCGTCCACACGCTCTTCGTGGATCATCTGAGCGACGAGGTCACGGTCGGATCCGTGGACCCGGAGCAGTTCGACGCGTCGGACGTGATCGGCACCATCACCTTCGACGGCGCGATGGTCGGCGACGTGAAGGTGCGGTTCCCGCGCGAGGCGGCCCGGGCCATCGTCGGCAAGTACACCGGACTCGGCGACGTGCCGGACGCGATCTTCGGCGACGGGGTCGGCGAGCTCTGCAACGTCATCATCGGGCGGGCCAAGTCCAGCATCAGCGGCGAGTACGTCAAGATCTCGCCGCCGACGGTGGACACCGGCCCCGCGTCCTCGCGGATCGAGGACGGCACGAAGCAGGTCGCCTGCGACACGAGCTTCGGCCGCATCTGGATCCTGTTCTCGGCTCGCCAGGCGGGCCGGGCCGCCGCCTGACGACCCCGCCCGACGAACCCCGCCCGACGACCCCGCCCGACGACCTCCTGACCGCCCCGCCTGGCCACGGCCG